>JBJSXX010000165.1:0-3790 GCA_046086605.1 Pirellula sp. | reverse complement strand
AGAGCTGAGGACAGCCGTTCTACAATTTAACGGCTGAGGACAGCCGTTTGACAATTTGGGGATCGCTTGTGTTTAGGCAGCTTTTGCATCCAATTCAAAGGTTGGTCTCTGGGCTAGAACCAGCACTCCAGCTTGCATGTTATAGACCTCGTCGGCCAGTGCGATGAGAGCCTCGCGGTGAGTGATAATTAGGATCGTCATCTGGCCTTTCATGGCCTGAAGCGTCTCGCGGATCTGAATCTCGCTGGCCATATCGATCTGACTTGTTGACTCATCGAGGATGAGTATCTCAGGCTTGCGAAGGATCGCTCTGGCAAGTGCGATGCGCTGCCGCTGCCCACCGCTGAGCTTTTGGCCACCTTGTCCAACCATGGTGTTGTAGCCGTCTGCGAGCGATTGGGTGATGAACTCATGCGCGTGGGCCAGTCGAGCCGCGATCTCGACTTCCTCTTTGCTCGCATGGGGACTGCCATACTGAATGTTTTCGAACACGCTGCGATTAAATAGCTCCGTGCTCTGACTGACCAAGGTGATCCGATTGCGGATATCGGCGAGCGCAAGGTCTTTCAAATCGATATCATCGAGCTGGATCGATCCGGCAATTGGGTCGTAGTAACGACACAGCAACTGGATCAACGTTGATTTGCCACTCCCATTCGAGCCCAAGAGAGCAACGGTTTTGCCGAAGGGAATTTCGAGCGAAACATCCGAGAGTACCGGCTGGTTGGGATGGTAGTGGAAGCTCACATTCTTGAGACTCAGTTGGTGATGGCGTCCCAAAAGTTTTTTGGGTTCGGCAGGCTCCGGTAAAACCGGTTTGGCATTGAGGATCCCGTAGAGGAGTTCCGAAGAGACCATGCCTTGATAAATCATCACCGAGACGCCCGATAGTTTGCGCAGTGGGTCGCTCGCACCGATCAATAGACCAAAGAATATGAGCAAATCCGTCACCGACATCGGGGTGTCGCAAACCTTGAGAAACAGCAAATGGGTTTGTTTGTTGACGACCAGATAAGCCCCCGCGCAAACGGTGATTGCAACCATCGCCACGCCGATCAACTCAGTAAAAGGTTTGCCAACCCCAGTCCAAAACACCATCTTCAGTTGCACGCGCTTCATGTCCTTGGTGCATTGGCGGAAACGCTCACGTTCGTAAGGCTCCATCGTGAAGGCCTGGACAGTGAAGATATTCCCGAGTGCTTCCAAAAGGACTTCATGAAACCCTGCGTTGCGGCTTAGGATTCCCGAAGCTGCCCGTCGGATTCTGCGGTTAAAGAAAACGACGATCGCAACAAGCAACGGGGCGAGCACAAGCGATAGCAAGAGCAAACGCCAATTGATCAAGCTGGCCATGATCAAGCATGAAGCGATGCGAAGAGGTTCCCGAATCGCTGCGCCAAAGAGCTGGATTAAGCCCGCCGTTAGCCCGTCGGCTGCGGCTGTGATGGCAGCTAATAGACCGCTGGTTCCGTAAGCTTGATAGGTTTTGCGATCCATTGCCAAGGCTGAATCGAAGACTCTCATCCGAAGATCCCGTACGATGCTTGTCGATACGTGTCCGATGAGCAGTTCGTTGGTGAGCATCAGCGCATGCTTGATAAGCGTTGAGACCATTAGCAAACCCATTATCCAACAAATGGTCTGAAATGGATTTCTTGGCAAAATACGATCAGCCCATGAGACTAACCATAATTTGTATTCTCGGGTTCGGGTCGCTTGGGAAACTCGACGCTCTAAACCATTTCGTTCGTCTTGAGTCAGATTTGGAGGTGCAACGGCTAGTTGCTGTTGCAACGATTGCACTTCGGTGTCAGCCGTTTTGGCTCCTTTTTCAAGCCATGATTGAATCGATTCCCCGTTAAGGGTCATCTCGACGACCGGATACAAAGCACCGATATTCGAGCCCCATAAAAATGCGATCCCTACCGAGCAGAGAGTTGCAAGCACCAAGGCTGGAGCGTGGTGAAGCGAATCGCGAATCGCGTTCCAAAACGATTTCATGAAGGAGCTTGTTCTTTAGGTCTATCGATAAGTTGCTTGTTCGAGCGGACTGGGAGGATGTCAAAATAGGGGGTTTTGCGTCAAGCCCAACGTCATGGGTAAAAGAAGCTACAATGCTTGCATTACCATAGTTACTCAAAAGCCCGTTTTATCTTGACTTCCTTGATGAAACCCCATGAAAATAACGCGCATTGAATCGCTCGTCTGTCATGCTCGGATGCGAAATTGGATCTTTGTCAAAGTGCTCACCGATGTACCTGGGCTCTTCGGGTGGGGGGAAGCCACTTTGGAATGGCATACACGCAGCGTTGTCGGTGCGATCGAGGATCTTTCGCAATTGCTCATCGGCCAAGATCCCACTCGCATCGAGCATCTTTGGCAAATGATGTGGCGACAACATTTCTGGCACGGCAATGGGATCGTTCGCTCGACGGCGATCGCCGGAATTGATATCGCTCTTTGGGATATCCTCGGAAAAATCCATCAGGTTCCTTGCCATAAGCTTTGGGGTGGAGCGGTTCGCGATTCGATCCGACTGTATTGCCATCTCGGTGGAGGCGATATGACGGCCTTCTACGAAACCCCGGTCGACAATGCTAAGCGCTTTGCAGAACTTGCCCAGCAGGCTGTCTCGGAAGGATTCTCCGCATTTAAATCGATGGCCGTTCCTCCAACGATGCCTATCGAAGGGCTTCGCCCCATCAAGTCCGCTGCAGCATGCGTCGAGGCCATGCGAAACGCGGTGGGAGACAACATCGATATCATGGTCGATTGCCATGCTCGTCCATCTCCCGCCATGGGAATGCAGTTTGCAAAAGCCTTAGAACCCTTCGGTTTGTATTTCCTCGAAGAGCCTTGTTGGCCGGAGAGTATCGAGGGACTCTCAGCGATCAACGCAGCGGTTAGTACACCTATTGCCACGGGAGAAAGGCTAACGCACTTGGCCGCTTTTCGGGATTTGTTTGCCGCTAAGGCTTGCGAGATCTCACAGATGGATATCACGCATTGCGGTGGGTTTACCGAAGCTCGCCGCATCGCGGCACTTGCCGACGCTTACCGAATCGCGCTGGCACCCCATAATCCACAAGGGCCTGTGAGCACCGCAGCATCGATCGAATTCGGGTTCTCGCAACCTAGCTACATCATCTGCGAATCGGTTCATAACGATGTACCTTGGCGAGCCGACATCGTCCAGGAGGGTTTTCGGCTCGATAAAACCACCCGCACAGTGACTCCAAACGAACTTCCAGGACTTGGGGTCTCGATTGACGAAGAGCAGATCAAAAAACATCCCTTTGAACAAGAACTCCTTCAAAGGGTTTTTTACAGCGACGGCAGCGTTGGAGATTGGTAGCATGACAAACTCCCTTCAAGGTGTCTTACCGGTACTGCACACTCCGCTCACCCAAGGCGAAGCGATCGATGTTCCAACGCTTCAAAAGCAAGTCGACTGGGCCTTTCAAACCGGGGCAGATGGGGTGGTTGTCGCTATGGTCAGTGAGGTCTTGCGGCTAGGCTACCACCGTCGCAAGGAGCTTGCAGAGCACGTGTGCAAGTTCGCATGCGGTCGAGGCTTGGTCATCATCAGTGTTGGCGCTGAGAGCATCCATGAAGCGATCGAGTTTGCAGGGCATGCCCAAGAGCTCGGAGCAAGTGGCGTCATGGCGATCCCTCCTGTTGCAACGTCCCTGGGCGGCGATCGGACAGTCGAGTATTTTGGAGCCATCGCCCGATCGATCTCGATTCCTTTGGTCGTTCAGGATGCATCGAGCTATGTTGGTGCCGCGAT
>JBJSXX010000164.1:0-5884 GCA_046086605.1 Pirellula sp. | reverse complement strand
GCTGGATAGACCCCGTCACGGAGGCCTTCGAGGTAATCGAGCCGTTCGGATTTCCCGCAGTGGCTTAGCAAACAAGGAACCAGGAATCGCGTCGAAACTTGGCGTGCCATCGCATTCGAACCGGTGAAGATGATCATCGGCGCGCCTAAATGGAGTCGAAAAAGATCCTCCAGGACACTGAGTTTCTCGATGGCCCGATCCTCGATCGATTCCTTCTCGCGATACAAACGCATGATCCTTGCCGCTTGGCTTCCGGTGGCTGCCTCACTGCACAAATCCTTCCACTGGAATCCAGGCTCCTGCTCCCTACGTTCGTGCACATACTGAGCGATTTGCCGCGAAAGGTCTTTGTAGCGAACTCGCTCGCTACTGCCGAGTGAAACCGGAATACGAATCACATCGTAATCGGCCAGAGTACTTCCTTTGACATCTTGCAAGCCAAGTTCATAGACCACCGATCCGATGAGCGTCTCGAGTTCACGCGAGTTGATGTTCAAAGTCGCTGTTAAACCTAATCGCTCTTGGGCAATCGAACATCGCGCTGCATCGGCACGAATGGGGCCGGTCAAGTGATGGCATTCGTCAAAGACCAACAGCCCGAAGCGAGATCCCAACTCGGCTGCATGGATGCATGCGCTGGCATACGTCGTGACCGTCACGGGACGAAGGTTATGCCGTTGGTCACCGAGGATGCCCGCATCGATACCAAGTCCCCGAAGGATCCTGCGATGCCACTGGTACATCAGATCCCGAACCGGTGCGACGACCAGCGTCGGCAAGCATCGCTTGGCAATGATCGAAAGGGCCACCTCGGTCTTGCCCGTACCCGTGGGCATAACGACAACGCCATTTCGTGTGGTAGACCAAGCATCAAGGGCCTGTTGTTGCTCGGGCCGGAGCGTCGGTAGCTTACTCTCTGACGAAAAACAAACTACAACGCTCGGCGAAGTCGAATCGATTGGCGGAACCTGATCGATGATCCCCGTTGGGGTGCTCGCAAGAACGCTGCGGATGGCTCGGTAGTGGTAAGCATCGGCTCGCCATTGCAAGACTCGGTGATCCCAGGTCCAGACACCGGATCCAAACCAAGCGTCCAATTGTCGCTTGCATCCAGGGTCATTTGCACCAAGATTCAGAAGCAGCGTACCGGCATCCAAGGCCAGTCTTGGCGATTCTTGTGCAAGGGACAAAAAGGTAAAACTCCTACCGGTTGTGTCAGTTGTAACGCTCGACGAACTATTGTTCGGCTATCTGCAGGGATAACAGGCCGGAATATCGCTTCGCTGGCTATCGTGTGGCTACGGCAAGCTGCTCTGCTGGGTTATCATAGTAACAGAATTCGAGCGAGAATCCCAGGTTGAACGGTCGACTAGGGTATGCCGCTAGCATTTAGCATTGAAGATTGAGGAACCTGCCGCGATGGCTACACCTGCCGATCGGGATACGATCTTAGATTTGACCCAACGACTCTTGGTCTCGATTACCCGTGGGGATTGGGATACCTACAAAGACCTTTGCTGCCCGAGCCTGACGTGTTTTGAGCCTGAGGCGATGGGCAACCTGGTCGACGGCTTGGATTTCCATCAATACTACTTTAATCTTCCAAGCGGTTCGAATCCTGTTCAATCCACCATCGTAGCCCCTCATATTCGCGTTATGGGCGATGTGGCGGTGATTGCCTATGTTCGCTTGACTCAAAAGATCGCTGATGGCAAACCGACGACGGTTGCTATGGAAGAAACCCGAATTTGGCACAAACAAAGTGGCAAGTGGAAGCATGTCCACTTTCACCGCAGTCCGACGCGCTAATCGAGCAACCCCTGACGCATCATGCATCCACACGGCTTTCTTCGAATCACTGCCCTCTCGACAACAACACACGTCGGGAATCCCAAGAGTAATGCTGCGCAGATCCAGCAAGCGATCGCGTCTGTCGAGTCGTCGGATATTGTACTTTTGCCTGAGTTGTGTTTAAGCGGCTACACGTGCGGTGAGTTGTTTTTGCAAGATCGATTGCTTGAGAGCTGCTTGGAATCTCTCAAAGACTTGACTGTTCAAGTCGGCCAGCAATTGGTAGTTCTTGGACTGCCGCTAGCCGTCGGCGGACGGCTCTACAACGTCGCAGCCGTGCTCGGCAGCGGTTCGGTTTTGGGATTCGTTCCTAAAACGCATCTTCCCAACTACAGCGAGTTTTACGAAGCTCGCTGGTTTACCTCGGGGGCCGAAGCCGATTTCGATTCGGTCGAACTCGATGGGATCGGCCAAATCCCCTTTGGAACGGATTTGCTTTTCCGATGCGGCAAAGCGACCGTTGGGATCGAGATTTGCGAAGATCTTTGGGTACCGATCCCGCCTAGCAGTGAGCAAGCTCTCGCCGGTGCAAACGTCCTTGTAAATCTCTCGGCAAGCAACGAGACGATTGCCAAGGCGAATTATCGCAAGCAGTTGGTGACCATGCAGTCTGGCAAGTGCATCGCCGCGTATGCCTACAGCAGCGCAGGCCCGACCGAGAGCACCACCGACTTGGTCTTTGGCGGGCACTGTTTGATCGCAGAAAATGGATCGATGCTCGGCGAGTCCAAACGGGTTGGAACGGGACTACCGATCGACTCAAACAAAACCAGCTCAGCAACCGTTAGCTCGATCAGTGCGGATATCGACCTAGAAAAATTGGATCGGGACCGTCGCGCCTTTCAGACCATGCATCAGCGGGCCGATCGCAGCTCCCTGGATTATCGCATCGTGGCCTTCGAACTTGCAGAGTCCACGGGACCTATCTTGAGGCACGTGGATCCTCATCCTTTTGTTCCAGCCTCCAAAGAGCATCTTCACGAACGCTGCGCGGAGATCTTCGAGATCCAATGCGCGGCATTGGCCAAGCGAGTCGGGCTCATGCCCGAAAATACACCTCTGAGTATCGGTGTCTCTGGAGGCCTCGATAGCACCTTGGCGTTGATGGTCGCCGTCCAGATGTGCCAAAAGATGGGCTGGCCGGCATCTCGGATCATCGGCATGACCATGCCCGGTTTTGGAACGACCAAAGCGTCCAAATCCAACGCAGTCGAACTGATGAAACATCTGGGGGTTACCTCTCAAGAAATCGACATCCGTGAAAACTGCTTGGAAACGTTCCGGAGTTTGGGGCACAAGCCTTTTGGTGTCTCGCTCGACAAACTCGATTCGGTCGCCTTGCAATCGAAACTAGAAAAGTTGCCCGCCGACAAACGACACGATTTGGTCTTCGAGAACGTCCAAGCTCGAATGCGTACGATGCTCTTGATGAATCGTGGGTTTGTGCTCGGTACCGGCGACATGTCGGAATTGGCGCTGGGCTGGTGCACTTACAATGCCGACCACATGTCGATGTACAACGTCAATGGATCGGTGCCTAAAACACTGGTTCGATTCCTAGTGCGGTACGTGGCCGAGCACATCGCAACAGAACCGGTCCGCAAGATACTCATCGATATCGTCGAAACTCCGATCACCCCTGAATTGCTTCCGTTGAGCTCTGATCAGAGCATCATGCAGACGACCGAGGATACGATCGGCCCTTACGAGTTGCACGACTTTTTTCTGTACCATTTGGTGCGTGGGGGCTCGAGCCCATCGAAGATTTTGCTGTTGGCTGAACATGCCAAGTTCGATCGCAAATACGAATCCGCCGAGATTCGCGAGACGCTTAAGGTATTCCTTCGGCGATTTTTCGCTTCGCAATACAAGCGGTCTTGCGTGCCCGACGGGCCCAAGGTCGGGAGCGTATCGCTTTCGCCACGCGGGGACTGGCGGATGCCCAGCGATGCCGACGTCGAGACTTGGATCGCTGATTTACAAGATTAGATATTTCGCAGGAATACAAAAGCTCTTCGGGATTTATTGTGGGGGAAAATTTAGGATACCGGCCGTTCGCTAATCGTTTTCGGCGCGGAGATGCGGGATGGAGCCCATACGCTCAAAGATTCCTGAATAAATCTTTTTGAAACACAGAGTCGCAGAGAGCACAGAGCCTTGAGGTCCTCGTGCTCAGTGAAACGCTGCTTATGATCGTAATCGAAATGCAACGGTGTCGCCCATACTCTATCGGAAGGGCTTCGGTTACGTGCACGAGCAGGAGCAGGAAGAGTGCCGGTAGCGTATACTCCTATTCACAATAATTTCTGAGAATCCAAAATAAGAAAGCTAAAGCCGACATGACAGCATCCAATGACATCGCATTTGAGGTTCGTGAGTTTGTAGGTCACGCAAAGACAGTGATTCTTTCGACCGTCTCGGAACAAGGTGAACCGAACGCTAGCTACGCACCTTTTGTCGAACATGCAGGTGCGTTCTATGTGCTGATCAGCGGACTTGCCAAGCACACTTCGAATTTGCTCACGACCGGACAATGCCACGTGATGTTCATCGCCGACGAAAAAGACTCGGTCAATGTGTTTGCTCGCAAGCGGGTAAGCTACACGTGTGAGGTATCGATTATCGAACGCCAGGAGAGTACGGCCAAGGTTGTCTTTGAGAAGATGCAAGAGCGGTTTGGACCAACGATTAGTATGCTTGTGAGCCTGCCTGACTTTAGGCTCGTACGGTTGGTTCCAGGCCAAGGCGTATGGGTGCGAGGCTTTGCCCAAGCGATCCCGGTTCAAGGTTTCTAGAATGCGACACCCGCCTGAATCTTCGGGCCCCATGACGTAAGTGTTTACGCGGGAATGTTTTGCGAGTGATTTTTTTGGCCAATCGCTTATCTAGAGCGAGTTTTTTCACTTCGACGCGTCTTGGTGGCCACGTTAGCTTCTTGGTGACGGCGGAACAGGGGGCACTTGCATTCGGTAACGCGATCTTTGGAGTGACGGCGCGGAGTTGAAAAGAGTTTTTTGGGTGCCAGGAGTCCCTTTTTGCCAGTGCTAAACCTGCGTCAAAAAAGCAAGAAAATCTTTAAAAATCGGGGCTCAACTGAGCCCCTCGAAAGTGTTCCCGATGGCTATTTCGGACGTTTTTTGAGAATGCACCAAAATCAGGGCGCAGTTGGGGGACCAAAAAGTGTTTTATATAGGTAGAGGGAGTTGTTTTGTCAGGATGACGCAATTTTCAGTCTCTAGTTTTTGAGAGGGATCCCGCGGTGTTGCCAGAAACCAAGACCGCCCGTGAACTCAAGAAAGGTGTTTGAGTGATGACAGTATCGAAAGCCGACGCGGGATTATATACCGCGTCCATGCCAGTGTCCGGGAAGAACGATGCTAGGCCCGCTGAGCGTTTTGCCAACGTCGAGGCCAGAAAAAATCGTCGCGGGCGAGTCGCCCTCGCGTCACGATTGCGAAATGAGGCCTTCAACCGTAGACTCTTCAGTTATTTGCTTGCCGGAAGTGCGGCTTCCGTAGCGGGAAACGCATCCTTATCGAGTGCATCTGCAGGAGTGACCTACAGCGGGATTCAGAATCTAACCGTTCCGCAGAATGGGAGTCCAGTTGATGTGAATATTTTTGGAAGCGGTAACCTTTATAGTTTTGACTACGGTTTTGACCCTACTCCATCCGGTAATGAACCGATTTTCAGGATCTATCCACATATTATCCGTTCGGAAATATCGATACCTGGAATATCATTCGACGCAAGGCTCTATAGCTTGAGTTCTTCGGTAAATGGCTCAGCATTTTGGGGTGGCTACTCGTCGGCTGCGATTCCGAAGGTTTTTGCGCGCTACTCTACGAATTCAACTCTGACAACCCCATCTTCACCAGGTGCGCAATATTTGGGTGTCAGAGAAAGATTCAACCTCTCCGATTACCGCTATGGTTGGGTACAGGTCGATATCCCAAGCAATCTCAGCGGAGTGGTTAAGATTGTTGACTGGGCATACGAGACTGACCTCAATACTCCAATCTTAACCGGAAAC
>JBJSXX010000163.1:0-3294 GCA_046086605.1 Pirellula sp. | reverse complement strand
ACCACGGAAACGCGAGCATCCAACGGCTCATCTTGGTGCTCGATTTGATCCGAGCCACCTTGGCCCGGGGCTGAAGGTTCGCGACGTGTTGCCAGAGAGTCCGAGCGATAAATCCAAGAGTCGTCTCAAAGCCGGCGATATCATTTTAAGTATCGATGGTACGCGGGTGGATCCGTCGATGGATCTGACTCAGGTGCTTAACGGCCCCTTGGATCGCGATATTCAACTGGTAGTTCAGAGGGCGAAAGACGACGGAAGTGAGGAACTCAATGTTTCGCTGCGTCCAATCCCCTACGGCCGCCTGCGTCCTCTGCTTTATGAGCAATGGTTGGAAAGCAACCGTCAGATGGTTGAAAAACTTTCCAATGGAAAATTAGGATACTTGCATATCCAAGCCATGGATGAGTCGAGCTTTTTAGAGTTCGAGCAGCAGCTTTACAACGTAGGGTATGGCAAGGAGGGATTGGTGATTGATGTTCGGGACAACGGAGGTGGTTCGACAACAGACCACTTGCTGACTTCGTTGACTCAGCCAAAGCATGCGATCACGGTACCAAGGGGCGGTGGGACTGGATATCCGCACGATCGGATGATTTACGCAACTTGGTCAAAACCGATCGTTGTTTTGTGCAATCAAAACAGCTACAGCAATGCAGAGATATTTAGTCATGCGATCAAAGTATTAGGGCGAGGGAAATTGGTCGGTGTACAAACTGCCGGTGGAGTTGTTAGTACTGGGGTTGCCAGGGTAAATGACATCGGGGTGTTAAGGGCTCCGTTCAGGGGTTGGTTTTCGATTCGCGATGGAAGCGACATGGAGCTTCACGGAGCTGAGCCGGATTTTGTGATCTGGCCTGCACCTGGCGAGCTTCCGGCGGGCATCGACAAGCAGCTAGAAAAAGGGGTCGACGTTCTGCTTGAGGAGGTTGCAAAAGTACCTACGTTGCCCAAGCCAAAGTACGCCACCGGCCATGAGTAGGCTGGCTATATTCGGCTTTTGCACCGGAGTCAGAAACTTCAAATTTTGTACTAGGAAAAGATCTCTGAGGCGGCCCTTAAGCCCGACAGACACGCTCCTTCCATGAATCCTTGTGCACTGTAGAACGAATCCGTGTGTTCACCTGCAAAATACAGATTGCCGATCGGCTTACCCTCCAATCCTGCTATCGTGGTGAAATCCCCAGGACGATAGCAAGTGTATCCGCCACGAACCCATGGGTTGGAACTCCAGTGGGCTATAGCTGTAACAACTTGATTTTGATTCCTCATCGCACGTGCCTTGGATCCGGGGTAAACCTTGTCCAAAGAGTCCAGAAATGAGGTGGCCTCTTGTTGTGGTGCTTGCGAATTGACCATCAAGGCCTGTAGTCCTCCAGAGTAATTCGTTAAGACTGCATTTTCAGCAGTGCTACGCGAACGGTTGGTCTCCCAGGTGTTTTGCAAGCCATCTAAATCGCTGTAGGATGCACCATTAGACCCGATATCCGCCCAAGGTCGCCCAACAAATCCGACCATTTGTTTGGTATTCGACCCGATTGAAAAATTCGCAATTGCATTGGTCTTCCATGCCGGTAGATCGAGCGATGCTTGAAGATCAACGTTTCTTAAGGTGGTAAACGGAATAGCAAGAATGACTCGGTCGTGGATGCGGGAGACAGTACCATTGCCATCGAAGGTCAATGAGATTCTGCCATCGGAGAGCCTACTGACACGAACGAGCCTACGTCCGAACTCTAGAACCGATGATAGCTCAGTAGCTAGTCGCTGAACTATTTGATCATTACCGCCAGAGAGGTGATATCTTTCGTCGCTAAAAATACCAAACGGTTTGAACGCGGAGCGATTATCGGCATGAATGAAGTGTAAGAAGTTAATCGAGCTTTGGTCGAATGGCTCTAGTCCGTACTCGATGGTGTAGGCTACTCGAATCACCTCTCGCAGCAATTGTCCAGCAGACGTTCCGGTCGAATTTCGACCATCGAGGTAATCTTGCAATGAGATCAAATCTTGGCGACGATCGTTCGCAGTGTAACCGTTGGCGGATACCTCATTGGAAATTCCTCGTAGGTCTCCCCGAATCGTCGAGGTGAATTCGCGAAACTCATCGACCACATCCGCTTCGGAGTAATGTTGACCAAAAAAGTAGTAAAAAACATCACCATCAGACTTGTTGACATCTTCGACTTGAAGATTGAATTCACGAGCCAAGCCCAACATGGTCTTATGGGGGTTATCGATGAGTTCTCCGCCTAGCTCTGCGATCTGGTTTGGAAAAACGCCCCTTAGTGATTGAACTCGCCCGCCAAGGATGCTTGCTCCTTCATAGAGAGTCACTTTGGCTCCAGCCCGCCTCAGAGTTCGGGCAGCTAAAAGCCCGGCTAGTCCTCCGCCGACGATTCCAACCGAGAGATTCGTTTTCTTGGATTGTGCGTGAGCAACTGGGGTCGCGATCGATTGGGACATGCAAGCCCCTGCTGCTGCGGCTGCACCGGTGCGTCTTAGCAAATCTCGCCTGCTAATCAATTCGATTGCTTCCTTGGAACTCACATTGGCTTGTTCGGCAAAGAAGGCCGTTTGTGCTATGCGTCTGAGACCACGGAAAAGATGCGATCGACTCATGTTTCCTACTCTCTTATTCTGATTGGGGTCAATGGAAGCCTGGGGCTCTTTGGGAGTAATTTTGATCTGTATTATATACTAACGGATCTTTTGATGGGGTTTGATCGACCGTCCTATGAAATTTCTGGTCGTTCCAAGACCGAATTCGTTCGCCGCAAATGCCTTAAGATAATGCTTCAGTTGCAGCAGTGTTGATACTTCTCGTTTGAAGCGTTCGATGGTGCCTTCATTGCCTAAATGCTCGGGCAGGATCGTCTCGCCCGAACCGCTGATGGACACTGATGAACGCTGATGAAAACCAAGAGGGGGTTCATCGTGCTTGTGCTAGTGGGAGAACTGCCTTTCGGGAGCTTTCTGTGGTTTGACAAGATAGCGACGTGCGGGTCGGAGCCCCGCCCTACGGATCATTCGAAACGTAGTCCGGGTCTCCAGGCCCGGCGATGGTTTATCTGAATAGCGACGTGCGGGTCGGAGCCCCGCCCTACGGATCACTCGAAACGTAGTCCGGGTCTCCAGGCCCGGCGGTGGTTTATCTGAATAGCGACGTGCGGGTCGGAGCCCCGCCCTACGGATCATTCGAAACGTAGTCCGGGTCTCCAGGCCCGTAAGTTTGGACTGAGTATCAAACGCGCTCAAGCAGCATGGCTTCGGCGTGAAGGCCCGGACCGAAACCTA
>JBJSXX010000162.1:0-12465 GCA_046086605.1 Pirellula sp. | reverse complement strand
CATCCAACTTATCCCTAGCACAAACCGATCGTCGCCTCGATGTCAAACCGGATCCTAGCGACCCGTCGAGATTTCTGTGCGACATTGGCTTTGCTACCTTCAGCACACCTAAGGTCTAAGGAACCTGATCATGCAATTTTGGTTCGGACTTATCTTTCTTGTCACTTTCGCTTCGTTTGTTCAAGCCCAGTCGCTACAGAAAGATGTGCCCTATTTGCCCGATGGCCATCCGAGGCATGTTTTGGACATCTATAAAAACACAAGCACCAAAAACTCGGCGAATTTACCTGTGGTGTTTTGGATCCACGGAGGTGGATGGCAAACAGGCGACAAATCCGATGTTGCGATCAAACCAAAGTATTTCACCGAAAAAGGATATCTCTTTGTCGCTTGTAATTACCGACTGCTCCCGGATGTCTCGATGGAAGTGCTTATCGAGGATGTTGCAAGCGCGATTCATTGGGTACACCGCGAGATCGCTTCGCACGGTGGCAACCCCGAATCGATCATCGTAGGTGGACACTCGGCTGGAGCCCAACTCGCCGCACTCCTTTGCATTGATGACCGATATTTGAAAGCCAATAGTACTCCTGTGTCGATCCTGAAGGGATGCATCCCAGTCGATGGAGATACGTACGACATCCCCAAGATCATCCTGACTGCCGAGCACCGACAGGCCGTCTACGGTGGAAAAATGCCGACCTTTGGCCATCGGCAGAAATTCGGCAACGACCCCGAGAAACACGTCGACTTTTCAGCCGTAACCCACGTTTCAAAAAACAAGAAAATACCACCTTTCCTAATCCTCTACTTCTCTGGAAACCCTGATACCACTGCCCAAGCAAAAAGACTCGAAGGTGTCTTGAAAGACGCAGACATTCCAGTGATGGTACATGGTAAGCACGATTCGAATCATTCAAAACTCAATGATGATATCGGAGTTCCTGACGATCCGGCGACCAAGTCGGTATCGGAGTTTCTAGAGAGGATTCGCTAGGGTGACTGATGATCAACTTCGTCTCGGCTCGCAAGTACTATCTCCTTGGCCTGATTGCTCTTTTCGGTTTTACAACCGAAAAAGCCAAATGCCAAACACCTGACAAGGACTTTGAAGAACACCGTTCCTTGCTGAAACTTGCAATCGACCGAGGTTTCGAACGAATATCAAAGGGTGTCGATAACTATCCGAAGCATCGCGATTGCTTCTCTTGCCATCACCAAGCAGTTCCTCTTTTAGCCTACAGGTTCAAATCCGATGACGACCGAGTCCGTCGAATTGTCGAGTTCAGTCAAAAAAGCTTGAGCAAAGAGATTGCGGGTTTGCAAGCGCAAGAAGAACTCGGCGGTCGTGGCATGACTTTGGGATATGCACTATGGACGATGGCGATGAGCCATAGCGACTGGGGTGAACTTGGGGATCAACTCGTGAAAAAGGCCGTCACAACGCAGCAAGTCGACGGACGATGGCGGATCCACTCGATAAGACCACCTGCGGCTTCTTCGGAGCTCATGGCAACGACGCTTGTTCTTTTGGGATTGAGCCATTATCTCGACAGTCGAGAACTTACCACAACCTCGATTGTCATTCGGGCGTCGGTTGAGCAAGCCCGATACAAGGCGATGCTTTGGAAAGCAAGCCAGCCTGAGCCGACTGACACGGAGGATCTTTGTGCCTCTTTGTGGTTCGATTACCTTGCACGACGAGTGCCTATTCCGACTGAACAAACGATCGGGCCCAAGGAACTAGGTATATTCTTCGACCTGAAGCACGGTTTGAACCATGCGCAGATCGATACGCTCAGCCGCTATTACGGACCCTACTCAAGCAAGCTGTCACTCAAGCTTCGAAAAATGCAAAATCAAGATGGCGGTTGGGGTAGCCAACCGGGTCGCGAAAGCGACGCTTACTCTACGGCGACGGTTTTGCTGATTCTAGCCCAAGTCGATAGAGAACAAAATTACGGTGGCTTTTTGCTTCGGGAAGGTGACGTTTTGCCCTGGGATCGAAAGGGATTGGAATATCTGCTGAGCACGCAAAAGCCCGATGGATCTTGGCACGTTTCGAGCCGAGCAAATCCTGTCCAAGAGTTCTTTGATAACGGAGATCCTCACGAATCGGATCAGTTTATCTCGATGCAAGCGACGGCATGGGCTGTCGCCGCGCTTTCGGGTGCCTATCGAAACGAATTATGGCCACTGAACGTCGAAGCATTCAAAAAGTAAAGAAAACAAAGGTCATTGGATCGCGATACACGATACGTTGTTGCAGTCGATTAACGCAATCCGGGACGGGAGTCCCGGACTACAGCGGAAAGACGGGCCAAATGCTCAAGCACGTAGCACGGTCTTTCAGGCCGTGTGGCTTTGATTCAAGCAACTAAGTGGATCGCGCTACGATACTTTGTTGCAATCGATTAACCCAATCCGGGACAGGAGTCCCGGACTACAGCGGAAATAGATTGCGTTAGCACATCGACAAAGTCAGTTAAGATTTCGAATTGGTTTGTTTTTTAGTTGGCGTTTTTTTTGTCGACGGTTTCTTAGCCCGTTGCTTGGTTCGATTCGAATCTGCCGCATCGGATTGCCTAGCTCGCATGTAAGCCTGATAGTCGACACCAGCTTCGTTGGCTTTCTTTCGCAAAGCAACCTCGGCAGCCTGAAGACCTGCCGAGGCTGCTTGCATCTTCTTTAACGCTTGATCCGAATCCGCCTTGGCCTTCTTGTAGGCAAAGTCGTTCTCAATACGCGATGGACTTAATTTAGACTTCATCTCCTTGAGCTTGCTCTGAGCTTCCTGAAGATCCCTTCTGGCTTCCATCGCTTGTGGATCCGTACTGATCGCAGCGTCCTCGATCGCCCGAAGCTCTTTTTTGTCAGATGCAATAGAGAGCTCTAATTCATCGACTTGACTCTTCCCAAGTGTCACTTGGGTGGTAGGGTGCAAACCGTTTTCGAGGGACTCTTCGGCCTGTTTGAGACGCTCGGCGATCTGAGTGTACGTGGTGTTGGAGTTGAGCTTCTCGTGCACCTCTTTGGTTTTGTCTTGAAGAATTAGACTCGCTCCTCGCATGACCTGCATCTGCGCAGGGATCCCTAAGCTCTCTCCGACCCGCTCTTGGGCTTGCTCAAGAGCCGCATCCGTTTTCTTTTTAGCCTGCAAATAAGCCCCCCTTGCGGTTACGAAGGCCTGAGATTTTTGCTGCAGTTCCGCTTGCAATTTCTTGAGTTCTGTTTGCGTTCGCCCCAATTCCTTGCGGGCCTTGTCGACTCGCTCGTTCTCCCTCCTTTCGTCCTGACGGTTCTTCGATGCGGTCTGTGCCCATCCGATAGGATTTGCGATCAAACACAGCACGGTCGAAAGCAATGCGTAAATGAGGAACCCACGGGAAAACTGCATTCGCATCGCAACCATGACTTTACCTGAGTTACTTACTAAGAACGTCTCGAAACGGTTTCCTTCTTCTGATAACCGCATTATGATGCATCGAGTCGGCTACTTCAACAGGATTAAACTTGGTTATTCCGAGGTGTCCTGACGCGTAGTTTTGAGGCTTGGTGTCCAATGTATGGCCCAGTAATGACAAGAGATGGAAGGGAAGGTTGCACGTGAAGCCCAAGGCTGTATTGGCTTATTGCCGAGAAAAAGGGGTCAAAGCCATCGACATCCGTTTTCCGGATGGGTTAGGTCGTTGGCGACATTTTTCGATCCCGGCTTCGGGCCTAAGTGAATCGATGTTTGAAACGGGACTTGGGATCGAGTCCTGTTTGCAATACCAAAGTAATCTCGAGCGGACCCCATGGATCCTCTTACCCATCGCGGAATCAAAATACTTAGATCCACTCCAAACCGATCCAACACTTGTGCTCATGGCTTCCATCCAAGATGCCTGGAGTGGCGAAGACGCTTGGTTTGACCCTCGGGCTATCGCCTCGCGAGCAACCGAAGCTTTTCGAGGTGCGGGCCTTGCCGATGAAATCATGATCGCCACAACGGCAGCATTCGACTTGCGCACCGTGCCAACTGATTCCCACCCGACGGCTCCTTCTAACGCTCGCACCTCCTTCGCGGGCGGGATACAAGATCCAGACTTTCTTTTACGCTCGGAAATATTGAACTTAGCAACTGAGACCGGACTCGGCGTCGAAAGGCACTACCGAGGAGAAGAAGCATCGAGCGTATTTTTGCTAAATGCAAAGCCGCTAGTGCAAGCCTGCGATGAGCAAATGGTTCTCCGCGGCTTGATCGAATCGACATGTTTATTGCGACGCCTTGATATCCGCCAAGCTGGATTGCTCTCAAAGTGTGCGTTGAGCTTCGTCAAAGGAAATGAGCCTATTGTAGGAGGGGCTCGCGGTTTTGGATTAAGTGACCTTGGTTGGTATGCAGCAGGTGGTTTGCTCAAGCACTGCAAAGCGATTTCGGCAATTGCTGCAACCTCGAAATCGTTGAGTGAATTCCCGAGTCGACCCTTGAAGGCCTTCCTTTCAGATCGTGTCGAAGATAGCCTGGTCGGAGTCGAACCGGTTTCCAATGACCCTCGCTATCGCGCTTTAACCTATCGCGAATTGCCAGCCACCTGCTGCCCCTACTTAACGTTGTCTGCAATCGCCATGGCGATGCTCGACGGAATATTGCATAAGATTGCCCCGAAAACCGAACCAACTCAATTGCAGGCAACTCCAGAAGAATCTGTGGATCTCAAAAAATCTCATGCGAGATTTCTTTCCGAGGACAACAGCTTTCTGTTGCATGCCGATGTCTTTTCGGAGCGTATGATCACCGCACTCTGCGACCATCTTGAGACTTCAAACGACTAGAACAACTGACGGACAATCATGACGAAAACAGCCTCTTTGGATTACAGCAAGCGACGCGAGAAAGCCTTGCGAGAGATGAAAGAAAAGGGGGTCAAGAACCTCTTAATCACATCACCTTACAATGTGAGCTACTTGACGGGTTTCACGGGCGAAGACAGCTTCCTATGGCTAACCAACAAAGAAGTCGTGTTGCTCAGCGACGGGAGATACCAAGAGCAAATTCAATCGGAGGTTAAAGGGATCGACTTACTGATTCGACCGCCGAGCACAACGATCATCGATGCCGCAGCGGAATCGCTCGCGAAACGCAAAGATCATGAAATCTGGGTCGAGGGATCCACGACAAGTCTTGCTCAATGGGAGCGGCTCAAAGAGAAGCTTCCTACGAAGAATCTTGCAAGCTGCACGGGAACGATCGAGCGATTGCGCGAAATCAAAGACCCCTTCGAGTTGTCGCTTATTAGAGAGTCGATCGATGTGGCTCAAAGGGCCTTTCTCTCGACAAGTTTGCTTGTCCAAGAGGATATGTCAGAGAAGCAGATCGCCGACGAACTTGAATTCGCCATGCGAAAGCTCGGAGCCGAATCGGCTGCGTTCAAGACGATTGTCGGCGTCGGCGAACGAAGTGCTCTGCCTCATGGTCGGCCTTCGAGCAAGCGACTCGGTGAGTCTTCGTTTACTCTCATCGATTGGGGTGCTAAAAAGAATGCTTACATGAGTGACTTAACTCGCCTGATTTTCACGGGCAAACCTCCCGCACGGTTGGAAAAAATGTACCGAGCGGTACTCGACGCGCAAAAAGAGGCGATCAAAGCGATTCGCCCCGGAGTTCTCATGGGTGACGTGGATATTGTCGCAAGACTGGCTTTGGAAAAAGCAGGCCTTGAGAAGCGTTTTAACCATGGACTAGGGCACTCCTTTGGCATGGAGATCCACGAGTCGGTTCGGCTTGGCAAAGGCCAAACTCGACCGCTGGAAGTCGGAATGGTTTTGACCGTCGAACCTGGTGTGTACATCCCTGGTTTCGGTGGAGTACGCATCGAGGACGACGTGCTGGTGACCGAGGATGGAAATCGCGTCCTTAGCGATCTACCCAAAGAATGGGAACATGTGACTGCGATTAGATCTCGCTGATGAGTTTTTCCCACTTCGGGTCATACTCACGACGCCATAATCCTTGCGGAATATCCGAGTCGACGATCCGACCACTAGCCGGATCGCTGTGTATGACTCGCTGGGTTCGATGGGCGATGTTTCCTAGATGGCAAAGCAGAGTGCTTTGATGCCCACTAAGGATGGGTTGCCTGAGACGACTTGGATCATTGGCTCGGACGGCTTCGATGAAGTTGCCCACGTGGTCTTTCTGTCCCCAATCGGTCTTGGGGGCCGAGTCAACGAGTTTGTTGTCGGTATCAAAGATCTGATAACCGCCATCGCTATCGATCTCCATATAACCTTCGTATCCATAGAAGGAAACAAAGGGGCCGTTGCTGTGCTTGGTGTGCGATAACCCTTGGTATTCGATCTGCTTGCCACCTTCGAACTCCCAACTTACCGAATGCGTGTCGGGAGTTTCTTGGTCATCGCTGTAGCGGTATCGTCCACCTGAGGAAACGGTTCTTGTTGGATAATCGACTTGCAAACCCCATCGGCAGATATCCAGACCATGTGGGCCGTTATTTCCAAGTTCACCGTTTCCCCAGTTCCAGAACCAATGCCAGTTGTAATGGACTACATTCTTTCGATAGGGACGTCGAGGCGCCGGACCCTGCCACATTTCGTAATCCAGATACTCCGGTGGGACTGAATCCACTTCGGTTCCAATCGGACCACGGATACGACTGAAAAAGGTCCTGCCTAAGTAGACCTTACCGATCGCACCGGAATGAAGTTTAGCAATTGCTGCTTGATAACCGGCGCTACTACGGCGTTGGTTACCGACCTGGACACATCGTTGATATTTGTTGGCCGCTTGAACCATCCACTCTCCTTCTTGAGGATTGTGCGAAGCGGGTTTTTCAACGTAGATATGTTTGCCAGCTTTGCAGCCAAGGATGGTGGCAGGTCCGTGCCAATGGTTTGGCGCTGCGCATACAAAGGCATCGACAGTGGGATCATCCAATACACGCCTTAGATCAGAAACCAACTCCGCTTTTCCCCCGACCTCGGCGATCCTTCGAACGCCCGATTCCCCGCGCTGCCGATCCGTCTCACAGATGTACTTGATGATCACTCCTGGAATTTTCATCAATTCCTCTGCTAGATCTCTTCCTCGACTATAGCCCATCACTCCCAAAATCACTGGCTTGGGATCCTCCTTGGCTGGTTCCTGAGAATGGACAGCGGTTTGGGAGAAGGTACGAAGTGCCGTAGCCGTTACCAGCGTTTGATTTAGAAAGGTTCTTCGTTGCATGGATCTATCACTTTTTGAGAAATTCTTTATCCTACGATTTTGGCGACTCCGGATCGGCCTGGAGTGGCATTTTCCTCTATTTTATCGGGGCTCGCAACAATGACGGATGCCAAACAGCAACTCTCGCACATGGTTTACTTTACCCTTCATGATGCCTCGGCGACCAAGGTTCAGGAACTTTTATCGGCTTGCCATAAGTATTTAGGCGGCCATCCCGGAACAGTTTATTTTTCTGTTGGAACTCTCAATCGAGATCTTGCCCGACCCGTCAACGACCACGGCTACGATGTTGTATTGAATATCGTTTTTGAAAGTCGCCAAGTTCATGACGCTTATCAAACCGAACCGAGGCATTTGAAGTTTATCGAAGAGCAAAAGCCGAATTGGAAGCAAGTCCGAGTCTTCGACTCCGATTTGGTGCCCGCATGAGTTCGATCCTTCAGAAAATCGTAAGCAAGAAGCTCGAAGAAATCGAGCAAGCCAAACGCAGGCGGCCTCTGCAGGACCTGCAAGCTGGGTGTGCCAATGCCCCGCAGCCGCGCGATTTTTTAGGCGCACTTCGGGGCTATCCTGAGATTCGATTGATAGCAGAGGTCAAAAAAGCGAGCCCATCCAAAGGGGTAATCCGTCAGGATTTTGATCCGCTCGCCATTGCAAAGGCCTATCAATCCGCAGGCGCCGCAGCCTTGAGCGTTCTGACCGACGAGCACTTTTTCCAAGGCCACCTCGATTACTTGCGTCAGGTACGAAAAGAGGTTTCCATTCCGGTTCTACGAAAAGATTTCATCATTGATGAGTATCAAGTTTGGGAGGCCAGAGAAGCCGGCGCAGACGCAGTGCTCTTGATCGCCGAATGCCTCACTGAAAGCCAACTTCAGAATCTCCTCGCCCTTACGCACGATCTGAGGATGACTGCGCTTTTAGAGTTTCATGAAACCGAGAGTCTCCCTCTTGTACTCTCCAGCAAAGCACCTCTTGTCGGTGTGAACAACCGAGATTTGAACACCTTCGAAGTCGATCTTGGACACGTCGTGCGGATGCGAAGCCAGATACCTGAGGAGGTTACTTTGGTCGGAGAAAGCGGCATCGCATCACGCACCGATGCGATTTACCTTCAGGACAACCATATCGATGCTATGCTCGTGGGTGAATCGTTGATGCGTAAAGTAGACATTGAAACCGCGGTGCGGGAATTGCTCGGTATTCACTAAGCCTACCACTGGCTATTATCCTAAAGTGTCTCGCCGAGTGCCTCGACGATGATCGCCGTGGAATTGTCTCGACCCGACTCACTCACGGCAGCCATCACGAGGCTCTGTGCGACGGATCTGTTTTCCTCTTGTGCCGCCGTATCGCTTACCATGTCCCGGATCGCATGATCCCATAAACCATCGATAACGCCGTCGGTACATAGAACAAACTTTTCGCCAGCATGAAACTCGAATGAACCTATCTGAGGTTCGATGATCTGATGCCCTGCGCCCAGTGCCCTCGACAACACATTTTTTCTTGGATGAAACCTCGCTTGTCGCTCGTTGATTTGCCCGGTCCGACGCAACCAGCCAACGTAAGTATGATCCTCCGAGACTTGTCCCATCTTCAATGGATAGGTACTTTCGCCCTCGGCTCGTACCAAGCGATACAGTCTCGTATCTCCAATGTGGGCATACATGGCCAAACGCCCATGGATCCAGACCACGGTGAAGGTTGACCCCATATTTCGACAATGGACATCCAGACCGATGCGACTGAGCTCTTTGTGGATCGACAAGAACAGATCTTTCAGGATCTGCGGATACGTTTCGGCCAGGAAGCGATGATTGAGCGATTGAGCTTTGGGAAGCATCCTTGTCAATTCATCGATCGCGATCTTGCCTGCGAGCTCCCCTGAGCGTTCGCCACCCATCCCATCGGCAACCGCAAAGACCATGTCCCCATCGGCTGTCGTCGCACAACCGACCTTGCCCAAATACCGAACCCCTTGATGGTTGGAGATCACCGCCAAGAATCGGTCTTCGTTGTTCGAGCGAAAGTTCCCCGGATGAGAATACGCACTCCAACTGACTCGCAGTTTGCCAGCCATCGCCTGCCGACAGGCTTCTTGATCGGTACCGTGGACCCCAGAAGCATCGTCTTGGGAAATCTCGTCGAGGATCGTCGAAAACTCAAAATCGATGATGCAGAACCGTCCATCGGATGAGCGATAGGTGATGTTCCTCAGAAAAGCATCATCATGACGTACGCCGAACGATTCGAGTTCCGCAAACAACTCCTTGATCTTGCCCTCGCTCAGATGCTCGACCCGAGCTCCACAGTTGCTCGTTACGATCTCGAGGGTTTCGGAATTCGAATCCAATAGCCGCGGAACAAAAGAGCAGGCCTTCGCTTCAAGATATTTCAGGACTCGGCATTCGTTATCGAAACGCTGCTGGGCATTGGGGCCTAGAAACTGTTTATGCACACGTCCGTCATACCCAATGCGCACCAGAGCGCGCTGGGTATTTTTAGCTTCTAGCATCGGGTTGGCCGTAGGTATGGGGAGGATGGATTACTGCCTGGGCAATCCTGGAATATTAAGCCCTGGCAGGCCCCCTGGCAAACCCCCCGGAAATCCTGCACCTGGAGCGTTTGGCAATCCAACACCCTTTTTGGTGATCAGATCCCCTAATTCAATCTTCAACCGCTGGAACTCCGAATCGCTGACGATGTAATACCAATCGGCGAAACGTGCGTTGAGTTCAGCAACCCGCTTCTTGGCCGCTTCGTATCGATCCTTACGAAGATCGATCTTGCGTTGGTTCTCTTTGTTGATGCGTTCCTTTTCGGCCTCCAACCGTTCTTTCCATTCCTCATCGGTAAGTTCTTTGACAGGCTCTTGCGGGACGGGAGCCTCAGGTTTTGGATCCTGAACCACAGGTGCCGGATCTTGGGCCGATACCAACTTGCCTCTTAGAGTGGTGCTGGCCGACTTAGCGTTTGCTTGAGGAGGATCTTGCTTGGGCTCCTCTTGCTTGGGCTCTTCAGACTTAGGTTCTTCAGGCTTAGGCTCTTCAGATTTTGGCTCACTTGGCTGTGGTGATTCGGGCTTGGGTGCTGGTTCGGGAGGTGCCGGTTCTGGAGATGCTGGATCCTGGGGCATCGGTTCTTGGGGTGCGGGCTTCGGAGCCAACGCAGCTTTCTTTGCTGCTTCGAGAGCTTTGAGTTCTTCGACGGTTTCGGGAACTCGATCCAGTTCAGGCTCTGGGAACTTGGAATCGTCGACCCTTGTGGTGACCATCAAGAATCGGTTGATGGAAACTTTCTTTTGTCCATCTTCTCCTGCTTCCTCGGACTCCGGTTCGAAACTGGCTCCGGCACCTTTGCCGAACCGTAGCAAATACTGGACGCCATCCTTGAGGGTTACTTGAAGGTCGCCATTCATCGAGAAAATTTCATAGGCGTCACCCGAGGCGCTTCGTTGGGCAAAGAATCCGCGTCGTTGAAGAGCGGCCTTGGTCTCGTCGCCTAGTTGCTCACCTTTGAGATCTGCAGCGACTCCGGTGGGCTTTCGAGCGACGTTGACGATGCGAAGGTTATCCAAGGCATTTTTCATTTCGTTGAGCTTATTGGAATTGAGTTCCTCACTCTCATCGAGCGTCTTGGGCGATGGGCGCCTCTCTGCGTAGACTGTCATCGACTTTGCATTCCATTTCGCATCGCGAACATTGTAGGAAATGTCGGCATCGTAATTCGGAACCAACTCCAAGGTGTTTTGGTTGGTTGGCAAGAGAGAATAGTTTCGAATCCCGAGTGTTTCGATGTCGTTGGCACTGAGTTTGAGCAAGTCTGACTCGATCCATTGCTTGAAGTCGGTGCTTAGCGGCGTGGTGGTTATTTCCGCAACGTACGTAACATCTTCACTTGGTACGCGAACGAAGCGCTTCTTGTTATCCTGCGCGTCCTCTTTGCCGATGATCAAATCGACAAGCGAATCACCCTTGGAATTGCGAAGCTGGACGAGCATACCAACGCCTTCCCCACCTTCGGCTTCCTTCTTCTTATCCGGTTCTAGAACACCGAATAGTTTATGCTCATCTCGCTTTTCGCTCGCGACATTGAGAACTTTCATCCCGACGAACAGGTTCGCCGCATCGCTCATCTGCTTGTTGGCATCTGCCGGGTAGTTCTCGTTTGAAGGGAGTGTCCAGACACCTGAGCGACTGTCTTTGGCGACCTCGAACTCTTCGTATTGCTCTGCATCGTTATTGTATTTCACGATCTTGAGCGAAGCGGCATCGAGTGGATCGGTGAATTTCTCGAATAACGCCTGATTCACCCTTGCCGATGCATTCGACTCGAGCGTAGTGAAATTCCGAGTCGTTGTAGACCATGCAGCCAGAGCGGTCACTGCGGCAAGTGCCGCAATAATTCCGGTTTTTGCTGATTCAGACACGTGTCAACTCTCCGTAAGTGGATTTGATTCTTTAACTAAGTCTTTTGATGTTTCGATTACCGTAAGCGGGTCTTCGAGATGCCTTCGCGTTCTCTCAGGCGTCGTGAAACCCAAACGACCACCCCGACGATCAGTGGAGGGATCGCTGGGATAAAAACGGCTAGGGTTTTGTAGAGGTTCTGAGTCTTTCGAATCGCATCATCGGTATTGCGGCGAGCTTCTCGAATATTTCGATCTCGCTCCCGCTTGAGCTTCTCATCTTCGACTTCCAATTTCCTGGCCAACTGAGCTTCCTTCATTTGGTACTCGGTGAGCCTTTGAATCAACTCCTGTTGCTTTGCGGCATCGATAGCACCCTCGCGCTGCAGCTTGTCGACCGTTTCCTTGAATTGCCGCTTGGCCTTATTGCTATCTTCTTCGAGCTCGGACTTCTTCGTGTTGTAATTCTCGTTGGCGGTTCGTTGAAGCTCAGCTTCCTCTCGTTTTTGTTCGTCAGCCTTGGCTTCGACGAGCTTTAGGGAGCTGTAAGTCGGAACGTGACGTCGGATCGCAGGATACTTGTTTTCGCCGCACAAGACATCGATCACGTTCAAAACGAAAGTGATGTTTTGGAACTGGAACTCGACTGATTCGAGTTGCGATGGATTCTTGCGAATATCGACGAACACACCGGACATACAGTCCAAATCCGATACATAGACCACTTTGAGTGGCTTGGTCGAAGCTGCACTTCCTTCGCTATCGGAATCCACAGGCTTGGTAGATTCGATCAACGCTGCGATCGTTTGTTGGCCAACCGTTC
>JBJSXX010000161.1:0-6393 GCA_046086605.1 Pirellula sp. | reverse complement strand
CAGGTACTAAGATGTTTCAATTCCCTGGGTTGGCCACGTATACCTATGGATTCAGTATACGCTAATTCGAGGATCTCGGGATCATCGCCTGTTTGTCGACTACCCCAAGCTTTTCGCAGACTTCCACGCTCTTCATCGCCTCTCAATGCCGAGGCATCCCCCGTGCGCCCTTAGTAACTTGACCATCGGAATCTCAATCTCAAACCAAACCAGCCTGACAAGATCTCTCCCACCAAACTACATCCGGCTTGCTATCGACCTCCAATTCGCTCTCGTATTCACGCTCGTTTGAACTCGGTAAGTACTCCCCAGTGGTCTTACTCGATCAACCCTAAGCCTAAGCTCAGAACCAACCCAAGAAATTCACCAGAGAATCACAGAACCGGTTTCAAACATTGTAGTCGCCCAAGCCATTTCTTGCGAAACAGCCTGGCGTCTAGATGCCATCTACCAATCCAACCAAATTGTCAAAGATCAATGTTTTCCTTAGCGAACCGGACACCCAACCTTTCAGTTTTCGTTCCCCCGTTCGTTCAAGGGGTCAGCATTCTAGGTGACCGACCCGACCGAGTCAACCGCAATTTTCATTTCGGCCAACTTTGTTTTTTGAACCCGAGTTTTCCTAGGCGCCGGAGGCGTTTGCCTCCCTGACCTTTCGTCAGCAATCTCGGTGCGCCGCTGCTTCCGCCAACGGACTCGACCTAACCTTGCCAACTTTCTCGAAAACCCAAACTTTCAAAAACCAGTGGAGGTGAAGGGACTTGAACCCATGACCCTCTGCTTGCAAAGCAGATGCTCTCCCAACTGAGCTACACCCCCGAAACCGCACCGCTTGTCTCTACCAGCGACGTCAATCGCCAGTGCGCACGCGTGGATTCGAACCACGGACCTCGTCGTTATCAGCGACGCGCTCTAACCAACTGAGCTACGTGCGCGAAGCCCAACGTTTGTACGAGCCCAAGTGGACGGGCAAGTTTATCGATTCGTTTCCTGATGTCAACGGAAAAAATCCAAGCTTTTCTTCGTCCACGCTGGTCCGCCATCCATCGGCCCTTCAACCGATCTATCTTCAATAATTCGCAAGGTTTTTCAGGGGCTCTGGCCCCTGAGCTGGACTGCAGATTTCCCTACAGGTTCTTGGCAACCGGGGTGCGATAAGCCACCATCGCTGGAATCGCTCCGGCCAAAGCTCCTATCAGTATCAGCCCAGGAACGATCCAAAGCTCCCAGTGCGACTGCACTGCAAACCAGTCGATCCGAACTCCCGTCGTGGGCATTGTCCAAGCGTTACTCAAAGGGCCCAACGCATGACCTACGAGCCATCCGACAAGTCCCCCAAGAATCGCAATCAAAAGCGATTCGAGCAAAATGATCATCAGAATGTGATCTCGCGACGCACCCAAAGCTCGCATCACTGCAATGTCTTTCTTGCGGTCGTTCATGCTGTTGTAGATGCTCACCAAAATGCTGATCGCACTGACAATCACCACTAAACTCGTCAGCGCCAAAAGGGCCCACCGAAGAGGCCGTACGAAAACTCCTAGCAAGCCTTCGATCTGCCCGATCGGACTTACCGCCTGCGCGAACTTGGTCTTGTTGATCTGCTTTTCCATCGACATGGCCGCAAATCCATTGGGCTTTAACAAAATTGCCGTCACCTCCCGCTTGTGGATCGGCAAGCGAACCTTAGACAACTGGCTGTCTCGCTCAGGCCCTACGGCGGTGCCTCTTTTCTCAAGCCCAGACTCTTCGTCGCGCTCGGGTGCGACGTGCCCCTCGAGCAGATAAAAACCCTCGATGTTGACAAATGCTCCGCGATCGTTGGGGCTTCCCGTAGGCTCCAAAATCCCCACCACAGGAAAGCCCTGGCCATGCGTTTCACCACTCTCTGCACCATGGGAAGCAAAGATTTCGTCGCCAAGTTTTAACCCCAGTGCCTGAGCCACCTGCGAACCGACGACCGCCTCAAAAAAACCATGCTCCGGGGAATGGTCAACAAAATTTCTCCCCTGGGAAAATCGATAGTCCTTGTCGTTCAAATCCCCATGCTTGAGCAGCCCAAAGTAGTCTGGTGTCGTTGCAATACAGCGGTACTCATCGACGTAATCACCCATGCAAAGCGGAATCGCAAATCCACCCTGCATCAAAAACGAATACAAACCGGCTCGCTCGGGTTCCTTAAGCTCGCCACCAATCCGCTGATATTCCTTCTGCCGTCCATCGGCTGGCAAATACTCCATGTAGTACGAGTAAGGGACGTTTTCGACGGGTTGGCTCAAGAAAAACACCGTGTTGAAAACCAATTGCAACGGACTCCCCTTGGCCCCAACGATCAAGTTGTAGCCGACGTTGCTGGTCTTCTCGAGCGACTTTTCAATCACCCCCGAAATCGTCAGCACCAAAACCACCAAGGCGACCCCTAAGGCCATCGAAAGTGCCGTCAAAAACGAAGCGAGTTTGCGATATCGCAGGTTTCTTAAAGCGATCGACAATAGATTCATCCTACTGATCCCCTCTTAAAGGCTTATGGGTTTCAAAGCCCTCTGTCTTAGCTTGGTACTTGCAAAGCCCGGTTGATTCGCGAAAGTTGCTCGACTCGCTCGAATCGCGAAGCGACCGCATCGCTATGGGTTACCAGTAGCATCGCCACGTTCTCTTCGTTGCATTGTTTTGCGATTAATTCGATAATGCGATCTTGGTTGGCAGGGTCTACATTGGCCGTCGGTTCGTCGGCTAGCAGCAAAATCGGTCGATTCACAAGGGCCCTTGCCACGGCCACTCGCTGCTGCTGACCGACCGACAATTGGCTCGGCAAATAATGCATTCGGTCGAACAAACCCACCCGATCCAAAAGCTCCTTGGCCCGCTGCACGTCAGCCCCCTGAGCAACCGAACTCATCCGAGCAAAACTCATCCCCAACCGAACATTTTCAAGGGCCGTAAAAGCAGGTAAAAGGTTGAAAGTCTGGAAAACATAACCCATCTTCAACGCGCGAATCCGATCCCGCTTGGCCTCCGAAAAACCCATCAATTCGACCCCCTCAAGACGTACCGAACCGCTCTGGGCAGGAACAATCCCCGAAATCACATGCAATAGGGTTGTCTTGCCACTGCCGCTCTCTCCTCGCAAAACCACTTGCTCTTTGCGACCAACATCAAATTCAGGGATGTCCAGAATGGTCAGCTGCCCACCACCTGGCTGTGGATAAAACTTCTTGAGTTCCCGAATCGATAGCAAGGCTTCCGTTTGAGGTTGGCTCATCGTAAGTATCCTATTCTCAAGAGAAATGCTCATTGGACATTCTTGCGGACATTCTTGCCCCTTGACAACATCGGGCCTAAAGTCGCTTGGTTCGTTGCTTGATCGCCCGGTCGATCTCACGCCTCGCGTCGGCCTTCTTGAGCACCTCACGCTTGTCATGCAACTTCCGCCCCTTGCACAAAGCGATCACGCACTTGGCAACCGCCCGATCTGTAAAATAGACCCGCAATGGGATGAGCGTCAGCCCCCGTTCCTTGGCCTTGAGCCCAAAACGATGGAGCTCCCTTCGATGCAACAACAACTTACGCATCCGCTTGGTCGGATGGTTCCAAAACGTCGCTTGTCGATACTCGTCGATCTCGCAGTCGACTAGCCACAACTCTCCATCTTTGAATCTCGCATAAGCCTCCTCGATGCTGCAGCGTCCGTTCCGCAAGCTCTTTACCTCGCTGCCATGGAGAACCATCCCGCACTCGACCGAATCGATAATCTCATAGTTGTGCTTGGCCTTGCGGTTCTCCGCAACACTCTTGAAGGTCGCCCCTTTGACCGAATTGGTCGATTTGCCCGTTGCGGCCAAGCCCGAAGGTGACTTGCCAGAACTCGGTTTGGCTTTGGAGGATTTTGCAGAAGTTTTCGCCGACGTCGGCTGTGGTTTTTTCTTGTTCAAACTTCAAACCCAATGGATCATGAACCAGGGATCTCAAACACAGCGAACGTCGAGTTTTCATCCCCCGAGCTCGGATACAAAAGTGGTAGCAGCGGAGGCGATTGTCCTCCAACCCGCCGATCTATCAATACGTAACGGAAGCCGTAGCGTTTGTGGAGATCCAAGATTTTCTCGGTTGTCCAAGGCGCAAGCGACCGTTCGGAGTCCACCGGATAACATTCTGAAAGCCTTTCGAACCACTCAACCACCGAGGCCGCATCTTGTGGCATGTCTTTCCAAGCCGCCACCTCGCCTCGAGCGGTGTGCCACTTGAAGGTCTGTTGATTCCGAGGCGTGAGCCATAATTTTCCAGCTTGAGTCTTTTCTCGTGCAAATTCGCAAACCTTGAGCCAGTCACGGTAGTGCAACTGTTGCTCCTCTTGACCATCGGATTTGGACAAAAGCCGGGCTCGCTCCCCTTCCCCCAGCCAGTCGTTTCCGCGGGTAGTGATGCGATCAAAAAGCCCCCAAATCCCGAAGACTAAAACCCCAAAGAGCATCAGTTCCGGAACAGAAATCCTTTTGCCATATCCCTCCATCGAACCAAACGGATCCTTGGCAGAGCTCGCAAGCCTCGCGGCCCCCAAAGCCAACCAAATCGAACCCGTTGCTACCCACATCCCCATGGCGACATCGTTCCAGCGAAACCAATAGTACTTGAGCACTTTGGCCGATAACTCGCGGCTCCAAATTCCAAAATAAGCTCCCCAATCCACCAAACACCCAAGCAATCCAACAAGCAATCCAAAGGCCGCTTGGACCAAAAACCAACGCAATCCGTAAGGCCACGCCGACCAACGTGCTCGAGTCCAAAAATTCTGCTTTCGCTTGCTCGCTAACATCCTCGGAGCATTCGATCCGTACCACAAACAACCGATCAAAACAACCAAAGCCACCATCATCAGACCCGCAAAAGCCTGCCAGCGCAATGCCGACATCGTCGTCGGGGCCAAGTGATGCCCCAACCGCTTATAGACCTGAATCATCGCCGCTTGTGTCGAAATTAGCGTCGTTGATTGAGCGTCCGCTAAAAGAGGTGGCAGCATTCCTAACCCTAATCCGAAAATCGCAAGGGGTAACCCCCATCCGTGCTTGAGCCACCAAGCCCTCGAAATGCTTCGAAACCCTGTTTGCGTCTCTTCAGGCGATAATCGATCCAGCACAAAACTCGTAAAAATCGATCCGAGCAAAACCCATATCCCCACGATCACATGGAACGCACACGCGATCCCAATACACAGCCAGCCCAACGTCCATCGCTTGGAAAAGAAAAATCCAAAGGCCACAAAAACAAAGGCATACGCTCCAACCTTGGCCTCCGCACCCCCGATGACCCACTCCCCAGCCAAATGCCCCCAACGCATCGCCGCACACCAAGCTGCTCCGCTAAGCGTCGCGACCCATGCGCCTGGCGGTCGCTGATGCTGATCCGAAAACGCTCGACGCATCATCATCGTCCAGCCCGCAGCTAGTCCAAGCCAAAGCACCAGTCGTCCCAACCAGACGGCTTGATCAAGATCCATCAGGCGCGTCAAAGAGCCAAAAGTCGCATAAAACAACCAATGCGCATTGGCGGACTCTAAAAACAAATCCCCACGCCCAAAATCCGAATCCCAAAAATGAGCAGCCTTGGTCCAGTAATGCGGCTCATTGACCGCCGGTATCCGTTCGATCCCCGTGAGGAAAAAAACCAGAAATACGCCCAGGAAATCGATGTGAAACTTCTGAGACCAAGATGTCTTCGCACCGGCAGAAAATTCGCCTTTACCCCCAAAAACGGAGCGAGCGTGCTTCGAAGCGAGCGATTTTTCCGATGGCATGGACTGAACTTGTAAGGTTTTTCGAAAGGGTAGCGGTTAGGAAAAAGATAGTAGGCTGAACAGTTTTTTTCAGGATTTTACCACCCTCACGCACAAGATTTTCTTGACTACTGGGTCGGTCGTCTTAGAGTTGAGGTGTTTTGTCTCGTCTGCGTTTGTTGGTCTGAAAAGACTTACTGCATTGATTTTAGCGTCACTTTAGAGAACAACACCAACCGCAATCCAAGCGAGTCATCAAAAAGGAATTGGGGAATCACCCCCAAATAGGAGGATAGGAAGTCATGTTAGTTTTGTCGCGTAAAAAGAATGAAAGCATTGTAATCAACAACGAGATCACCATCGTCGTCGTTGAAATTCGGGGAGATAAGGTTCGACTCGGGGTCGAAGCTCCCAAGGAAGTCCCTGTTCACCGGCGAGAGGTCTACGACGCAATCAAAAAAGCAGTCGACGCCAACAATGCCGAGCTGGACTCCCACCTCGAAGCCGAATCCTCCAACTAGGTCATAAAAACAAAAAAACCTCCGCGTTTTCTTCGCGGAGGTTTTTCTTCTTGTGGTCGCGGCAGATCAATCTGCTGTGTCTAGTAAGGACTCGATGCACCC
>JBJSXX010000160.1:0-19485 GCA_046086605.1 Pirellula sp. | reverse complement strand
CCATTGTGCTGGCCATTCAGGTGGTCTCGTATGTTGTGATTCTGATTATTCTGGCGGTGATGGCCAACACCATGGCAATGACCGCGCGGGAACGTATCGGTGGGTCGATGCGGTAGGTACGCAAGAGCAAGTCTTGATCATCTTTTTCCAATTGGCTCCGAGGGATCGTGAGTTGGGTATCAAGATCAGGACTGACATTGATATAGAATCGGTCGATCGGCTGATCGCTCTTGTTGGCGATCGTCTGTACCGCGTTCATCTTCAGGTTGCGAGACTCCGGAAAGATATCGATTTTGTACTGGATCGATTGGATCTTGGGCTGTGGCAGGCCGGCAAGACCTGAGTAGGTCTTCTCGTAGTCGACTTGCAATTGCTCCCGCTTGGTCGAACCAACGAGCTTATTGAGTACCATGGTGTTGTACGCAAGCCAGCTACCCATGGAGATTGCACCCAGCATAAAGAGCCCAGGTAAGAGCATATTTTTAAGCGAAAGTTCACCAAAAAAGATTACGAGTCGCTCTTTGATTCGCTTGGCAACCCCACGATGCATCAGGCCATTGGTAAGCCAGATCACCACAGCCGAGATCAGTAACCAGTAGGCTCCAAAAGCCAATAGACCTGGTCGAAACGGGGCGATGCCGAACATGTCTGAATACGTGTGCTCAGGAAGAGCGCCGAAACGAACCAGGAGCGTATCGAGACGAAGCCACGACCAAATACGACCATTGACGATGATGTAGAAGATAAAAAGCGCATAGCCAACATACTTGTTGGGCGCAATGGTATGCGCTAGAAAGCTGATGACCATCAGGAAAAAGAAGGTCAAACCCGTGATGCCGACGAGCTCTTGAAAGTAAACGCCGAGCTGGAATCGGTAGAACCCCTGGGACCATTGATAGAAAACCCCAATCGCAATTCCCAGCAAAAGCACCGACAGTAGCAGGATCACCATGCAGATCCACCGCGAGGCGGCAAAGACGCTATTGGGCGTCGGTGTTGCTCCGAGGATCTCATGGAACCGACTGTCTCGGTCTCGCCAAACCAAGACGCCGGTAAAGTAAGTGATCAAGGCGATCGGCAAAATAAGCAAACTGCCGGATACTTGCTCGATGACTTGGTAGGTCACAGGAAAGCTCGAACTGCCAAATAGATCGGCAGCGCTGAGAGCCAAACTGAATCCGACGTTGATGAGGGTAAATCCCAGAATGATAATGAACGTCTTGCTGAAAATGACGGCAGATAGATCCGAGGAGAGCATCGAGAAGAACTGTGTCGTCCAGGTTGGGTTCTGAGGGCTCTTGAGCGACGCGATGCTCATCGCAGGAGCATGTTCGATCACCGAATTGGAATCGTCTCTAGCATAGGATTCTTCCCTCTTGGTGGCTCGTTTAGACGCTGCCGAGGACTCGAACCGAAAGCGTGATCCGGCAAACAAGAAAACAGCCGCAGAGATGGCTAACCACAAAATTCGGTTGCCGATCAACAAGGGCGTCAGAGGTATCGGACGGGTATTGCGATCGCTCACCGTCCAGTATTTCGTCGCTTGTTCGAAAGGTGCTGAGCCAAATGGATCGGACCAAGCCGCTAGTCCCTCGTAATCGAGCTGTCCGGCGATGCCTTGAGTGATACCATAGACGACAAACACCACGAGCATCGAAAGAAACGAGTACAGCGTGTTTCGAGTGACACTAGCCACGGCAAAGACCAATGCTCCGAAGACGAGTGTGTTTGGAATCACAAAGATCAAAAACGGTTGCCAGTGGTGCCAAAAGGCACTCGGTCCCCAGCGTTCGGTATCCGAGGCATTGAGCAACTGCGCAACGAAAATCCCGAAACCGAGCCCAACGGCAGGGAGTAAAGCTGCCACTGTTGCGCCAAGGAATCGGCCCAGCAGGAACCGCCACTTGCTCAGCGGTTTGCTGAACAGGATATCCGACATCTTGTTGGCAAAATCACGAGATGCCGATGAGTCGTAGATCGCCACCGTCATAAATGCGATGATCAAACTCGCACCGGCATACCAATTAGCTATCGAGTAAGGAGAATTGCGTAGCGAATTCCCTGCAACGCCACCGACGGTGATCGCGTCGGATGCTGCTGCAATCCCGAACAAAACAGCGATGACTGCAAAGAAGATGTAAACCATCCATCCGCGCAACCAATACGACAACTCGAATCGAAAGAACTCACTAAACATTGCTTAGCACGCCTGATAGTTTCGAGAAAAAGACATCCTCTAGGTCAGGATCGACTTGTCGCCAAGTTTCATCGGGTTGGGTTTCGCAGTAGATTCGAACCAATGGCAGTCCCCCTACGAGCTTGGTCGAAAGAATAGGGTATTGCCAGTTCCTCTGGCTCAGTTCCTGTTTGCTCATCGATTTCGACCAAACTTTGCCATCGAGCTGGGCTTCTGCATGCGCCGGTGATCCGCTTGCCAAGAGTCGACCTTTATCGATGATCGCCATGTTGGTACATAGTTCTTTGACGTCTTGAACGATGTGGGTCGATAGGATGACGATGATGTTCTCGCCGACTTCGGCAAGCAGGTTGTAAAAGCGATTGCGTTCACCTGGATCAAGACCTGCAGTTGGTTCGTCGACGATCAGCAGTTGCGGATCCCCCAAGAGGGCTTGGGCGATCCCGAATCGCTGACGCATGCCTCCGGAATAATTGCTTACGGGTTTGTGCCGGTGATCCGATAGATTGACTCGTTCGAGCAGGGCGTTGACGATTTCCAAGCGGGCTTTGCTGTTGGCACCGACCCCTTTGAGGGCAGCCAAGTGTCCTAAGAGTTTCACGGCGCTGGTTCGGGGATAGACACCGAACTCTTGGGGTAGATAGCCTAAGAGTTGCCTGACGATATTTTTATCTTCAAGCACATCGATTTGTGGTGCGATTCGGGTTCCTTCGAGCGTCGCGCTACCCGAATCGGCTTCTTGGAGGGTTGCCAAGGTTCGCATCAGGGTGGATTTCCCTGCCCCGTTTGGCCCCAGAAGTCCGAACATTCCTGAGGAAATATCCAGCGATACGTTATCGAGGGCTCGAACCCCCCCGGGATAGGTTTTGCTAAGGTTCTTGATCGATAGTCTCATGGCCGTTACTTCGCTTTCTCTGGATCAATCTTGGCATTGGACTAGAAAAACCACCTCCCGAAAAGTCCTAAATTCCCGCAGTGAGCTTGTGAGGGGGTTAGCCCAACCAACCGCTAATGAATACTGATAAACGCTAATAGACCGGAATCGCCAGGGCTTAACCCATCAGCGTTCATCAGTGTTCATCAGCGGTTAGGTTTTCCTATCAGTGTTCATCAGTGGTTCTAGTTCGTTTGAGCTTTACGAATTCCCGATGCGAGGGAGAAAAATGGCAGCATGCTCAGCCCCAGCAGGGAGGCAACAAGAAGCATGCCTATGGATCCCAATTCGTTTCCGAGCACATAGCATGTAGCCACCGTGATACTCGAACCGAGGATCCAGACTCCAACTGCAATTCCTAGCGATATATCTTTGCTCAACTGGCTCTCGATGGTCGCTGAAACCAATGCGACCAAAACCAAGACACAAAACATAGCCGATAAGCAGACTCCAAGCGGTATACGAAACGCAAGTAGAATCGCCAAGATGCTTGCGGGCCAAATCCATAGATCGATGCGCATCAAAGCCGGTACGATAGATAGCTTGAGATTGTTGAATACAAAAGTCAGTAGCATCGCCCCAGCGATAAAAAAATAGATGTACTTCCAAAACTTCGTATCGGTTCCGTCGCCTGCGACCCCACCGAGGGCTGCGATAAGCAGGTAGGAAAGAACCAATACCGCAGAGCTGATCAAGGTCGAAATCCATGAGGATCGTCGTAATGCAGACGCCTTGTCGCTCGCACTCAGGGGTAGATGATCCATCAATGGCCCAAGTTCAAAATCGGAGGAACGGGATCTGTTTTGCTCCAAGTCGGGAGCTTCGAACCTGGCTAAGGATCGGCCGAAGATACTCAGAAAGCCAAAAAGCATCGCAGTATAAACTTGGAGCATTGTGGACAAAGAGGTACCGCCAATCGCGATTTTCAAGAGAGTGGCGGAATCTCTCTGTATGATGCTTACGAATATCGCGATCAACCAAGTTACGACGAGGCTACCGACGACGATCGTCGGAATCGCGATGAGTCGGCGACGAAAATCGCACCAGCTGTAGGCTTGGATGGGCGATTTAAAATTCCTGGGACCGCTAAGCCATCGCGACTCGATGGGCTCCCAAGCCAACTCGATTTTTTTCAGCAACGATAGGTTGCCACGACCGCTACGATCGTAGGTAATACGAAGCACCGTCAGCCAGTAAGCTACACTTAGCGACGCTAGGGTGATCAACCAATCGGTGCTAGAAATCACAGTCCAGTAGTGAATCTGACTTGCTTGCATACCACCTTTTTGAAGTGGGATACCATGACTCATGAGCAACCAAAGGAACAGGGTGATGACAATCAGTATTGCAAGAACAATCCACCAGAGGGATTGGGATTGTCCACGGACGACGGGTTGAAGAGCCGACCAGCAGACGACCGAAAAAAGGACTGGAGCCGGAATCGGCCAGTCGATCGGTAAAAGTATTTTCCACAACCACAGCACCAATGCGACTTGGGCACCGACGATCACTGCTCCGCTCCAAAAGTAGTAGCTTGTGATTTGTAACGTCGAGATCGGTAATCGATATAGCCTTTTTAAGCCGCCTTGGGTTGTAAGCACGCCAAAGCACACCATAAAAACAATACTTAGGATCAAAGCGACTTGGATTCCAATCAACAGCGGTGAGCTCATGAAGGATGCGTCTGGACTGATTCTTTTGAGTGGCAATAGCAGGCAAAAGACTGGGATATTCGCAAGGAGCGGGAACAGCAGCAACATCCAGCGATTGCGAGCAAAATATTCCCATGACAACGCGGCGGTAATCGATTGCATGATGGTAACTCGCTAAGAACCTAGTACGTTACAAACAAAGATGTCGTCTAAACTCAACGGAGCTTCAGCGACGATTCTGGCATTGAGCTGCCTTGTGTTTTCCACGAGCTGCTTTTTATCGCCACGGTAGACGTAAGTCCATTCATGACCTTTGCCCTCGCTGTGCATGGCACCGCTAAGGCTTGGTGCAACTGCGGAGGATTCATCGAAACGAAGGGTGACGCGATGGAACGATTCGAGGATCGTCTCCAGGGGCTGATCTAAAACGATACGTCCTTGATGGAGGATTGCAACACGATCGGCAAGTCGTTCCACTTCATCGAGCAGATGCGATGAGAATAGCACCGTGCGCCCTTCGTCTGCCGTTGTTCTGACGATGGCCGTGAGAATATCACGGCGGCTGACTGGATCAAGGCCCGAGGACGGTTCGTCGAGAACAAGCAACTCGGGGCGATGGGCAAGCGCTAAGAGCAAGCAGACGCGAGCGGTCTGACCTCGAGACAAGTGACGAATCTTTTGCTTGGTGTCTAGTTCGAAAAGTTCTACAAGTTCTGAGGCATATCCAGTGTCCCAAGCGGGATAGAAAGCTCGCGTAAAGTCGATGATCTGGCCGACTCGCATCCAGCCTGGAATATCGCGATCCTCGGACATATAGCCGATCCGACCGAGCACCTTGACCGGTTCTGCTACCGGATCGAGTCCAAAGACGCTCACCGTGCCACTTTGAGCATGGTGCGACCCGAGTATATGCTTGATGATGGTTGTCTTGCCGGCTCCGTTGCTACCGATGAGCCCAAAAACTCCTCCTCGCGGAACCTCAAGCGATACATCCCGAAGCGCCTCGGTCTTACCAAAGCTACGGCTAAGGTGCCGGATATCGATCACAAGATCACTCATGGCAGGACTATCCTTTCTTAGGTTGTTGCGAAATCAATTCGCTCTGTTGGACAAGTTTCAAGACTTCGTCGAGTTCGAATCCCATTTGAAACGCTTCGACTAGCAACTGATCGATCCGCTCCTTGAGCAATTTCAAGCGTTCTTTGCGAGCCAGGGGCGAACCGGCTTGGGCGACAAACGTTCCGGCCGTTCGGCGCTTCTCGACAACACCTGAGGATTCGAGTTCCCGATAAGCTCGGGCGATGGTGTTTGGATTAACGATCAGTTGTTCGGCAAGCGAGCGAATCGACGGGAGTTCATCCCCCGGTTGTAGTCTGCCGGAGGCGACGAGGTACTTGATCTGCTGCATGACCTGCAAGTAGATAGGCACCCCACCTTGGGCTTGGATATGTATCTGCATCGGCGAATCCCCTTGTTTCACTGTGTTAATGCATTAATACAACATTGGGTCGGCCAAGTCAACAAAAAAAGGTTGGATTTATTTTTTTGAAACACAGAGGCACAAAGAGCACAGAATCAAGAATCGCTAAAATATCCAGGTGCTAAATGCTCGAATCTCTGGAGTGTTGATCGATTCAGCTTGGGTATGATCGGATATGGCAAAAAAGAAAAAGGATAAGCTCAGAAAGAGTTGGAGGCGAAGATCCAAACCAGGCGATGCCCCAGGTCAGATCTTGGTCGATCCAGCAGCCGTGCCAACCGTGGTTCGAGTTATCGCCCTTGGAAGCGATTACCTTGAAAAGCAAATCGATGATGTCCTTGAACTCGACTCGATCACGGCGACCCACCAGCGAGTTTGGGTCGATGTGATCGGACTCGGTAGCGAATCAACCCTTCGCACGATCGCCAACATGTTTCATCTTCATCCGCTAGTGATCGAAGATGTGGTGAACGTTCACCAACGTGCCAAAGTCGAAGAGTTTGAAGACGGACTATTTGTGGTTGCTAGGATGGTCGACGGAGACGATCCGACGGTGACCGAACAACTCTCGATGTACCTCAAAGGCAATGTGCTGATCTCCTTTCAAGAGCGACCGGGTGACTGCTGGGACCCATTGCGACAACGCTTGAGACAGCGTCGGGGTAAAGTCGCTATCAATGATCTCGACTATCTGCTCTATAGTCTCCTTGATTCTGTCGTCGATAGCTACTTTCCTGTGCTTGAACACCTCGTAGAGCAGGTCGATACGCTTGAGCAAGACATCACCGATCAAGTCAGTTCCGAACAAATGTCTCGCATCCATGAGCTCCGAGGTCAACTCCTTTCCTTACGCCGCTCGATCCGCCCGCATCGTGAGATGATCAATGAACTGGTTCGCGATTCGATTCCGCAAATCCATCCAGAGACGCGAGTCCACTTGCGCGATTGCTACGACCATGTCATCCAAGTCGTCGATGCGGTTGATACTTATCGCGAAGTCACCTCAGATCTACGCGACTTTTATCTGTCGAGTGTCAGCAACAGCATGAACGAGGTGATGAAGCTCTTGACGATCATATCGACGATCTTTATCCCGCTCTCATTCGTTGCGGGGGTCTACGGAATGAATTTTGATCCTGAAGTTTCACCGTGGAATATGCCCGAACTGAAGTGGCGGTACGGGTACTTTTTCTCGCTTACGATCATGGCCACGATGGCCGGCGGACTATTGGTTTACTTCCGTCGCCGCCGATGGATTTGAGAGAGCCTCAAGCCTGCGAATACGGATCCGATTGCCAGCGGCTTGGGCCGACGCATCGAATTTATATTCCTCGATCGCCTCTGGGATATTCCCGACTGCTTCGGCATTTCGGCCCAGCAAGTAATGAGCATGAGCATGCCATCGATCGGTGCCTCGCACTGGCAAGAGTCGCTTCGCTAGCCAATCGCTTGCTGTTTCTGGTTTGCCCAGATCCATGTTGGCCATCGCTAAAAATGCAACGATGTCGTATTTGGACTGCCTGATGTAGTCGCTCATGATGTTCAATCGTTTTTGATAAAATTCCATCGTCTCGTTGGGCCGTTTGACCACCCCAAAGGACTTTTGCAACTGGCCATCGTATTGGAGTTCTCGGATCGTTTCCTCGTCGATTCGACAATCCATGTACATGCGAAGCGCACCGGGTGCATCGATCGTTGTGTCGAGTTGGCCTTTGAAGTGCAACACACGGGCCCGACTCATGGGGGTGTCTGTCACATAGCTTCCGAATCGCTCTAGGTAAGAGATGGCAAAAGGAGACATGTCATCGAGCCGAGCGCGGATCGACAGGTTGTACACGTGCGATAGCCAAGGAACATTCCAAAGACGGACCGATAGTTTTGGATCGATCGCCAACAGTTTGGCTTCGAATTGATCTGCATCGAAACTGAGGCGTTGTCGGTTGGCACCCGTCAAGGAGCGTTCCAAGACATGCATCGTGCGTCCTGCAGCAAACGGTTCGACATCCACCAAAGCGATCAGTTCCGATAAGTCCTTGGACTCAATGGGGTACTCGAAGCGGCCTGGGAGTTTTGCTCTACGGAGAACCGTCGGATCGCTTTTAGCTTGGGATAGCGTCGCAATTCCGTCCCCTTTGGCAGCCGGGATGGGCAATCCCCAGTTGGGTTCGAACAGATAGATTTCCCCACCGATAGGAATCCCGACGCACCATAATCTCAACGCCGCATTTTCGGTCGCTCCGGTGATGCTCGGAAGGGCCAATACGACCGCATCGATTCCTTGAACGAAACACATCTGTGTGAAGACCCTTGCTCTTTGCCAAGCTTCGCCTCGTGCAAACATGAGTGTTTGCCAAGGGAGTTGACGGTAGATCGGAGCTTGGTCGCTCGGTGGCATGTCGGGATTGACGATCAAGTTCTCGGCCATCTTCGGGTCCCCTTCGATGGCAACATTGCATACCGTCCAGTCGAAGAGTTTGAGGGTCGATTCAAGTTTCGACCATTCGTCGGCCGTCAGGTCGCTCTTGCGAGCTTCGAGCCATTTGACAAAGAGCTTATCCCGATAAGGTTTGTCGATCACCCACTGGGAAACTTGTTTGAGCATTTGGCATTGCATCATGTACTCGCATTCGGGCTCGGCGAATTCGAGTTTGCTCATGCGTTGGGCGAAATCGATCGTGCGAAGACTCGCAGGAATCGAATCTAGGAGCAACGAAGGCTTCCAGTCCGGTGGGGTCGTTACGCTCGATGACCAAGAATTCAATTGGTAGTTGATTTCTTGCATCGCCACGGTTCGATCCATCCGGATCAACTGGGGCAAGTATTGGAACGCGTCTTTGAGGGCATCCCGCTTTTCCTTCTTCTCGATCGATTCGCTCTGGATGCCTTCGACGACCCGTTGTGCTGGGTCGACACAACCGACGGAACTGAGGCAAGAGGCAATGGCGATCCAAACGACGCTCCAAAGACAAACGCGATGCGCAGGGACTATGGGACTTTGGGGATCGCGGGATATTTTCAGCATGGAAACAAAGAGCATCGCAGGTTCGAAGAGATCTACTCTAGGGTTACGCACGCCAAGCGAGCGTGGTTCGCCACAGGGCATGAACTCGGCCAAGAACCCCTGGAAAAAGCTCAAGTGGAACCATATTTGGCCCATCGCTAGGGCTGCGATCCGGATCTGGATGGGTCTCGAAGAAGAATCCGTCGACCCCGACGGCCGCGGCCGCTCTGGCCAGGGGTTCGACCATCGCACGGTTCCCGCCGGTTGCCCCTCCGAGCCCCCCTGGTTGCTGAACCGAATGGGTTGCATCGAAGATCACTGGCGCTCCGAGGCCCCGCATGAGGGGCAATCCGGTCATATCATTGACCAACCGGCCATATCCAAAAAAAGTTCCTCGTTCGCATAAAAGCACACCGCCGTTGCCTGCACTGCGGGTCTTGTCGACGACATACTTCATGTCACCCGGAGCCATGAACTGCCCTTTCTTGACATTCAATGGCTTGCCGGTCGCAGCGCAAGCGATCAACAAATCGGTTTGCCTAGCCAGGAATGCAGGAATTTGTAGCAGGTCGCAAACTTGTGCCACGCCAGAGGCTTGCTCGGGCAAATGGACATCGGTTGTAACGGGAATGCCGAGTCTTTGTCGAACTCTGGATAAAACTTCGAGTCCATCGTCGATCCCTGGCCCGCGAAAACTCGATCCACTGGTCCGGTTGGCTTTGTCGAACGAGGCTTTGAAGACATATCCAATGCCGAGCTCTTGGCAAGCTTTCAACACATGCTCGCCAATTTGCAAGCACGAGTCGAGCGACTCGATCACGCACGGGCCAGCGATGAGCGTCATCGAATCAGGAGAGCCGCAGAGAATATTTCTGATTGGAACTGGTGTGATGGTCATTAGACAAACCAACCGGCGAGCTCCGAAGCTCGTTTGACGCGTTGGATCGCAAGCATAAACGCCGCAGTTCTGAGCGAAACGCCCTTGCCCACCGATTCTTGCCAAACGCTTTCGAAAGCTTCGGACAAGGTGCGATCGAGTTCTTGGCGAACACGATCGAGGGTCCATTTGTAGTGTTGCCGGTTTTGAGCCCATTCAAAGTAGCTGACCGTCACGCCCCCTGCGTTGGCCAAGATATCCGGCAGAACAAGAACCTTGCGTTCGTTGAGTTTAGTATCAGCCTCGGGGTCGATCGGCCCGTTTGCACCTTCGATGATTAAGCTCGCTTTGATCTTATCGACGTTCTTGGCATTGATGACATCACCAAGGGCTGCGGGGATCAAGAGATCGGCGTCCAAAGCTAAAAGTTCATCGGGTTCGATCCGCTCGGCGCCTGTGTATCCCGCAAGCATCCCTTTATTCTTGATTGTGTAAGTGAGCATCTCGGGGATGTTGAGCCCCTTGGGGTTCACATAAGCACCCGTTACATCGCTCACTGCGATGATCGGAAATGCGGACTCGTGTAGATATTTCGCTGCATGCGAACCGACGTTGCCAAAGCCTTGGATGGCCGTGCGAGTCTTCTCAGGCTTGCGATTCAACCTTTTGAGCATTTTCACTGCCAGGGCGCCGACTCCCCGTCCGGTCGCTTCTTCACGACCGCGCGAACCATATTCCTCAACCGGTTTGCCAGTGATCACCGCGGGATTGAAACCGTGGTACTTCTCCCATTGATTTCGAAACCACGCCATAACCTCATGGTTGGTGCCCATGTCAGGTGCAGGGATATCCGAATCGGGGCCAACGATCTCATGGATCTGATCGACAAAAGCCCGCGTGATGCTTTCGAGTTCTCGTTTCGAAAGGGTCCTTGGATCGATCCCGATTCCGCCTTTGGCTCCCCCGTAAGGCAGATCCACCACAGCGGTCTTCCAAGTCATCAACGAAGCAAGTGCTCGAACCTCATCGAGATCGACGGCTGGGTGGTAACGAATCCCACCCTTCATCGGTCCTCGAGCATTGTCATGCTGAACTCGGTATCCGAGCACCGTTTCAATCGTGCCGCTATCGCGTTCGAAAGCGACCTGAACGGTAACCTCCCGTTTGGGAGTGACCAAAAGTTTTCGAATCCAATCTGGGAGTTCCAGTTGATCGGCAGCTTGATTGAAATACAGATTCGTCGACTCGCTCGCTCGCATCGCATTGGGCCTTTTGTAAGTACTTCGGGATTGTGAATCGGGTGAAACTGCTCGTGCTCGTAATCGGTTGGGGGCTAGTATAGTGAATCAGCCCATTAGTCTGCAAATTGCGGCGAAGCGCTTCGATCAAACATCGACATGGTACCAGTTCAAACAGCCGTCGAGTACGAGTACGAGGAAATCCGATGCAATGCACGAACTTACACTTCACCCACAATAATTCCTGAAGAACCGACTACTCTTGATAGGAACACATCATTTTTTGACAGCGCTTGCTGATTGCACGATCCCCAGGAAGGAATCTTGCTTGAGCGAAGCTCCGCCGACCAAGGCACCATCGATGTTGGGCTCCGAAAGGAGTTCCAAGGCATTGTCGGCTTTGACACTTCCCCCGTAAAGAATGATTACCTTCTGGGAAGTCTCGTTAGAAAATAGATTGGCAAGGAGTGTTCGGATGCCATGGTGGACCTCTTCGGCTTGAGCCGGCGTTGCGGTCTTGCCGGTTCCAATCGCCCAAACCGGTTCGTAAGCCAAAACGGTCTTGAGCATTTGTTCGTCGGTGAGTCCATGAAGTGATCCGCTGCACTGCGATCGGACGACTTGCTCGGTCTGCCCGGCCTCGCGCTGTTCGAGAGTCTCGCCTACGCAGACAATTGGGGTAAGCCCTGCGGCCAGCACCGCATGGAGTTTTTCATTGACCATCTGATCGGTCTCGCCGAAGATCGCGCGGCGCTCGCTGTGGCCGAGGATCACATATTGGCAACTGACATCCTTGAGCATCGCACAACTGACCTCGCCGGTGTAAGCACCTTCGGGTTGGCTGTAGGCATTCTGAGCCCCAAGTCCGATGTTGCTCCCGTGGAGGGCCTTGCCCATTTCCCCCAAATACACAGAGGGTGGGCATACAGCCACATCGACGTTCGAGGTGTTTCGCAAGGATTCGACCAAGCCTTGAACCAAAGCTAGCGAACGTCCACGATCGAGATTCATCTTCCAATTACCAGCAATAAGTAGCCTTCTCACTCCCACGGATCCTTTGCTAAAGCGAACAAAATTTGCGATTCAAGCAGCCGAGATTATCGAGATTGATCTGGAATTCACCAGGGGAGATTTGCTAGTGTCGCGTTGCAATAAGTCCGTCGGCAGGGGAGTTTCCGGGGTAAATCCACTGGAAAAAATCGGCGTTTTGTAGTTTTTCAGTCGCTGGTTGAACGCATCGGTTTTGTATGAGAAAAATTGCAGTCATCAATCAAAAAGGTGGAGTTGGAAAAACAACCACTGCAGTGAATCTCGCTGCAGGCATCGCTTCGTGCGGGCATCGGGTATGTGTCCTGGACTTGGATCCCCAAGCCCACGCGACCTTGCATCTAGGCGTAACGCTCAAGCCTGGAGAGCCAAGCGTCTATGATGTTCTTTGCAACGATATGGAGCTTGGACAAGTCCGCCGCAAGGTGCACGAGAATCTTTTTGTGATTCCATCGCACTTGGATTTGGCCGCAGCCGAGATGGAATTGGCTTCGGAGGTCGGACGCGAGGTGATTCTCCGTGATCGGCTTGAAATCGAAACCGAGCCCTTTGAATTCCTGATCCTTGATTGTCCACCATCGCTTGGCGTTCTGACGCTCAATGCCCTTACGGCTGTCGACGAAGTCATCTTGCCGATGCAGCCACACTTTTTAGCGCTGCATGGACTAAGCAAGCTGCTTCGCACCATCGAGATTGTCTCCAAGCGACTCAATCCCTCTCTGAGGCTCGAAGGTATCGTGCTTTGCATGTACGAATCAGGAACTCGGTTGGCCGTCGAGGTCAGCAACGATATCGAAGAGTTCCTCAAGGCCAGTGCCACACAAAGTCCGGTATGGGCATCAGCGAAATTTTTTCAGACCAAGATTCGGCGGAACATTCGTTTGGCGGAAGCTCCTAGCTTTGGCCAATCGATTTTCGATTACGCCCCCACAAGCAATGGGGCCGAAGACTATCTGGCACTAGCGGGCGAGGTTCTTAAAAGCTCCAAAACCGGTGTCTGTACGGATCTGCCCAGTATGCCTCTTACCCAATCTGCACCTGTCGCAATGTCAGCTCCATGAGGTTCATGATGAGTGTTTCGATGTCCGATCGCCAGCCTTTGAAATTGATTGCAATCCTTTTTGCGTTGCTCTGCGTGAGTATCGCTGGTTGCCAAAATTGGTGGAGCCGTCCGAATTCCCAATCCCTATTGGGGTTTGCAAACGAGGGACGCTCCGAGGGCGACGACTGGGAGCACCCCAGTGCTCCTAGCCAACCAAACAGCAAAATCGCACCAGCATACAATGCTCCATCGAGAAATCCACGCAGCACCAGTCAAGCCGAAAAGCCAACCCGCGTGTTGCTTCCACGGGATCGGAAAACGGAATCCACAACGAAAGCTCCAAGCAGCGACTTAGCGACTCTTCCTGCAGGGCGAACATCCGTAGGAAACCTCGCTGCGACCACAACAACCTTGCCTGTCGTTGCAGCGAATACTCCTCCAGAGGAGCCCACTGTTCAGACGCCGCCTGAAGTCAATTCGCCTGCGGTCGTACAGGCTTCCGCGACCGAGACGGCCACTGCCAAGCCGAAAGAAATACGCGATTCAGGACAATCCGAAGTCGACATCGAAGGTGCTTTGTCTGCACTCCCCACTCCCTACCAATCGGCATTGAGAAAACGTATCACGGGCGAAAATACAGCCGAATCTGAACCTGGCTTCGATAAGTCCAAGAAGATTGACCCCAAGGATCCGACACGCTGGACCCATGAACTCAATCAATCGGTTGTCGCATTGGAGAAACTGCTCGAAGCCTCGACAGACATGGAACCATCGCTCCGATCGCATCACGAAATGACCTTGAGAGTCTTGTACCTGGCGCAGCGGAATTTGGAAGCTGCAAAACGTCCGATTCCAGGAGCAAGCGAAAGTGAGCAAGCGTACCTGAATCATCAGATGAGCGCACTGTATCTTACAACTAGTCCCGATCCGAATCCTAGTCGGCCAAGGCACTGGGCCCAAGTGGCTTCTGAGCAAAGGCTCGCCGATCGACAGCTTTCGACCATGAGCCAACTGCAACTCAGTCCCCCGGTCTTTTGCACCCAAGTCGATGGCTATGGCCAAGCTCGTAAGTTCGACAAAGATAGCTTCTCGGCCGATCAGCAAGTCCTCTTGTACTGCGAGCTTGAGAATGTCACGAGCAAGAAGGTTCGAGAGGGATTTGAAACCAAAGTCCGTGGCACTTATGAGATTCGCGATTCCCAAGGCAAAAGGGTCCTCGAACAGGCTCTGCCCATGGAACCCGACATCTCCAGTAGCCAACGCAGGGACTTTTTCTTGGTTTATATGATCTACATGCCGGCGAATATCGCACCTGGCAAATACGAATTGATCCTGACGATGGAGGATCAGTGCGGAGATAAATTCGGAAGTTCAAAAGCCGAATTCGAGATCAAAAAATAGGACTTTCGTCCGGGCAAGCACTATACTTAAGGGCTGTCCCCTGGCGGGGTTCGTCGCTTCGTTGCCTTTGGATCTAAGGAGCCTGTGCAATGGCTTCGTTTTTATCTCTTCAAACAGGATTGCTCTTGGCAGTCCTTTCATTCGTTTGTCCCCAAGATGCAGCCAAAGAGCCTGCAGACAAAGCCGACGCGGCGGGGAAAATCGACAAAGCGATTCGTAAGGTGCACGAAGACTACGAGGATTATTTGGCGCAAAAGAAAAAGCTCGTCGAAAGCTACGAGTCCTTGCAAGCCTCGATCAAACAGTCTGAGGCCGAGTGGAGCCGCATCCAAAACGAAGGGGTCATCAAACAGTTTTCTGCGATCCAGTCAGCCATGAACTCGATGCAAATCTCCAACACCATCGGAAGCATCGGATCGGCACCTGGCGGGAACAACAACCCAAACGATTTTGCGATGCGACAGCAACTCCAGCAACAGCTCGCCGTCAATCGAATGATGGAGAACATGAATGCCTTCATGCGCAGTCAGGAACTCCAGCAACTCGGGGTCGAAGCCCAACGCACCATCCGGACTCGATTCGAAACCATTCAAAAGGTTCTCAAAGTCGAAGAGGACTATCGCCAATGGCAAACCGCTGGCAACCGCTTCTTTGACAAGTACTGGAAGTTCACCGACCCGCAAAAGGAGTTTTCAAGCCAGGAATTTCAATCGGCACTGGCCGCCTTGCAAGACCGCGATAAAGAGAATCTCGCAGCACAGCTCGCAGAGGCTCTGCTTCTAACCAATAAGGGAGATTACTCGCAGGCCAATGAGTTGCTCGAATCGTTGATCGAAGTCCAAGGGCCACTCCAGCCCATCGCGATGATGTGCAAAGCCCTTGCTCTCGATGGAATGGACAAAGACCGTGAATCGAAACTCGCGATGCAAAGCTCGATCAAAATCGACCGAACCAACCCTTATTGCCGTTGGCTTCGCGCCAGATTGGCTTGCAAACAGGATCAAAGCAACATCGCCGAGACAGAGTGGAAAGCATTGACAACCGTCACAGCGATGCAGCAAGATGCGAAGCGGGCCATGGCCCTGCTCTATGCCCAGAAAGTCTCGAAGACTCCAAGCAATGCCGGTCGCGCAGTGACGCTTGCAAGCGAAGCCCACGAGAAGCAAAGCCCTCCGACTTGGTACTCCCATTACGTCCTGGCTGTGTGCCTGAACGCCGCCAAGAAAAAGGACGAAGCCCTCAAGCAGATCGATGCGGCTAAGGAACTTGCTAGCCAAGAGCAGCAGGAACGGTGCGATAAGCTCAAAGAGGCCATCGAACAAGATCAACCGTTTGAGATTAAGCTTTGAGATAGAGTTAGGGCAACAGAAATCCGAAGCTGATCATAAAACGGTTGGCCTCGGATTCATCGCCGCTGTAGTTGCCTCGCGAGCCCCACAGGTATTCGGCACCTGCGAAGGAATAGGGGTTGGGTTGCCATATCAAGTTCACGGCGAAGTACTGCAAACGATGGATGCTCTCGAGCGATTGACCTGGTAGGTTCGACACGGTTCCTTCGCTAACGGTCAGGTTCGTCGACCATTTTTCGGTCCATTGGTGAGTAAGCCCCGAGTACCAGGCGAGTGAATCGAGTGCTTTGCCCCGGTCGGTGCTGACCAGCGCGTAGTCTGGCAAATCGCGATAGCTACCGATCCCCTGCCCCCATAATACGCCTCCATAAGTCCTGCATCGATTGGCAATGTCGTAGAAGAAAGTGCCATTGAGTCCTCCTCCGGGGGCCGTTCGCACCGGTTGCCCAGTGGGTTCATAAGCCAATTGCCGTCCAAGAGCGGCTAGTTGGATTTGACCTTTGTCACTCGTGTATCGAATTCGGGTAACCAAATCGGGCAATGGGTTGCGCGCAACGCCTAGATCATTTTGCAAAAGGAATTCATCGGGCTGAACGTTGGGGTTCTCGACCGCAGTGGACCAAGACCAACGGCTATCATTCCACTTGCGAGTGTAACGGAGTTGAGCTTGTCTGCGCCCGATACTAGCCACATCACCGACGTTATCGAGTGTGTTAGGCAAGGCTGCGCGGTGGGTGAAGGTTGTCCAAGTTTGGCCAACGATCCAGCGATTGTACTCGCCGTAAGCGTGCCTTAACCGGAACGTGTTGCCTTGGCCATAAAAGTCACCTTCGACCATAAACCGCAAGGGAGTTCCTGATTCATTGAGCCAGCGAGCATCCAGGTTCATCCGCGTTTGCCGAGCGTGGAAACGGGTGTTGGTTCGATCCAGGGCATTGACTGGTATAGTCGCAGGATCAAAAAAATCGGTCGAGTCGATCGGATCGAAATCATGGATCAGGTCGGCTTTGACATAGCCACCGATTTTCACAGCCCATCGGTCTTTGGTAATGAGCAACCCATTGCGGTAACTCTTCGGGAACTCATTGAAGTTCAGCCCCATGCTCAGTGCATCGGTTTCAGAAAATGCACCACCGACAAACGACCTTGGTGCATCGATTCCACTCATGTCCGCAAGGCTAGACATGCTCGACATATCGGAGTAGCCGTAACTCGGTAAACCGCTTGGGAAAGTTTCCTGCGGCAGTGCGGCTTGTTCGACCAGTTCGGCCCCCAGAGGGGGCTGGGCCAAGCTACTGGTTGCATAAACCAATAGCGTGATCCAGCAACCCAAGGCGAATCGAAGATCAAACACTTTTTTGAAACTCCGCTGACAAGGATGCCAAGATGAACACGAATCGATGCAGCAGAGCGCTTAGAAGTTGTAGTTGGCCCTTAGTCCGACAAGAAGCGCGGTATCCAATTTTTCTCGCGAAGGGACCAAGACTTGGAGATCCGGAGTGATCGTTAGGCGTTTGCGAGTGGCGATGTTGTAGAACATCTCGACTCCTTGGCCGTCGGTAAACCCACCGAAGATCGTATTGATGAACGGAGCGATATCATTGCTGGTCGCAGCGTAATAGTATCCGACACCAAACGAGTCCCTTTGACGGGTTTGCAATGGGCTCGAGCCGCCGATGCCTCCACTGAGGAAGTAACCCAGTGGATTGGTTCCTTGGTCAGCGATACCGGCACGACCAAAGTAACCCCAACCTCGCTTAGGATTCGACGAGTCGGTGACCAAGTACTGGTCGCAGTTCCAATAGAGCGACCATGAGCCTGATTGCTTGGCGATAGGAACGTTAGGAAACAGGATCCGTGGGTCTTGATCCAAGGAGGTAAACTCGCGGTTGTTCCATGTGCCGGCGATGAGTTGATGACCAGGCTTGCCGAAGAAGTTCGTCGGCACGCGCATTTCGCTGGCCAAAGCCACACCATCGTTGAAAAGTTGATCAAAACCCGCAGTGCGCGTCGTATCGGTTGCATTGAGAACATTGAAAATCAGCCAAGGTTCGCCTTCCATCAAGAAAGCCATCCCGGTGCCGAGCGTTGAATAAGGGATCGTACGAAGAGCGATCGGGTTTGCGATGAAGGCACCGTTGGAGAACTGGCGAATACCCCGTCCGTGGGCAAACGCATTCATATCCCCATCGAGTGTATCGAGTTTACCTGCATACAACACAAAGCTCTCAGAAAGGGCCTGAGTGAACAAGCAGTTCGTCAAGTAAACGTTGGTGCTATCGAGCACTGGCAAGTCTCCGGCGATCGTCGGTGGCAGGACCACTCCTGCCGCATCGTTGATCGTCTCACCAAATCGATGTTCGGCTCGGAGTTTTAGAAACGCGCCTTGTTTGCCAATGAGTTTGCCGAAATCGAAATTGGCCAGATAGTCACCATGTCCGGCGTACCTGAAATCTCGCTCCGCACCTCCTGCGGTGTTACCAAAGTAGAATTGGGTCAGGTTGTTTTGGAAGGCAAGTCCTTTTTGCTCCCATTCCTTTCGCATTGCACCTAGGCCTGGAAACAACAGGCAATCCGAATCGGATGCTCCACCGAGTGAGTCGCAGTTGGCTCCTGCCCCATCGCATGCGACATTACCCAGTGCGGATTTACCCAGTGCGTTGGTATCACAAGCTCCGTTGGATGCTGCGTTATTTGCAGTGTCGCATTGGGGTGTGTCGCACTTTGGGTCCGCGACCGGGTGGCTTGCTAGCGATACCCTCACAGGCTCCTGCGCAAGGACAGAAACGCTAGCAAATACCGCGCAAGCCCCTAAGCTAAAGGCGCTTGCGAGACGAAGAGAGTGTTGAAACTCGATGAGAAAACGCCGCCTATTGTGCAACTTCATAAGATCTACCCGCCCCTTTGAACCAGTCGCAATCCTTAACATGGGAGGGTGGACGAGCCACCTTCACTGGCTAACTATCGGCGCTTGGAAGTTCCGCGCGTGAGGTTTATGACAACAAAAATGCGCGGGGATATCACTTTTCAGAAAAGAAAAGTAGATTTACTCAAGGTTGAGTCGGTCGGAGGTGAACTCAACGAGCGAGCCACTGAGAGGATGCACAAAAGCGAGTTTCCAAGCGTGCAGTAGCATCGCAGTCGAGGCAGGCTCGGAATATTCGCTAGGCAATGATGTTTCGTTTTCTAGAACATCGGGTGCAGGTCTCGGTGTGGTGGTTTGACTGATTCCTCCGGGCCGACTGATTCCTCCGGGCAAGTAGGGTG
>JBJSXX010000159.1:0-10553 GCA_046086605.1 Pirellula sp. | reverse complement strand
GGCTGCCGAGGCACCCCAGCGACGATCATCGAGCCCGATCGAAGGGCCATCGAGCGTTTCAAAGGTTCCGTCACCCTGATTTCGCAGCAGTTGGCCTCCATTGTAGCCAGTCACGAAGAGATCCATGAAACCATCACCCTCGTAATCTCCAACGCTCAATCCTGAGTTGTAACGCTTCGACAGGTCCATGCATGCCTCATCCGACACATGCACAAATCGAGCATTGCCTATGCCTCGATGAATCGAGCCACGGTTGCCTCGCATGGCTCGGTTGGGATTGTCTGCATATCCACCTCCGGCACAGACAATATCGATTTGACCATCTCGGTCAAAATCCATCGCGGCAATCCCAGCACCGGTCGTCTCTGGCAGATAAAGATTCCCTTGCTCGCTACCGGTTCGAACGACGGCCTCAGGCACCACACCTTGGATCCACTCCAGGTCGATCCTCGATCGGTGGACCGTGGTTTGGCCCTCGGTTGATTTCTTGATGAACTCCGGAGGTTGTTCTTTAGGCTTGCAGGCGCTCGATAGAATCAAGGCCAAGCTCACAGCCAGCCCTAGCATCGTTTGTCGATGGGCATGGCTGGACATAAATCACTGCACTCCGCGTCGGAGATTGATATAGCGCTGATGGCGAGCGGCCAATTCCGGTTTGTTTATTCGATTGAAATAAATCACCATGTCCTCGTGGGCAGGTAAAAAGGTCTCATCAATCGATAAGGCAAGATTGAGCCAATACAAACCGTCTTCGCGGGATTGCTTGTGCAAGAGAATATGGCCGAGTTCGTAATGCTGTTGGGCTTGTCGATCCGTTCCTGACATGAGCCTTGCCAATCGCCCATCGATCGATTGCACGTCTGCTTGACCCGCCTCGGCCGCTTTCGCGAAACGATCCGCTTCGGCGGTATTCCCTAAGGCTTGGTGGGCTTGACTGAGCAAATTTGCAATGCGTACATCTTCGGGCCACAAAGCAGCAACAGAACTCAGGGTATCGACCACTTTTTTGTGTTCATTTTTCGAGCTGAAGATCCGAGCTAAGACGATCCGCATTTCAATCGTGGCTTTGCCAGACTCGATCAGTGGCTCGAATAGCTCGACGACTTGGTCAACGCGGTCGAGATTGAACAAGGCTGTTCCCAAAACACCGATGGCATCCAAATCGTCTTTATTGCTCTTGAGATAACGTTCGAGTGCCAATACGGCCCGCTGGGGGTCTCGAGATTGAAGATACGCCGAAGCCAATTGTCGGTAGACTGGCACGAAGTCCGGATAGTTGCGTGCACAATTCTCAAAGAGCTCAATCGACTTGTCTGCATCGCGACCAGAAAGAGCGAGCATCCCTCGAAAGTAGTCGATCCACGGCGTCTTAGGATCCGTGTCTGACCAAAACGTAAGAAACGCATCGGCTTTTTCGAATTCAAGTTTTCCGAGTCTTCCGTAAACAATCGCAGGACCGATCTCTGACAGATCCGGCTCGGCTGTGGCCATGACTTGCGCGATCGATACGTCCATGTTCTGAACGTTGCCAACTTGAATCTCTCGCAAGAGCCGCTCGTTGGTGATCTTGTCCTCAGGATAGTTCAGTTGCTTGGCGATGCTCGCAAACTGACTGAATGAAACATCGTCCCCGAGGTGTCTGTAGGCTCGAGCTCGAAGAAATGCCGACTCCGCAGAGAGCCCAGAGTTCTTCTCTAGCTTTTTGATCTCTTTCAATGCCGCTTGGTCATCCCCCAAAGCAAGCGATTTTTCGATCCGCTGAATCGAGGTGGTGTAGCGATTTTGGAAATATCCGAAGATGGCAAGTGGAATGAGAATCGTAAGAAGAATCGCTAAGCGGATACTCGACCAACCAGTATTTCTTTTCGTCTCGGCTTTCTTGTCCTTGACCGCCTTGGGATCCAAGTCATCGAGGGTCAAAAGGACAGGGAAATTGGTCGCCTCGATCGATCCGCTTGAGGCTGATTTCGTTCTTCCACGGGCCATAAGAATCTACTGAGGTTCGAGGGGAAAAGGGCCTGGAAGAGTTGGCGATAAAATGGTTTTCTCGGACTCATTGTATCGTATCGAAAAGGGGGGCTTTTGCAAGGAATCTCCATGCAATGCCGTTGATTTGCCTCAGGGCTAACAAAGAAAACCCAAAGGAAATTGACCATTTTCGGGCGTGTTTTTACTCTGCCGATATACTGAAGGCAAAACCCCCTCGGATCCCCTGAGCCAAATGATGTCGAATAAAAAAATTGCTGACCAAGCCCTCTGCGCATCCCAAGAATCCAGCCAGCCGGTCGTATGGGTTACCGGGAGCGGTGCGAAACGGGTCGGTCGTACCGTCGCCGAGCACTTCGCAACTCGGGGTTATGATATCGCTCTGCATGCCCGATCCAGCTTGGACGAACTCCGATCTGCCCAAGTTGAAATCGCCAAATTAGGTGCCCGGTGCATTGCTACCACCGGGGACATTCGCTCCTACGAAGCGATGGAGCAGGCCGTCGGGGCGATCGTTCGGGAATTTGGACGACTCGACGCGTTGATCCACTGCGCAGCGGTCTGGGATTGGAAAGCGCTCGAAGTAACCACTGAGGAAGATCTTCGACACCAATTCGAAATCAACACCCTAGGCAGTTACAACGTTGCCAAAGCCGCAGGACTTGCCATGGTCGGCCAGAGCAGTGGAGGAAGGATCGTTCTGGTAGGGGACTGGGCAGTGGTCCGTCCCTACCGAGACTTTTCGGCTTACTTTGTCGGGAAAGGAGCCATCGAAACGCTTGTGCGATCCATGGCTGTGGAACTCGCTAGCCGTAATCCAAACGTGCATGTCAATGGGATATTACCCGGGCCTGTGATGCTAGACACCAGCGTCTCGCAGCCGCGAGCCGATAGGATTCTTCAATCGAGTCTAGTCAAGCGGCACGGGCGCCCGGAAGATGTTGCCCAAGCAGCTCACTTTTTGGCGACCCAATCGTTTATCACCGGTGTGTGCTTGCCGGTCGACGGTGGCCGGAGCATCTATGCTCCCAACGAAACCGAGTCGGTTGCACATCCCACCTTCAAATCCGGCGAACCTTCGGACTAGTCCCATTTCCAGAGCAAGGATGTATGGCTGATCGTTGGCATCTGATCGAAGGAGTTTTAGAGAGACTTCGAGCCCGTATGCTCGCGGGGTTAATCTATTACCCGATGTTGGTTTTGCTCCTGATCGTGCTTGCAACGATCCATCTATCTCATTGGCTAGGTATAGCAACTACGCTCTGCCTGCATGGTCTAGGTTGGATACTCTATTTGTGGTCGCGTTTGTATGCTCCCAAGCCTGTACCGCTTGCGATGCCAAGAAACCTGCTTTTCATGGGCCTAATCGCACTTGCATACGGCGCGCTCCATGATTTTCAAATCACACAGGTTCGCGATCAATTGCGACGTTGGAATCAAGCACACGTGACAGATTCGCAGGATCCAACCCAAGCCTATTCATGGAAACCCGTGGTGCTCCAAGGTTCCATCGAGCAAACGCTCAGGTATCGCCGCGCCTCGATTCCCAATCAAAATACAACCGATGAAAATGGAATCGATGACTGGCAAACACTGACAATCATCCATGTTTCAAGAGTCAAACGCGAGGACTCGTGGAGCAAGCTCTCGCTCGATGCTTCGATGGCCATTGATGGCAAGCTTTCGGGGGTATTTCCCGGCGATCAAGTGACCGTGTATGGCCATTGGCGGCGTCCTCTTCCACCCAGCAACCCAGGTCAATTTGACCTCAGGAACCGCTATGCAGAACTCGGACTGGCCGCTTCCATCAAAGTCGAATCTCCCGATCTGGTTAAGCCCAACAAGCCTGGCAGTCTCTGGAGATTGGACCGGTGGTTGGCAATATGGACCGACCGAGCACTCCTTGCGATGGATCGGTATGTGATCCTAAAGCAGTCTCCATTGACTGCTGCTTTAGTCCTCGGTCAACGCGAACAAGCCGATTGGCAATTTCAAGAACAGATGCTTGCGACAGGAACCATCCACATGCTGTCGATCTCGGGCATGCATATCGAGATGGTCGCACTGAGTCTCTTGATCTTCGGTTGGATGCTTCGACTCCCCAAAGGTTTGGTCATGCTCGGTACGGTCGGTGTATGCGTCTTGTATGCGTTGCTCTGCGGCGCTAACCCTCCCGTTGCACGCGCTACGATCATGCTCACGGGTGCATGCGCGGCTCGCTATCTTGGATGGTCCTTTAGTAGCCTGAATATCCTTGCCTTTGCCGGCTTGGTCATTCTATCCCAACGCACCTCGGTGGCCTTTGAAGTCGGAACACAACTGTCGTTCCTGACCGTATCGGTACTGATCTTGACGTTTCCGCTCCTGCGTCACCGAACGATTCCGATTCAACGTCTGATCGAATCCAAGGAAAGTGGATGGTCCAAGTTCCTTCGAGGGTTTCGTTGGCTGTGTTGGGAGTCGATCCGAAGTAGTTTCTGGGTGAGTCTCATCTCGGCCCCTCTTGTCTGGTGCTCGTTTCATATCATCAGTCCGATCTCGATCGTGCTGAACTTGCTCCTGTGGCTACCGATGCTCGTGGCCCTTTTGAGCGGTTTAGGCCTTGTTCTGCTTTTCTGGTTGCCTCCCGCAGCATGGTTCTTTGGAGCCTGCTGCGGACTCTCATTGTGGTTCCTGTCGCTCGTGGTCGCAGTGGCCCACAAGATCCCCTTTGGGCACTTCTGGTCGGTTGCACCACCAACCTGGTGGTTGATCGGCTTTTATTCGATTGCCACGGGAATCACTCTTTGGCTGGGTACCAAGCGTCAAGGGGCAAGACGCGTGTTGCTATGGGGACTAGGCTCCTGGTTGGTATTGGGATTCGTATGGCTTGGATCCCACCAAGCCGTCGAGCGATTCCTTTTTAACGCAGGCCGCTCGACACTTAAAGTGACGTTCTTGGATGTCGGACATGGAACCTCCGTACTGGTTCAAACCCCAGATGGTCGTCATTGGCTCTACGATGCCGGAAGACTCGGAGACCACCAACGGAGCTACCAGCCAATCGCTCAAGCCCTCTGGTCGATGGGTGTTGGGCAAATCGATGGGCTGATCCTCTCCCATGCGGACTCAGATCATTACAACGCAATGGAAGGACTCATCGAGCGGTTCTCTGTACGCCGCTTTATCACCACCAAGGATGTTGGTGAACATCCGAGCCCGAGCTTAAGGCAATTGTTCGATCGAGTTCAATCGCAAGGAATCCCAATCGATTATTGGAACGCAAATACTTCGGCCACAAAAAACGATCTCTATGGCATCATCCCAATCTACCCAAGGTCGGATACATCCAGTCAACCATTCCGATTGGCCAGCAGCAAACCAAAGAAATACGGAGCCAAATCGATGAGCGACAACGCAAAAAGCTTGTGCTTGGTCATCGAGTATTCGAACCGGCGAATCCTCTTGCCTGGCGATTTAGAGAACCCCGGTACCGAGGTTCTCACCGCTGGCTTGCCGATCGATGTCGATGTGCTCATGGCACCTCACCACGGTTCGCTTACGAGTCGCCAGGACAAATTGATTGCTTGGTGCTCCCCCTCGACGATCGTCATCAGCGGCTCGTACAAGTCGTTAGACCCTAGGGTCTTTGAAACTTATTCCCCTAGCGGCCAGGATGTCTTGCACACGGCCAAAGACCACGCGTTGCAACTGCGCATCGAGCCCAACGGTTCGATGCAGTGGTACCAGTGGTCAGAGAACCATTGGCAAAAGACTAGCAAGTAACCCTAAACCAATGCATCGAGTTGCTTGACCAGTTGGCTGAATCGCTCGAGAGCCGTCTCGACAGGCTGCGGGCTGGTCATGTCGACGCCCGCATCCTTTAGCAAATCCAAAGGATCCTTTGAACATCCTGCCTGGAGGAACCCCAAGTACTCTCGAAGTTCTCGCTCGCCACCTTCGAGCACCCGTTGCGAGAGTGCGATCGCCGCCGACAATCCTGTAGCGTACTTGTAGACATAGAAGGCCCTGTAGAAATGCGGGATCCGGAAGCACTCAAGTTCGAGTTCCTGATCGATCACGAAATCCGGACCAAAGTAATCCTTGAGCAACCCGCCATACGTCGACTTGATCGATTCGACCGTCAGGGGCTCTCCAGCCTCTGCCATCGCATGGATCTTCTTTTCAAACTCCGCAAACATTGTCTGGCGGACAATCGTCGCTCGGATGCTGTCGATCTCATGGTTGATGATCGCAGCCTTTTCATGCGGATTCGACGCGTGTTCGATTAAGGTTCTAGCCAGGAGTTGTTCGTTGAAGGTCGATGCTACCTCGGCCACAAAAATAGTGTAGTTGTAGTACTGGAAAGGCTGATGGCGGGCCGAATAGTAACTGTGCATCGAATGCCCTGCCTCATGCGTCAGCGTAAAGACATCGTTGAGCACATCAGTCTTGTAGTTCATGAGAATATAAGGATCGGCTTCGAACGAACCACAGCTAAAAGCTCCGCTCTGCTTACCTGCGTTCGGATACCGATCGCACCAACGCCCACGCAGACCACCTTCGAGAACCTTGCAGTACTCCTGACCAAGCGGCTTTAGCGACTCCATCACGATCCCGACAGCTTGATCCCAACTCCGATGCGTTTTGGATTCCGCAAGAATCGGAACATACGTGTCGTAATGATGAATCTTATCGAGCTTCATCTTGCGCCGTCGCATGTCGAAATAAGCATGAACGGCGGGCAAATGATTACGCACAGCAGCGATGAGATTGTCGTAGACGGCTACCGGTACGTTGTCGGCAAACAGGGAAGATTGCAAAGCACTTGGATAATTCCTGGCCTTGGCATAGTAGACATCGGCATGCACACTACCTGCCAAAGTCGCTGCAAGCGTATTTTCGTGTGCAGAGAATTGAGCGTAGTACTGATGAAAAGATTGGCGACGAACCTCTCGTTTGGGAGATTGTAGCAATGCAGCAAACGAGGCATTCGTCAATTCGATCTGGTTGCCCTCTTCATCTTCGAGCAACCCAAACTTCAGATCCGCATCGTTGAGCTGGCGAAAGGTCTTGCTGGCCGTTTGCGCCATCTCGCTTTGCATCGCCAAGAGTCGCTCTTCGCTTTGGCTCAGCGTGTGGGCTCGGTACCGATGAATTCGCTCGATGACGAGTCGATAGGGAGCAAGTACAGGATGACTGAGCCACTTGGACATCGTGTCATCGGGAATATCAAGGATTTCAGGTCGAATGAAACTTGCCGCTTGCCCAGCCTTCGACGCTAAATTCTGGTAGCGGGCTGCAAAACCTTGGTACTTGCTGTTCCCCTGATCCTCGGCCGTTTTGAGGAAAGCATAAGTCCCGATGCGTTCAGCAATTCGATCGGTCCTGACATCGTGGTCCAAGCATGCGGCGAGTTGCTCTGGGCTTTGACCAAGCTTTCCCACGAACTGCGAGAAGCCTTCGATGCAGGTTTCAAACTCTGGCAGAGCCGATTGCCAAGCTTCATCGCTTGGGAAAAGACTCGCTAAGTCCCATGTGTCATTTTGTTGGACGTCCGATCGCTTAGGATTGCTCATGCTTTGTGTCTCTGACGGATTGTCTATCGTTATTCTTTACGTTGGTCTCACGGTTCCCGTGAGGATTGTATGCCTATTTGCGTCGCTGTCTATCAACCTTAATGAACCATCCGAAGCGATCCCATCGGCCCTGCCTACAAGAGTTCTTGTCGGTTGTTGAACTTCGATGCTCCGATCGGCCAACCAGTCCCATTGCGGCCAACTCCGATCGATCCAGTCGGGCTCTGACTGGCAAATCGAACTAACTTCTAACCACTTTTGTAAGAACGCTACCAAAACGGATTCGCAGCTTGTCGTTTCGAGAGTCAACCCAACCGAGAGAACCTCATGCAAACTCACGGCATTGCGCCGCACATCGTCTGGTGCCAGATTTAAATCCACTTGGCAATTAACGCCGATGCCGATGATTGCATATCCGACTTGCGCAATCGAATTTGACTCGATCAAAATACCGCAGATCTTCTTGTCCTCGACATAAACATCGTTGGGCCATTTCACCTTGGGTTGCGATCGAGTCAGAGGACAGATCGCTTGTGCAACAGTCAAACCAACCTGCAACGGTAACTTGGCAAAGCTAGCAGGGGTTTGGTTGGGATTGAGCTGAGCATGGCTTATCGCCATCGAGAACATCAAACAGCCTTGCGGAGAAAACCAACGGTTTCCGGATCTTCCTGCTCCAGCGGTTTGCTCGTCGGCGATCGCCAAGCTTGGCAAGCACTGCGGGTCGGCTTTAACCTGCCGATCCAAGAACCGATTGGTCGAATCAACGGAATCGAGCCAATCGATGTTGCGAAAGTAGCTGAGTTGTTGCAGGGAGTCGATGGCCGATTGGCGTCGCAGGTCTGGGATCATCTCTAGGATCAGACGTGTTGTCCGAGTCGCTCGGCAAGACGCCTTAGTGTGCGGCTTGCGTCGTTCTCGATAAGCTTGGCATGGATCAGATGCAGGCAGGAGCGATCATTCCAAGCGGCATTGATAGCAACATCAAATTCGGCCTCGTTGGTCACGAGGTATCCTTTGCCACCACCGTAAACCTCGGGCAGTTTCGAATAGTTCCAAACCGCGATCTCGTTGTATTTCCAAGTCCCTTCTTGCAAATACCGTTCGGTGCCATATCCATGGTTATCGAGCACAATGATGATCGGAGAGAACTTGCATCGAATCAGTGTCGACATTTCCTGGCCGGTCATCTGGAAAGCCCCATCGCCGACGATCACCAACACCCGATCTTGAGGCTTGGCAACGCACGCTCCGAGGGCTGCCGGTACAGAGAAACCCATCGAAGTGTAATAGGCAGGGGAGAGGTAATCGGTACGCTCGTGAATGACCAGTTCTGAAGATGCAAAGAGCGCATCGCCGATATCGGCGATGACGATCGTGTCGGCATCGAGTTGGGTGTTGATCCTCTCGACGATCCGAGTGACGCTGAGTCCTTGATCGGGTTGCACTTTGAACTCGTGAGGCTTCTTCAAATGAAGCTGATCGGGAATGTGACGTCGAGCGGGACTCGGGTTTGCTTCGATGATCTTGCTGATAAAGTCGCCCAGGGGAACATTGGGGTACTGGTGGTAGGAGATCTGCAACTGCTCGCTGGTCGCATAGATGACGTTGCGAACTTCGAGTTTGGCAGTGTAGATACCCAAATTGATGTCGGTCATAAAGGCTCCGAGCATCAGCACACAATCGCTGTCTTCGACGTACTTGGTGACCTCTTCGCGTCCCATCGCACCTTCGTAGAGCCCCACAAACAGCGGATGGGTCTCATCGACAACGCTCTTTCCCAATATGGTCGTCGCGATCGGAATCCCTGCTTGTTCTGCCAAGCGAATAACTTGATCCTGCAAACCGAAGCGATGGATTTCAACTCCCGCAACAATCAGTGGTTTTTTGGCTCCGTTGAGCCTTTCGATTGTTTCTCGTACGGCTTCTTCTAAGGCCAACGTATCGAAGGGGTTAACCGGGCTACGATAGGATTTAGCCACTGTTGGGATTTCGTCGACCATGTCGCGGGGCAAGTCGATGTAAACAGGACGCTTGTAGCGATAGCAGGCATCGAGCACCCGGTCGATCTCGCTAAAAGCAGTGGCAGGATCATTCAGTTCGGTGGCGGCAATACAGAGTTTCTCGAAGACCTCAAGTTGGGTGCTAAAGTCCCTGACTTTATGGTGCAAAAGTGGATTGTTAATGCGTTCTTTGAGCCCCGGCGAACCGGTGAGCATCACCACAGGTGACTTCTCTGCAAATGCTCCTGCGATGCTGTTTGCCACGGACAATCCTCCGACGCAATATGTCACACACAGTGCACCCATGCCATGGATGCGAGCATAAGCGTCGGCTGCGAACCCCGCACAATCCTCCCGCGTGCAACCGACGACATTGATGTCGCTCTCCTCGAGCAGGCTGTAGAACCTCAGGACGTAGTCGCCTGGAATGCCAAAACAGTCCGAAATTCCATAGGCCATCAGCCTGTCGATCAAATACTGCCCAATCGTTTTGTCGACATGCCCTTTCTTGGGGGTTTTCGAAGGGGACTTGGCCAAATTACGATCGATCGAGCTCAATGGGTTCGGCATCCAATAAATCCATCAATGAAAGCGAGAGAACAAGCACTTTTAGCAAACGAAACCCTGGGAAAACTAACTCTTGAGTTCCACCAGAGACGGAACATTATCTCCCTTTGGCAAGGACACCTTCAAGAGCGCGCACTTTTGTAGCCTGTGCGGTCCGAAGTCTTGCTCGATGCGGATCACCGAAGACATCCGCAAGATGGCTAGCGAAGAGTCCTTGCCAAAGGGAGATAATGTCCCGTCTTTGGTGAAACTCAAAAGTTAGTTCTCCTTAGATTTCTTTTGCTGAAGTGCTCGTTCTTTCGCTTTAATTAATGGATTTATTGCATGCCGAACCCATTGAGCTCGATCGATCGTAATTTGGCCAAGTCCCCTTCGAAACCTCCCAAGAAAGGGCATGTCGACAAAACGATTGGGCAGTATTTGATCGACAGGCTGATGG
>JBJSXX010000158.1:0-8309 GCA_046086605.1 Pirellula sp. | reverse complement strand
GTACATGACCGCAAGGGGTTTGAGGTTGGAAGATTCGGTATCGGAAAAGGTAGGTGCTTTCTGGCAACCGACCAGGAAAGACTGAGCAACCAAAGCGACGATTCCAAGCTTGCTTCGTGTTTTCACGATGATTTGTCCTTCGCGAGTCGTGTCGAAACATAAAAAAACCCTGGAAAACCAGGGTTAATGAGCTCTTCAAATGCCCCCGCAAGGACTCGAACCTTGGACCCGCTGATTAAGAGTCAGCTGCTCTACCGACTGAGCTACAAGGGCTTTAAAACAGGAGTGTAATCGTAGCGTCCGGGCGCTGGGTTGCAAGTGGCAAATTCCCAAGCCATCCTGAGGGAAAACCAGGAATTTTTCCAGCATGTCGGTTGACCCACCCCCCCGTTAGAGCCGATACTTTTGGATTAACTTATCCTGTTAGTCCACAGGATCTTATTTCCCATTCACAAAGGAGCGTAACGATCGAACGCATTCAGACAAGGGTCAACAGCCAAATCCGCATATCTCCACTTCGCGTCATTGGCCCAGATGGAACTCAGTACGGAGTAATCACACTCGACGAAGCTTTAAACCGCGCACGCGAGGCCGATTTGGATCTCGTTGAGGTCGCACCCAACGAACGGCCACCGGTTTGCCGAATCATGGACTTCGGTAAATTCAAATACGAAAAGAACAAGAAGTCTGGTCAGAAGACGCATCAGACCAAAACGAAAGAAATCCGGCTTCGTCCCAAAACCGGTGAACATGATGTCGAGACGAAAGTTCGCCAAGCCATCGGATTTCTAAAGCACAAAGACAAGGTACAAGTCACTGTAATGTTCAAGGGGCGTGAACTGGCTCACGTCGAGGAAGGCCAGCGCGTCATGCAACAGATCTTGGCCGATTTGGCCGAGTACTCCAAACTTGAATCTCCACCTTCGCAGCAGGGCAAAAAAATGATCGCCATGCTTGCACCCAAGTAGTCCGCAGGCCGCCAGATGATTGTTCGATTCAAGCGGCCCGATGGCTCGATTGCTTGGGGTTGGAAATCCCAACAAGGCATCCAAGATGCTTGCGGTGCGGATGATTCTCTTCCGACCTCGACGCGCGAGCTGATCGTGCGTTGGAATGAACTGCAATCGAGAATCATCAGCCTGATCAAAAAACTCGGACCATCCGACGAAACTCTTGAATTGCTATGCCCTTTGGATGTGCCAGGCAAGATCCTTTGCATCGGACTGAACTACCGAGATCATGCCATCGAGACCAATGCTCCGATCCCCGACGAGCCGATCGTTTTTTCCAAAGCACCGACAAGCCTCATCGGCCCCACCGATGCGATCGAGATACCGTCGATTAGCCGCGAAGTCGATTTCGAAGCCGAGCTTGTTGTCGTCGTCGGAGAGCGACTGAGAAAGACCACGGAGAAGCAGGCTCATGAGGCGATCTTTGGCTACACCGCAGGCAACGATATCTCCGCTCGCGATTGGCAGAAGGGAAAGCCCGGCAAACAATGGTTGCTTGGTAAGTCCTTTGACACCTTTGCCCCCATCGGTCCTGCAATCGCATTGGCCTCGGCTATTCCCGATCCGAGGAACCTCAAGATTCAGTCGAGGCTTAACGGACAACTCATGCAAGATTCATCGACGCGTGAATTGATCTTTTCACCCGCGATGTTGCTTAGCTACATCTCGCAGGTTCTGACGATCGAACCAGGAGATTTGCTATTTACTGGAACCCCTGCAGGCGTTGGTGTCGCCCGCAATCCACAGGTTTTCCTTAAGCCTGGGGATCGCATCGAAGTCCAAATCGAGTCGATCGGTACGCTCTCAAACGCCTGCATCGAAGGTTAACGAACCTTCGTCGACCCTAGCGATCCTCGGAAAATCCGTTAAGATCGGAACTCGGGTCAAAGTGCCTTGAGCGATCCAAGTTTGAATCCAAGGCAACTCGATCCGGCATCGGTTAGAATCATCGGAGGTTAAAGATCCGGTTAGATTCACCCCTGACCACGTCCTCACACACCAGCGATCACAGACTAGAGCAAGAGTGGAAAACATAAGGCCTGATAGTCTTGGCAAACGGGAGGCAAGCTCTCCGTTTGCCGATTCGATTGCGATCGTCATCCTGCGGATCATTTTTGTGGTCGCCGCAGCCAGCATCGGTGCGTCGCTTGCCAACTCGATGAGTGGCAAGATTGTTCCAGGAGAAGAACAAAGCACGGCGATCACTCCCTACTTGGTCTTCTCCGGAGTGCTGCTGATCGCCTTTGCGGTCATCGCCTTGGATCTGTTTATCCCCAGGAAGCGGATCGAGGTGATCTCGGCGATCTACTTCGGACTGCTGATCGGTGTGATCTTCACCAACCTGTTAATGCTTGCTCTCGGCCCGTTCATCAATAATCCAGGTGGAACCAACCCTTACTCCTCCTACATTTCCCTCGGGGTGCTGATCACCTTATGCTATGCTTGCGTGAGCGTGTTACTTCAGACCAAAGACGACTTTCGTTTTGTGATCCCTTATGTCGAATTCGCTCGGGATTTCAAAGGGATCAAGCCGCTGGTGCTCGACACCAGCAGCATCATCGATGGTCGGCTTGCTGAACTTTCCGAAACGAACATCTTCGACAACCGCTTGGTCATGCCTCGGTTTGTTCTGATGGAACTCCAAGGGATCGCCGACAGTGCCGACAAGCTCAAACGGGTGCGGGGCAGACGCGGTTTGGATATCCTCAACAGGATCCGAACCTCCAAACGGGTCGACTTCATGATGTACGATACGGAGCTTCCGGAGTTCGCTGGCCAACCGGTCGACATGAAACTCGTGCTGCTAGCCAAACACCTCGATGGCAAACTGCTCACGGGTGATTTTAACCTCAACAAGGTCGCTAAGCTTCATAACGTCGAGGTCATCGACTTGAATCAAGTCGCCGCATCGTTGCGACCTCAGTATCTTCCAGGCGAAGCGTTCCAAATACGGATCGTCAAACCGGGGGAAAGCCACGATCAAGGTGTTGGGTATCTCGATGACGGGACGATGGTCGTCATCGAAGGGGGGCGGGACAAGATCAACCAGACGGTTCAAGTCGCTGTCACTAGCACGCTCCAGACCCAAGGCGGGCGAATGATCTTTGCCAAGGTCGAGCAAGCCGGCTCCTAGCCACGGCGTTGCATCAGCCCTCAGCATGAGCCTTCGGGATCAGCCGTTGGGATCATCGAGCAACTGCTTGAGTCGCTCACCTAGCACGCTTGGAAAACGTGCAGGCCAATTTGAATCGATAAGCCCAAGCGCAATCATGTCTCGCAGATGGGTTCGATCTCTATCCCGATAGCTGTTGAGTTTCATCTCGACTAGGGCTTCAAGCTGGACGATCCTTTTTTGATTGATTTCAATCGCGTCTTCGACGCTTGGGGTGGGACTAACATATTCGGGCCGAACCTTGCGGCCCGCTAGGAGAATGTGGAGCCCTTGGCTAGGTTTACCTTCCGGGCCATCGAGGAAAACGACCACGCCCATCACTTCGCTTCTTACGAATCCGGCACTCTCAAGGGCCTGGGTCGCTCGGGGCAAATCTTCTTCTGCTAGCAACAAGTCAACGTCTCGGGTGTTGCGTACAGCACCATCATCGATCGTTGCTACCCAAGCGGCCACGGCGTTGCCACCGATGACTGCATACGGAACTTGTGCCTCATGCAGTGCGTGGCAAGCTCGATTTAATCGTTGCTGAACAAGTTCCACGGCGCGAAACATCCTTTCGAAGACATCGAGGCCTTTCTCGCGTACCAAACCAGCTAAACTTTCGGAATCCATAACGGCAGTATACCCAATTCGTTAGTCTTCCGAGGGTGACTGAGCGATCGCTCGGTCGTAATATTCGCGAGCGGCATTGTAAGCGGCCTCGGCTGCATCGCGCTCATCAGGGGCAATTTGAGGACGTTTTTTGTTCCAGCACACGTCGACCGCATCGCGACACCATTGGGCACTCTTTTTGCTCGGACAAATGGGTTTGTTATCGACATGCACAAAGATAGGGTTCGTATGCATCGAGGGGAAGATCCGCATAGCGACCCAACTCGATCTCTCGATATCGATATCCCAACGTAGATCTTGCCAATTGCCGTCGGCACTGAGCTCCTGTGTTGCTACGACTTGACCGTTGACGATCAATTCGACGGGGACGTTGCGACCGGTTCCAATACGGCTTCGTTCGATATGCCAATAAGGTTTCTCGTCGAGCCTACGCGCCTTGATCTGCTTACCTAGCGAACTTTGTTCGAGGGGCAACCAAGCAGCAACGCTTGCCGTTACCTGCACCTTGGTAGGTGCTTGCAAGTGAAGTTCGCTGGCCCGCCGCTCCGAATCGACTTGACCTAATTGACGGTCATTGACCGAGAAGTTTCGAATATGACTAGCTCCATCGCCGACGTAACTCCGCCCATCGAGCAGGCCATGCACCCACTGATCGTAGGTGACCGGTTGCTTATTGTCGATTTGCACATAGACTCGACCGAGTCCGACCCGTTCTCCATAGATACAAGGAAAATCGGTCTCGCCACTGATTCGCGTTTTGAGCCCGGTGTTGAGAACGTGGTACCAAATGTTCAACTCCCATACCGCTGGCGTATCGACTGTCGAGATAAAATCGCACGCATCACTTGGTGCTGCGACGATGTACTCGTTGGCTCCGATTCCATCGAACGGTGGCATTGCATAATCGGGAAGTTTGTCAGCGGCGCGACCCGCTTGGCCACCTTTGCTCCCACCCCAAGTGTTTGGCAAGGGGCCTCGCGACCCGTCGGGCATGTAGTCGGGAAGGGCTAGCCCCCAACCGCTATGGCTATAGCCAACAATCCCACCTTGCTGCTGCCCCCACTTAAGAATGGGAATAGTCCAAGTCGGCCAGTCCTCGATCCTTTTAGTGTTCGGGTAATCGTCTTCGACGAGGTTGAGCAAGCACAAGTGCCCGGCATGCGAAGAGGGAAACCCACTGACTTCGACGTCGTAACGCATGAGATAGTCGCTTCGCGAAAGCTTGGACACCTTACCATCGAAGAATTGCTTTTGATGGTACCAGCAAGGCCCCCAACTCAGCACGCAACCTACGTTGAGGTCTTCGCCCAAGATGTGTCGCATCATGTCTTCGGGCGTGACACCTTGGGTGGGATTCTCATAGTGCGCACACCCGGCAGCATGCACGTGATGATCGCCAGAGTACCAACCCAGGGCCGCCATATGCATCCAACGCTTTAGCTCGATCCGCATCGGCTCGGCAGGGTCCTTTTCGGGGACAACAAAATCGAATTTCGTTTCGAGGTATTCGGGGCCGCGTGAAGCAGTCACGTTGTATTTACCGGCCGGAAGCACGACCGATTCGCCATCGGCCCGATAAATCTGAGGATGAAAGAAAAAGTCGGGGGCTAAGCGCCGAGCTGGGTTGGGATAAACGCGTCCTTGTGCGTCGCGAATAAGCAACCCGCAAGTTGTTTTCTTGCCATCGTGATCGATGATCTGTAGCGTGACGCTTTGGCTCGGGAGTGCTCGAAAAAGAATCGGTATTTCACTTCGAAAGCCGAGATCCTGGGTGCCTTGGCCGACGTCGAATGCCAAGGTGGCTTCGAGGGGTCCTGAGTCGCGACTGTAGAGTTGGAGGATGCGATATTCGACTTTCAAGCCGGAGAGATTAGCGACCATCGGCTCTTGGACTGGGATCGCGATATCGAGCCAACGTCTTGCCGATTCAGCCGGGGTAATTTTCATTTGGGGATCGGCAGCAGAGGTGCTTTGCCTGACCATGCTCTGCGATTGAGGGCTCGAACACCGAAGCGGTGCGGTAACACCTGCTTCATTGATGACTTTGACGAGGAACGTTCGCCACCCTTTTTCGATCAACTTGGGACTCTGGATTGCCGGAGCTACTTTGACGAGGCTTTCGGGATTGATGCTTACGACTGCAAGGCAGAGAGGATCGAGCGTCTTTTGGATTTCAGAGACGACCGCTGAGTCATCGGATCGATTTTCTAATCTCGCGAAAGCCTCTTCGATCGAATCATCGAAGGGCTCACCTAGAAATCGCATGGCTTCACGCAGGCGTTTGGTCGAAGCTTCCAGCGGTTGCCTTGGGACGGAAGTGATGAGGGTGTCTTGGGCCAGTGCATCGGCGATTAAACCGCAATGGGCTGCGAGCAGTAGCAGGAGGGGGATCACTCGTCTCATGATGGATGTTGGGTGGGGGTATTGGCGGTAACTGAGTGAAGAAGATCGATGAAATATACCACAACCGCTCAAGGAGTAGCCCTGAGGGTGGGATCTTTGGGCTTTGTCAACCTCGTCAACAGTGTCCGCAGTCAATGCCGTCAATCTTGTCAATCTTGTCAATGCCGTCAAAACACCAAACGCCACCGCTAAGGTGGCGGCACTGGGAGTGCAGCGCGGTTTTTAACCGCTGATGAACACTCATGAACGCTGATAGAGCAGCCGAAAAAAGGTGGGGTCTTTGGGCTTTGTCAACCTCGTCAACAAGGTCCGCAGTCAATGCCGTCAAAACACCAAACGCCACCGCTTAGGTGGCCGAGGCACTGGGAGTGCAGCGAGGTGTTTAACCGCTGATGAACACTCATGAACGCTGATAGAGCAGCCGAAAAAGGTGGGGGGCGGTGGGCAGATAGTCGCTGATTTCTCCGAAATCAGCGACCAGCGATAGAGATCAACTTGATCAAAATCAGCCGCTACTCATGCGATCGTAGATGATTTCGGAGAAATCATCTACGTTGTCTAAGCTGGTTTACCCCGTGCCTTGATCCCACCTGATGAGGATACGACGCACGAGCTTTTCCCAAGAAAGTTGTGGTTGATCAAGCGATCAACTTGCCGTCTTCTTGATCACTATCGTCCAATTGAACCTCGCGAACTTGTCCGTCAGCCAGAAGAACGATGATATGCAAGCGTCCGTTTATCGCCAGAACGTAGTCGTTGAGCGTGCTTACTAACATGTCCTTTCGTCGCTCGATTTTGGAAACCTCCCCTTGCTGCCTGTCAAGGATTTCCGCTATCTGGGCCTGGGACAATCCGATCTCGTTACGAAGCTCCTTGAGACTGACGACCGGAGGCCTAAAGGTGAATGTTCGTGAAAGAAGCAACGAAATAACTCTTCCGTAAACGGCCTCTTGATCTTTATAAACCTCGTCTGCACCATCGCCCAAAACTCTCTCGGGTGACGAAGAGACTCCAAAATCTTTGCCCTGCTGCCACTGCACAATGACAGGATGCTGATGTAACGTGATGTCGAGAAACCAAATACCAGAGGATTTGCGTGGTCTGTCCAGCGAGATTTGAGCTTCAGGAAAGCGACTTTTTATTGATCGCTCCAACGACTCAATCGGCAATAAAGATTTACGATGCATCGTTTCGCTTGACTCCGTAAGAAAGGTCTACACCGCGTCCGTCCAATCCGCGTTTTTCGAACAAAACAGATCCATCCATATCTTGAATCTCAATCGCTCCATTGTCACGAATAAATGTATTGTGGGACCTATGTCGGTATCGAATCAGATCATCTCTTGAGTCGACAACTCGAGCGTTGTCATCCTCAGGTGGATATAGTCGGCCATCGGTCTGCCAGCGATTCGGTTGGAATGGAATATCCGTAAATTCGCCTTCGACATCATTCAGTATTTTGCTCAAAAGCTTGAAGGCTTCGTCGTGTGAACTCGCCGGAGGAGACTGCTCAAGTCGACGTAAAAACTCACGGAATCTCTCAATCTTACCTAGTCCCATAGATCGCTGGTACAACCTCCGTGAATTCGATACCAACCCACCCCTGTATCCTAGCCATCAAAAATATTCTGTCAACAGAATAGCTGCCATAGACGTCCCCCAGACGAATTGGCCCTCCTATCGAATCTCTGGGACTTGAACGGAAATAAGTCATGGATGGTCGGCCAGCAATCGACGAGAGATGGCTGTGCAACGCTTCGTTGGGTTGGGCGACACGGGAGCGCTCGTAGATGATTTCGGAGAAATCATCTACGTTGGCAAAGCAGAGCATGGTCGGCCAGCAATCGACGAGAGATGGTTGTGCAACGCTTCGTTGGATTGGGCGAAACGGGAGCGCTCGTAGATGATTTCGGAGAAATCATCTACGTTGGCCGGGACGCGATCGGAAACAAGTCGTGCATGAGCGGCCAGCAATCGACGAGAGATGGTTGTGCAACGCTTCGTTGGGTTGGGCGAAACTCAAGCGCTCGTAGATGATTTCGGAGAAATCATCTACGTCGGCCGGGACGCGATCGGAAACAAGTCGTGCATGAGCGGCCAGCAATCGACGA
>JBJSXX010000157.1:0-2848 GCA_046086605.1 Pirellula sp. | reverse complement strand
CCGAACCGTACGGGCGGTTTTCCCGCATACGGCTCTCCAGTTAGTAGGTTCCTATGGACTGAACGAACCGAACATGGGCTTCTTGCAGGCTATAGAGACCCAGATCGGAGAAGTATTGATTTGGCCAACGATTAGTAGCAGATACCCTCACGTTTGAGGGGTTCTTTGCCAAAGCTACACTGAACCCAAATGCCGGTCTGATCACAGGTACTATTTGCGGTTACCGAGTCGAGGACATCGAGAACCCATTGACCCAGAAGGTTCGATACTTGGACAAACTTGTTGACGAGTTGGCAAAAGGCCGCAAGATGGAGAAGATCCTTCGAGATTGCATAAACTGATTTGAAAGCGATTCAAAGAGAGAGAACAGAGAGAAAACACAGAGGCACGGAGGGCACAGAGAGTGCGGACTGGTTCCTCTAAACTCTGTGTTCTCTGTGTCTCTGTGTTTCAAAAGAATTTCTTTAGGAGTCTTCTTTTCGAGTCTCTTGTTGCGGTCGAAAGGATGGAGACTCGCCAAGAGAGCACTTCATTCCCGAACGCAAATGTGACTCGATTGGCTCCGTTAAGTCTTCAAAACTTCCTGCACGACTCGCGCTGGATCGACACCCGTCAGCCGAGCATCTAACCCCTGGAATTTGGCGGTGAATCGCTCGTGGTCTATCCCCAGTGTATGCAACAGCGTCGCATGGAAGTCGCGGACATGCACGGGGTTCTCGACAATGTTGTACCCAAACGGACATGTCTCCCCATAAACAACGCCGCCTCGAACTCCTCCTCCGGCCATCCACATCGAGAAACATCGCGGATGATGATCTCGTCCATAATTGTCCGCCGTCAACTTGCCCTGCGAATAATTCGTTCTACCGAACTCGCCACCCCAGATGACCAGAGTATCCTCGAGCATCCCCCGTTGCTTCAAATCCTCAAGGAGCGCTCCGGTGGGCTGATCGGTCTCCAAGCACTGCGTCCGCATCCCTCCAGGTACCCCTCCATGATGATCCCAGCCTTGATGATAAAGCTGGATAAACTTCACCCCTCGCTCGGCAAGTCTCCGTGCGAGCAAGCAGTTTGCCGCAAAGGTGCCAGGCGTTTTGGCTTGCGCGCCGTACCGCTCAAATGTCGCTTCGCTCTCAGCCGACAAGTCCGTGACCTCCGGAACGCTTGTTTGCATCCGATAAGCCATCTCGTACTGCGCGATCCTAGCCGTTAACTCCGGATCAGCAGTTCGATCCGCTTGTGCCTCATGCAACTGCTTGAGTCGATCGAGCATCTGGCGGCGACTCGCTGAATCAATACCCGGTGGATTGGTCAAATACAAAACCGGTTCCTTACCGGATCGAAATTGGACACCCTGATACCGCGCAGGCAAGAAACCAGACCCCCATAACCTCGAATACAACGGCTGATCCACCTTGCCCTTGGTAATCAGAACAACAAAGCAAGGAAGATTCTCATTGTCGCTACCCAATCCATAGTGCATCCAAGCTCCGATGCTCGGGCGACCCGAGATCTGGTTGCCCGTCTGGAGGAACGTGATGGCAGGATCATGATTGATCGCCTCAGTCGTCATTGAGCGAATAATCGCCATATCGTCTACGTATCTTGCTGTGTTGGGCAGTAACTCGCTGACCCAAGCTCCAGAGTTTCCATGCTGGCCAAATTTAAAGATCGAACCGGCAAGAGGCAAAGTGGCTTGATTGCCCGACATCCCCGTGAGCCTTTGCCCGGCTCGTACGGAGTCTGGAAGCGGTTGACCTTGTTTCTCGCTTAGCAAGGGCTTGTAATCAAACGTTTCGAGTTGCGATGGCCCACCTGCCATGAATAAGTAGATCACCCGCTTGGCCGTCGGTCGATGGTGCGTCGGATGGATCACGCCGTGACTTGGAACACCCTCGGTCCCCGAGGCCTTTTCATGACTAAGCAGATCGGCTAGCGCGACACTTCCGAGCCCCATTCCGGCCCGAACGAGCCAACGGCGTCTGTCTGCAACGAGAAGCGTTTCGTCAACCTTTTGATGATCCAACATGATCCAACTCGATCGGGTAAGTATTTGAAAATAGGATTCTGCGACCCCTCTAGTTTACAGCGTGCCGCGCAGAGCTTGCTCGCGCTCGATGGCTTGAAAAAGGGCTTTAAAGTTCCCTTTTCCAAAACTCTTGGCACCTTCGCGCTGGATAATCTCGAAGAACAACGTCGGTCGATCCTGCACCGGCTTGGTAAAAATCTGGAGCATGTATCCTTCGTCATCGCGATCGACGAGAATCCCTAGCTCCGCTAAGTCCTCGATGTCTTCCTTGATGTTTCCTACACGATCTTTCAGGGAATCGTAATAGGTTCTGGGGACACGGAGGAACGAGACATCGTTGTCCCGAAGCGCCCGAACTGTCTTGATGATATCGTTGGTTGCAAGGGCGATATGTTGGACGCCAGCTCCCCCATAAAAATCGATGTACTCCTCGATCTGGCTGCGTCGACGGCCTTGTGCCGGCTCATTGATCGGGAACTTGATCCGACCTCTCCCACCCTCTACCACCTTGGACATCAGTGCTGAATACTCGGTCGATATGTCTTTGTCATCAAAAGAAACAAGTTGTTCGAACCCTAAGACCTTGCGATAGAAATCAACCCACTGATTCATCTTGCCCTCTTCAACATTGCCCACGATATGATCGATTGCAAGGAGTCCCGTCGAGTGATAAGTCGCTGGGTTGTAGCGGCTAGGATCGATCGGATCGAATCCGGGGGCAAAAGCTCCATGGTATCGGTCTCGATTGACAAAGCTGTGAGTTGTATCGCCGTAGGCTTGGATCGAGGACCAATGCGGAGTGTATGAGTATGCCACGAT
>JBJSXX010000156.1:0-7477 GCA_046086605.1 Pirellula sp. | reverse complement strand
CCTGGCAAATACCTTCGGCTATGCCACGGATCTTCGCAGCATGACCAAGGGTCAAGGAACCTTCGCTATGGAACTGGCCCGCTATTCCGCCGTGCCACGCAGTCTCCAAGACGACATTATCAACGAACGCAAGAAGCAACTGGCTGCAAGGGCGAAGGCCTAAGCTCGTTTGCATTCAGATTTATTCGGTCGAAATCCGATAAACCAAAGACGCAGGCTTTACGCTTGCGTCTTTTCGTTAGTCACCGACCAAAACGACCTAGTTCTCCTCGGGCGAGCATTCGATGAATTCCTACAACCTGACCCATTTAAAACAGCTCGAAGCCGAAAGCATCCACGTGATTCGAGAGGTGGCAGCCGAGTTCAAAAAACCGGTCATGCTTTACTCGGTTGGAAAAGACTCGGCTGTCATGACCCATTTGGCGCTCAAGGCCTTCTATCCCGCCAAACCTCCGTTTCCCTTCCTGCACGTCGATACGACTTGGAAGTTTCGTGAGATGATCGAGTTTCGGGATACCTACGTCAAAAAAGAACTCGGCATCGAACTGCTGGTGAATATCAATCACGAAGGTCTTAAACTCGGGATCGATCCATTTGAAAATAGCGACAAACACACCGAGGTGATGAAAACCGATTCGCTCAAAGCAGCACTGACCAAGTACGGTTTTGATGCAGCCTTCGGTGGTGCTCGACGTGATGAGGAGAAATCACGCGCCAAAGAACGTGTGTTTTCTTTCCGTGACAAGTTCCATCGTTGGGACCCAAAGAACCAACGGCCCGAATTGTGGAGCCTCTACAACTGCCGAGTCAATCCTCAAGAAAGCATCCGGGTATTCCCGCTTTCAAACTGGACCGAACTGGATGTTTGGCAATACATCTACCTTGAGAATATCCCTCTGCCCGATCTCTATTTCGCCAAGTTGCGTCCGGTCGTGTTTCGCAACGGTGCTCTGATCAGTCCCAACGATGACCGATTCAAACTGCGAAACGGCGAGGTTATCGAGCACAAGATGATCCGCTTCCGAACGCTCGGTTGCTGGCCACTGACAGGTGCAGTGGAATCCAATGCAGTAACCTTGCCTGAAATCATTCAAGAGATGCTTCTGACGAAAACCTCGGAGCGTCAAGGTCGAGTGATCGACAAAGACGGAGGAGGAGCCGGTATGGAACTGAAGAAAATGCAGGGGTACTTCTAAGATGTCGCACCAAAGTGATCTGATCGCCAAGGATATCTTGGCCTATCTTGAACAACACGAACGAAAAGAACTCCTGCGCTTTATCACCTGTGGTAGCGTCGATGATGGGAAAAGCACCCTCATCGGACGATTGCTCTACGACAGCAAAATGATCTACGAAGATCAGCTTGCACAACTCGAAAACGAAAGCAAAGTCCACGGTACCACAGGAGGGAAATTCGATCCGGCGCTTGTTACCGACGGTTTGAGAGCCGAACGCGAACAAGGCATCACCATCGATGTGGCTTACCGTTATTTCTCGACAGCCAAGCGTAAGTTCATCATCGCCGATACCCCTGGCCACGAGCAATACACTCGCAATATGGCCACCGGTGCGTCGACTGCCGATCTTGCGATTATTCTTATCGATGCAAGGCATGGGGTTCTGACGCAGACCAAACGGCATAGCTTCATCGTCTCCTTGCTCGGCATTCGTCACGTGGTCGTGACCATCAACAAAATGGACTTGGTCAATTACAGCCAAGAACGCTTCGAGCAAATTTGCGATGACTACAAGCAATTCGTATCGAGGTTGGACCTCCCCGATTTGCATTTCATCCCACTGGCTGCCCTTCACGGTGAGAACGTCGTCGATCAAAGCCCGAATATGCCTTGGTACAAAGGGAGCACACTCATGAGTTTCCTCGAGTCGGTCTATATCGGCTCGGATCGAAACCTCGAGGACTTCCGCCTGCCGATCCAGTACGTCAACCGACCAAACCTGGACTTCCGCGGTTTCTGCGGCACGATTGCATCAGGCATCCTCCGAAAAGGGGACCAGATCATGGTCATGCCTTCGAAACGGGTCAGTAAGGTCAAGCGAATCGTCACACAGGATGGGGATCTAGAAGAAGCGTTCTGTCCTCAGTCGATCACCGTCGTGCTTGAAGACGAAGTCGATTGCTCTCGCGGGGATATGATCGTTAGGCCTGGGAACATTCCCAAGGCGACCAACCAGTTCGATGCAACAATCGTCTGGTTGAACGCAGACCCACTCTTGCCAGGTAAGACCTATCTGATCAAGCACACCAGTCAAACCGTTCCTGGGCAGATCGATTCGCTCAGGTACAAGGTCGATGTCAACACGCTTCACCGTTCCCCAGCACCGGATTTGCAACTCAATGAAATCGGACGCTGTTCGATAACCCTCAGCCAATCGATCTACTTTGACCCGTACAAGCGGAATCGTGTGACCGGATCATTCATCATCATCGATCGACTGACCAACGCGACCGTCGGTGCCGGGATGATCACCGACCGCGATTCAGCCAAAACCAAGGCAGCTTGGGAGTCCACCCAGCAGGAAGCCTCCAAGAGCGAGTCGATGACCGATGTCAGCCCGCAAGAACGCTCGGCACGGTTCGGACAGTCACCCGCAACGGTGCTCTTTACCGGATTGACCGGCACGGGCAAATCAACCATTGCCAGAGCCGTCGAGCGAGCGTTGTTTGACGCGGGCCGAGCCGTGATGGTTCTCGATGGCGAAAAGATGCGAAGCGGAGTCAACCAAGATCTCGGGTTCTCCGTCGAAGACCGCAGCGAGAACCTGCGACGTTCAGCCCATATCGCTCGCATCATGAACGATGCAGGACTGATTTGCTTGGCCGCATTTGTCGCTCCAAGCGAATCGATCCGAGCACGTGTTGCCGAGCTCGTAGGAAAAGATCGCTTCCTGGTCGTACACCTCGTTGCCGACGAAACGGTTCGTAAGGCCCGAGATGTCAAAGGGCATTACGCGAAAGCTGAAGCCGGAGTGCTTCCGAATTTTCCAGGCGTCAGTGCCTTGTACGAGGCCCCCCAAGAGGCAGACCTCGTCGTCGATTCAGGAAAGCAAACCGTACAAGAATGCGTCGACCAAGTTCTCCAATTGCTCGGTGAACGAGGCTTGATCAAACTGTAATTAGAGATACTTAGCCAACCGGGCACATAGATCCGCCGTGCGGCAGCTGTAACCCCACTCGTTGTCGTACCACGAGACGACCTTGACCATCTTGCCCTTGTTGCCAAGGACCTGGGTAAAGTCAGCGGCGAAGATGCTGCTATGCGGATCGTCGATGATATCGCTCGATACGATGGGGTCTTCGGTGTAGCAAAGGATCCCCTTGAGCGGCCCTTCGGCGGCGGCCTTCATCGCTGCATTGATATCCTGAACGGTCGTTTCAACCTTCAAGTTGGCCGTTAGGTCGACCACCGATCCGGTCGCAACCGGTACCCGCATGGCAATTCCAGTCAGCTTGCCCTTGAGCTCAGGGATGACCAAACCGACTGCCGATGCTGCTCCGGTGGAGGTTGGGATGATGTTCAGGGCCGCAGCGCGAGCTCGGTAAGCATCCGAGTGAGGCAAGTCTTGGACTCGCTGATCGTTCGTATAAGCATGCACGGTGGTCATCAAACCACTTTCAATTCCAAACGTCTCATGCAGAACCTTGGCAATCGGTGCCAAGCAGTTGGTCGTGCACGATGCGTTCGACACGCAGAGCATGTCCTTCGATAGTTTGTTATCGTTGACCCCAAGAACGCAGGTCAAATCCGCTCCATCCTTTGCAGGTGCGCTCAAAACGACTCGCTTGCAGCCTGCCGTCAAGTGGGAGTCGTACCCTGGCTTGCCATCCTTGGATCGTCCCGTGAAAAACCCGGTGCTCTCGATGACAATGTCAACGTTGTTGTCTTTCCAAGGCAACTTCGAGGGATCCTTTTCAGCCAACACCAAGATCTTCTTTCCGTTGACGATCAAGTGCATATGGTCATACCCGACGGTTCCGTCATAACGACCGTGTACGCTGTCATATTTCAGTAGCGTTGCGAGCATTTTGTTGTCGGTCAAATCGTTGATCGCCACGACTTCGAACTCGTTTGAACGGGCCATCAAGTTTCGAAAAGTCAGTCGACCGATACGTCCAAAGCCATTGATCGCGATTCGAGTAACCACTGAGTAATTCTCCGACGGAAAAAAAGAGGATGGAAAACTTCATCGCGGAAAAAACCCGCAACAAAGACACCCAAAATATAGCGGTGCGCTCCGGTAGCTTCAATCACAAGTCGCGGCCAGCATCTGGGTATCTTGTCCCCAAGAACCATCGCAATAGACTCGATGAAACCTAAGTGTTGCTAATACTTCCCCAAAACCCCTATACGGGTTGCTTAAATTGCTTTGCCGGTGACCTCGCACATCGAGCCATCGGTGTAAGTGGCGATTCGAACTCAGCGCAAATCCACAACGCGGCGGGATTTTCCCTCGAGTCTGGGTAAACTCCCCTCTGCCACCCGATCGACCGCCACTCGCAACTGCAATCGACTCTGGAGTTCTTTGGCCAGCGATTCTCGGCAATCCTCTCGGTCTTCGATCTCCAAGTGCAATTCATCCAGTGCCCCAGACTTGCTTAGCACCAGCCTATACTCCCCAATACTGGGATATTCCCTAACAATCGCATCGATGCTCGTCGGAAAAATATTCACACCACGTACGACGATCATTCCATCGAGCCGTCCGAGAATGCCTTGTTCGAGCCGCACGAATCGCGTCCCTGCGGTTTTCGTCTCATTAGTATCTTCAGGCCATCGAGGTTTCACTAAATCCCCCGTGCGATATCGGATCACCGGAGCCCCAGTACGACCTAGACTCGTCAGTACCAATTCTCGAATCGACGAGTCGCTCGGGGAGCGGATGTCGGATTCGACAGGTAAGTACTCGGCGATAAATTCCGATTCAATCACATGCAGGGCATTCCCATCGATGCTCCCAAATCCCCAAGGGCCAATTTCGGTCGCCCCTGCATGATCCATCACCTGTGCACCATAGAGTTCGTGGATCGCGTTGCGTACACTCGGCATGCTACCTCCGGGTTCGCCAGCCACAAACACGCAACGGATCGATGAATCCCTGAGTCCCTTTCCAATCGATTGGGCTAACTGCCCTAAATGGATCGCATAGCTTGGGGTGCTGAACAAGACGGTTGGCTCCGATGCATGGATCAAATCAATTCGAGCTTCTGAAGACATTCCGCCCGATGGGATGACCATGCAATCGCGATGCAAGCAAGCGTCGTGCGCGCTCCAAAAGCCGATGAATGGACCGAAAGAAAATGCCATCAAGACCCGATCGTTGCTGTTTATCTGGCAGGCATCCAAAACGTATTGCCATGTGTCGATCCACCACTGCCAGTCCGATGGGCTGTCGAGGATCACCATCGGACGGCCTCGAGTCCCACTGGTTCGATGGTAGCGTCGATAATGATCCAGTGAATAACTGTGGTGCTTGGCTACCCCGGAAGCATCATCGCTGATCCAATCGCTTTTGCTCATCAGTGGCAGTTGCTGCAACTCGTCGAGCGAAGCAAGTTCGATTCGGTTCGCCTTGTAACGCTGTCGATAGAATTCGTTATTGGCTAGGACTTCGGCCAAGAGTTGATTGAGCCGAGCTAGTTGCCAAGCTTGCAACTCGGCTCGGGTCGCTTGATTCCAACGCTCTCGCAAAATTCGCTGCGTACTTTTATTCGCTTCTTCGGTTTTCATGAAAGGCTATTGCCTTCGAATTCGTTTTGAGAATTCCGGATCATCTGCGTAAGCCCCAGCGAGCTGGTTGATCTGGGAAATACTTCGAGCATACTCGAAAGAACCTTGGATTTCGAGCAGTCCAAGTTCATAAGCCAGGCGGTCGGAGTGCCCGGGAAACAGAACCCTCCAATCCCGTGGGATTCTGCCCGGCCTTAACTTGTTGACATGATCGACCAGATTGGTCGTGCAGTTATTCGTCAGCGAGTCATAGTACTCCGGCTGGCGATGGAGTTGATTGATCCGCGCGAGCATATCGACCAGCAGATCCTGGATCTGCTGGGGTTCAGCCCTTCCTGGATACAAATAGACCTCGACGTCCCGAACCAATGTCCGCAAGAGAATCACATCGCGCTCGTCAGCAACCACGTAGGTAAGCGGAAATCGTCGTCCTGTTCCCGCAACAGCCGAATAATCTTGGTCTTCTTCGAGCCGAGCTTCGACGGAAACGACAAAATGCCGGCCATCTGCAAGCCCGAAACTGAGCATCGTATGTGCGAGCAACGAAGACTCTTTGAACGGAACGATGATAAAGTCGATCTTTCGGACATCCGAGAGTCGAAACCTTAAATCGTAATGCCGGACATCGTAATCCGACTCACTTCGATAACGGCAGTTTCGAACGTTGCGAATCGTGATCGTATCGCCTTCGAACTCCACGTAAGGCAAGATCATCAAATCCGCGCGCCACGGCCTGAGCGTGAGTTGCTCAGGCGTCAATTCCGTGCGACCGTTCTTGAGGAAGCCCACCAAAGCGTTTTCATTCAAACCTTTGGCAAGCGGCGTCGAGCAAGCTGTCAAACTTAGCCAAATAAGGCAAAGCGACAAAAATCCACTAGCGAACCTGGTTTTGACCTGAGAAGTCATAGCTGGTGCTCCGTCCTACGCTCCCAGGTCGATAAGCACCGCTGCTACTTGCCGGCGGAAGGCTCGGCATTCCAGGGGCACTGCTCGATGGAAGTAGCTGCGCTGAGGGAATAGAGCTAGGTGGAAGGCCTGGGCTATTAGGCAAGTTCGGAAGCGACGGTACTCCCTGTGGCATCCCTTGTGGAATCATCTGCGGAATCCCTTGAGGTACTCCCTGCGATAGACCTTGTGGTAGTCCCTGCGGAATCCCCTGCGGAATCCCTTGTGGTGCTAGACCTGGGTTACCGTATGCGGGAACACCACTTACTGGAATACCGTTGGCGGAACCGCCATAAGCGGGTGGAAGGTTCGGGATGTTGTTTTGTGAGTTGTTGTTGGGTTGGGGTACCGGTCCGTACACTGCGCTCCTGATTCCCGACCCACCAGGAGGTAAGGTCGAACCGTAAGGATTGTTATTGCTGGGTGCTTGGGACATCGTTCCCGCTTGTCCCACCGGAACTTGAGCTAAACCGTAAGGATTTGTGTTGGTTACAGTGCTCGGCAACGATGCGCCGCTCATTGAACCATTAGGGATTGAACTATTAGGAGGAAAGCCATTGGGCAAGGCACCATTTGGTACAACTCCATTTGGTTGCGTGGTAGGCGGCATCGCAGCATAGGGATTTGATCCATTGGGGTTGGCTGCGAAGTTATTGGGAGCAGCCGGGGTTGATCGAGGCTGGGCTACGTTGTAAGTCCCCGGAGGAAAACCATTATTGGCTGCTGCAGTACCGGGACTTGGGATGGCTCCTGCAGGGTTACTTGCCAGGTTTGTGTTTGGCGTC
>JBJSXX010000155.1:0-8899 GCA_046086605.1 Pirellula sp. | reverse complement strand
GATAGATTTTCCATTGTCAAGAACGACGACTCCGCGACTTCGGTTCATCGCTTGGTTCGTCGCTTTCTGTTTTCTTGTTGCCGGCTCTGTTTGGCCAAGCGTATCGCGAGTTAATGAGAACAGACACCGTCACGTCGTTCTGTTCCGTCATCGAATTTTACCCAACCGCCGATGTACTTGCCATCTTCTGGTGAGAATATCGAAGGCAAAAAACCGACCGAGTTCCTGGGTATGCGCCAGTCAAGTCAGTCTCGCGATAACCACCTGCCATGTCGCGAATACAGAACGCAAGGCTTGCCCTCGTGTGTGCTTGTCATTTTGAACTCACACAGTCTTAGTTGCTACCAACTGCTCACTTCGTGAAAAAGGGGTCGGGGGGCAAATCATGATTTGACCCCCGTCCACTTTTGCTCGTCAATCTATGAAGACCAGTGTTCCGGCATTGATTTCCACTACGATTCGAACCCAACTAGTTCGAATCCTACCCCCTCCACGGGCGTGGATCGGTGTGAGTTCGAGGACGACCTACGCAAATAATCCGCTAATACGAAGATGCTGATCAAAATGAGCCGTAGCGACTAGTCCCTTGGCAGGATGCACGTCCATGTCGCGAGCCAAACTCGGTAACCCCGCACGATGGGACTCCTTGTCTTGTGTCGCATTGAAAAACAGCAAAATCCCACCCGAGGATCCGCCCGATACGGCCGTCACAGTCGCATCGTTGATAGCTGCCGTGCGATACAATAGCCCTCCAGGTATCCCATCGCAAACATGGGACTTGGTCAATGCTCCATCGGCCCAATTGAATCTCAGCAACAGTGGTTCGTGGACAGCACCAAAAGGATTGCTTCCCTTGTGCGTTCCTGCCGCGAAAACTTCGTTGCCACTCGGGGAGATCGCCAAAGACCGAACTCCACCAAATTCGGCATTCTGTCCCTTGTTGGGATTGTAGAGCGTCGCGCCATCAAGCGTTCGAACCAACGAGCGATCCTCGAGTTTCCAAACATGGATCTTACCCATCAAGTCGCCGGTGATTAGATGCTTGCCGTCGGGATGGAACGCTGCACTGTAAATGTGCCGCTCATGCGCAGGCCATTCTTGAATCTTCTCTCCCGAGTCGGTCTTCCACAAACGAATAACTTGATCATTCCCAACCGAGACAGCCAATGTCCCGTCGGGCGAAATTTCGACGCCCCGAATCCAGCCTTGGTGAGCATCCACAGTGCGAATGATCTTGGGCTCAGCCTCGAGCATCGACCACCAGATAAGTCTGCCCTCGCACCCCCCGGAAATCAATTGATCTCCGGACTTATTGTAGCTCAGAGCATGCACCCAACTGTCATGACCCTTGAGAATAACCTTTTCTCCGTTGGCCATGTTCCAACGTTGAAGATGGTTGTCTTGCGATGTGCTCACACACTGCTCGCCCGTGGGAGAGATTCGGCATGCGATCAGCGGCGAATCGGCCTTCCATTGATGCAAGACATGCGATTTGGTGATGTCCAAATCGATCATACCAACACCTTCCAAATCGGTTCCGCGGCAGGGTCAGCAATGGGCAACTCTCGCCCATCGACAATCAGCGATTGGCTCGAATCGACTCCGACGCCGCGCAAGATCGTGTGGAAAATGTCCCCGTGATCGACTTGTCCTTCGGTAACCTCGGTCCCCTCCGCATTGGTCTGGCCAAAGACTCCACCACGAGCCACCTTTGCCCCGGCCATGACGACCGACCAAGCTTTGGACCAGTGATCGCGTCCATAGTAGAGGTTGATATTCGGAGTGCGACCGAATTCACTCAGCACGACGACCAACGTTTTCTCGAGCATCCCCCGTTGCGATAAATCCTCGATGAAGGTTGCAAAGGCGATGTCGAACTCGCCAACTTGCTCGATGTGGAAATTGAAGTTGTCGTTATGAGTGTCGTAGTTTGAATGAGTTATCTGAACAAAGGAAACACCATTTTCTAGCAATCGACGGGCCACCAAACATTGGCGTCCAAGTTCGCTTTGGCCGTACATATCCTGAGCCGCCTGCGACTCTTTGCTCACGTCAAAGACCTCTCTGCGCTCCATGAGCTTGAGGGCCTGCTCGTAGGAGTGGGTGTAAGCGTCGGTTACTGCCGAGCGACGTTGGCTCAGGTACTGCTCGTTGATTTTACGTCGCAACTCGTGCCGACGCGCTTCGGCATCGGCTGCGATCGCATCGGGCTTGCTGGAATTCTGAGGTGGCTTGTCGCCTCCCAAATGGATGCTGTTGAACTTGGGCCCCAAATAAGCCGCTTCGTTGCCTCTGCCTCCACCCCCACCGGGTGTGACGATGATGTGACCAGGTAGACCAGTCTGATCGTCATGAAGCATCTTGGCTGCAACAGATCCGACCTGCGGATACTCGGCCGAAGGGGTCTGGCGACGCCCTGTGAGCATCATATAAGCACCCTTGCCGTGATCGTCTTCGGAGGTGTTCACACCTCGCAAAAGACAAAGGTGATGCATCTGCTTCGCGGTCTTAGGCAACAGTTCGCAGATGTGAATCCCGGGGACACTCGTTGGGATCGCTCGAAAAGGCCCCCCGGTGCGAGTCGATGGTTTGGGATCCCAGCTCTCGAGTTGGCTCAGACCACCGTGCATGTTGAATACCACCACCCGATAATCGTTCTTAGCAATCGGGTTTCCCATCGCTCGATGGGATAGCGAAGCGACACCGCCCAGGAATCCTGCCGCCCCGATACCAGTGCTGGCTGCCGTGAGAAACTTTCGGCGATTGACCGTGTGATCCAGTCCACCACATGCGTATCGAGCTAGCTTGGTCATGGTTATGTTTCCTCGAATGGGTTTCAGAAATTCTTTTGATGGGTTATACGACTTAAGGATAGAGGCGGAATTCGACGCCGGCAAGAATTCCCCAGACCAGTTCATGGATCACCGCTGACTTGGTCTCCGGATTCTTGCTGATCATCTCGGGGATCCATTGTAGCTCGGCTGCTTGGGATGGCCGAGCTAGCAAGCCTCGCGTGATTAACTCCGTTGCCGTTTGGGGATCTGGTGCTTGGATCGCAAGATGAGTGAGGTTGCTTCCGTTAGGTGCAGCCCATCCATAGATGGATCCTCCGTTGGCAACGAACAAGGCTTGGTCGGGCGAGGCAAAAAAATCGTCGCTGGTCTGCCCCACTCCAGAAGCATAAAGGTTCGAAAAAGTATCGATCGTACCTTGGAGTTTATCGCGAGCAGCACGAACGATCCGCAGCGATCGATCGAACTGCTGGTTGGCGAGTTGGTCGGCAGGAAGATCGGCAGCAAGTGGCGAAGACTTATCGAGCTCTGCTCGCTCGTTGGCAATGTAGCCCGCATGGACATTGGTCGCCGTAAGAATCGACCAGCCGAACTGCTCGGGACTCAACGCCCGCTCGGGTGCAACTGCAAAGACCGCTTGGCAATTCTCATCGACCTCGGCCTTGAGCAAACTGCATTCTTCGGCGAGCTTGGCCATTTGCGTTTCAACCGTTTGCATCGAAACTCGATGAGCATCAATGGCCACCTGGCTCGCTTGTACTTTGCTGGTCATACCGACGAGTTGCGATTTGCTCTCATCGGACTTCTTTTGCATTTCTGCAAGCGTCGCTTGCATTTGTTTCATCTGCGTATCGACCGTACCTAACTCAGCATCTTTGGCTATCAAACTCGAGTCGAACTGGGCGATCGCCGAATCGATGACGGTTGGATCGGCTAGCAGCGACTTGGTCTCTGCTAGCTGTGTTTTGGTGGTTGCGAGTTTCTCTTTTTGAGCAACGAGTTCCTTCCATTTGCCGACGATGGGTTCGAGCTGCTTGCTGGTTTGATCGATGGATCCTTGAAGACTGACGATGGACTGTTCGATGATTTCCTTTTCCTTGTTGCTCGCAACGAGCATTTCCTGGATTGGAGTCATTTGAGAAGCGAGTTGCGATAACTGTGTTTGGAAGCCGACCACCTCGGAGCTTCGGTCAAACCAAGTCAAGACCTGCTGGAGTCGCTGCGCGCGTTGCGAGAGCATCGAAGCAGTTCGCCTGGCGGCTTGGAATGCCTCGCGAGATTGGGTCATCGACACATCGGCTTGTCGAAGTTGCTGTTCGAGTGGAACGAGCCGATCGACGATCGCTTTCCACTGGCCGCGTTGGGTCTCTTTAGCTCCAGCGGCCCCATCTCGAGCCGTTGTCGCCGCAACGACCGCTTGCTCTGCGGCGGTCACTTGAGGCTTAAGAGCTTCAATCTTAGTACGCGTCGCTGCGATGCTGTTTTGAATGTCTGGATCGTCCCCTAACGCCTTGGCTTGTTCAAGCTTTTGAGCCGCTTCGTCGAGCAAACTGACCTTTTGAGCGATCGCTTTGTGAGCATTGCTCGCTTTATCGAGCGCCGCGGCCGCCTCGGTCTGTTTCTTATTCGCCTCGTTGAAAGCGGCTTCCGCAGCATCGAGTTCGGCCCGAACGGCGATTCGGGATTTCTGGATTTCACGCCAAGCATTCGCGGCGGTTTCGTACGCGGTTTGCTTTTCCTTCCAGGCTTGCTCGGCAGTCGCTACAGTTTCTTTGGCATTCGAGTGAGCCTCTGTGATTTGGGCTCGCCATGCGATTGCCTCGGGGGCTTGTGTCTGCAGAACGCCTCGTGCATCGGAGAGTTGATGGATCGGTGCAACAGGCCCTCGTTTGTAGGTTTCGCTTACAGCGATTTGTCGCAAAATCGCAGTAACATTGAATTTCGATTCAATGAGCGAGTCGGTGAGTAGCTTAAGCAATTCTGGGTTGCTTGCAGGATTATCAAAATGATGCATGTCCAGCGGATGAACCAGGCCTCGACCGAACATGATCGCCCAGAGTCGATTCGCCCAATTCTCGGCAAAAACGCGGTTGGATGCTTGCAACTGGGCACCTAACAACGACCGGCGACTTTGGATTGGTGCATTTGGAACGCCACCAAATGCACCTTCGCGAGGTGCGGCTTCATAACGCGCATCGGGAGCTAAATACGATTCGAAATGCTCGCTTTGCCCGGGGGCTCGGCTCGCCGATCGAAACGGCACGCCTTTATTAAAGACCGATTCGAAAGGAGCATCCCCGGCAGCTTTCTCGATGTACATCTGCAACTTTTGCTCGGCCCCCTTCTCGTCAGTCGTTTTCCCTTCGACCAAAGAGCTTGCCGAAACGTACGCCAAGAGTCCATGGTAGTCGATCTGAAGGTAATCTTCGACCTGCGGATGATCATGGCACTGAGCGCATTGGAGATCCTTGCCAAAAAACACCCGACCAAGATCGCGAGCAATCGCATGCGCATCGCCACCGCGTTCCAAGAAGAACCGCTGCTGAGCCCGAGCCGACTTGTTCCACCAAGTGCTCTCGACAATGCTTTTCAACATGGCATCCAAAGGTGTGTTGGCATCGACGGAACTGCGCAGATAGCCGATCCAAGTTGCACGATCCACATGCTGATAGGCTCGGCGTTGTAGTAGAGTCTTGTCGTACCAATCGACCAACCGTTCACGATGAAGTGGATCTGCCAAAAATCGATCGACCCAGCGAGCCCAACGCCCCTCGGCAGGTTCCGCCAAATAAGCATCGATCTCTTCGATCGTCGGAACCGTATTCCTCAAATCCAAACTCAATCGCCGCAGTGCTTGCGTCTCTTGGGTAGGCCCCCCCACGAGCCAAGGCATATCTGGACTGGCCGCAACATCGATCCTTTGCCAGAGCGAATCGATCTGAGCATAGGAATGATCGATGTTCCAAATGGAAAATACAATCAGCAGCGCACAAGCCCATGCAGCAGGTCGCAACGGAAAAAGTCCGTTCATGGTCCGACTCGATCTTTAGGCGGGTAATGGCAGGCAGGCGGGTTGAAGTCAACCCGGTGAAAAAACTCACAATCAATTTATCGTTGCTCGAAGAGCCCGAGTCAACCGGGAACGCTCGGCGAGACGACCTTCGCCCCTTTTTCGCCGGATATTTTGCCTAAAAGCCTCTCGATTCGCAAATCTAATGCTTCGATTTGGATCAAGACTTCGTCGTACCTAGCGTTTAATTCCGAGAGCCGGTCTGGTTGATCAAGCTGAATCGATGAGCAATCCAAGTCCTCGTCTTGAGACGATTCTGCGTTGGTCAATCCGAGATCGGCAGATGACTGTGACATTGTGCCTGAAGAATCCGATCGGAGCAGAGTCAATTGCTAGGGGCGGTTTGGGCCTATTCGGATTCGACCGTCAACCTTAACAATCCGCACTAACTTGCTAGGAATCCGGGTCGTGCGGATTCTGGTTTTTATTCGGTTTGGGCAAGTTAGGTAAATTAGTAGCGAGTTTGCTGTTAGGTATCATCCGAGCGCTGAGCCCCAGGGATCGATATTGCAGTTCGAATTCTTGGATGAATTCTTCACTGCTATCTTTAGGGATCGCAATCGAGCCGACGGGGATGCCCCGTAAAATGACAACTCCAGAGAGACCAGGGGGGTGATAATTGGAGGACAAGCCCTGTGCCTCATTCATCCATCAAAATGTGTTTGCCGGATCCAAGACGTTCGTTTCACCATCGAGATTTCGATTCATGACAGCCAATGCCTTGAGAACTAATTCAGGATTGATCGGGCTAGTCCTATCATGAAGGTTCGAACATACGGCCCCTCGAATCCCGATCCAATCTGGATTGAGTTTGCGAAGTTGCGTTAGTCCATCGAGCGGGATCGAACCAGCCACTGCGATTTTCAGAGCATGATCATGTGCCGAATCGATGATCGTTGCGAGCTGGCTCGCGGATAGTAAATCCGTAAGGGTCGTTCCATCTTTGATTGCCGTGTCGATCAAAAGCTGATCGGTGCCTAAGGAGAGTGCTGCATCCAAAACGTTTTCCCAACTCGGGGCTTGCACCAAGGACGCATCGGCGTAGTGGACAAGGATTGCTTGCTGCGGACTTTTCATAGCGCCAACCAAGCCGGTTAGAACGTCCATCCAACTATCGAGATCCTTGCAACCTGCAAGTCCGAATTTGATGTGACCATCGACGCCGAGTGCTTCGATCAGCGGCCAATCGCGATGGTGCTTCCAATCGCTAAGTTCGCCACCAGCGAAACTCCAAGGCCTCATCGAATTCGAGTCCTTGCTCATCATCGATGCCAGAGCGACAGCAAGCTCGATGCTAGGCCGCCCTAGAGGGCCTTGCCGAGGATCCTTTAGATCGACCCACGGCACATGCAAGTCCACCAATAGTTTGCATTCATCGAGTGTGTTTGCACTCACGAGAAGCTCACAGGCCGTTGAATTGGACATCGATTATGGTAAAAACTAGGGGATGACGATCTAGACCAAAAAATAGTATAGCGATTGATTCGCAGACTTTGAGGGGCAGCTTGGGGACAGACTTTCATTGGATCGAGGATTCGTCGGCCCTCGGGGACTGGTGCCGAGACAACGAGCACTGCAAATTGTTAGGTTTCGATACCGAATTTGTCTCTGAGGATTCCTATCGCCCCGAATTGTGTTTAATCCAAGTCGTGACCGATTCGGGAATCGCGATCATCGACCCATTGGCTGTAGACGACCTATCCTGCTTTTGGCAAATGTTGCAATCACCGGAGCGAACCGTGGTGGTTCACGCCGGACGAGAAGAGTCACTCTTTAGCTACAGGGCGACAGAAAAGCTAATTCCGAATCTCTTTGACATCCAAGTCGCAGCGGGCTTCCTGGGGATCGAGTATCCAGCTTCCTACGCCAAGCTTGTGCATCGCGTCGTCGGCAAGAATCTCGACAAAGAGGAAACGCGTTCGGATTGGCGCATTCGACCATTGACCCGTCGCCAATTGGAATACGCAGCCCAAGACGTCCGTGATCTATTGGCGATCCACGACGAGTTTTCTGCAAAGCTACTTAAACATGGCAGACTCGAGTGGTTGCTCGAAGAAACACGAGCTAAACAAGCAGATCTCTATGAATACGAGTCTAGCGAAAATTGGCATCGAGTCAGCGGGGTATCGGCTCTGTCGGGTACAAACCTGAGCGTCGCTCGTGGACTTTGGAACTGGAGAGATCGCAGAGCCAAAGAAAAAAATATTCCGGCTCGTCGTGTCCTGCGAGATGACCTCTTGGTGGAATTAGCAAGGCGTGGATCGACCGACCCGAAGCACCTGCTATCGCTTCGAGGTATGGAGTTTCGAAATACCAAACCGTTGATCCCAGAGATCGCCAAGGTGATCGAAGACGCCTTGAAGGATCCGCCGCCTCTGTGGCCTAAGAAATTCAAGTATGGCAAAGGCCAACCACCCGGCATGCTGACCCAGTTCCTATCGGCAGCGATGGCATTTATCTGTCATCACAAACATATCGCGCCGATGCTCGTGGCAACCGCCGATGACTTGCGTGACTTTGTCCAATATCGATTGGAACCCGACTCAGACTCCGACTCACCGCCTGCGTTGCTCACGGGTTGGCGAGCTGATCTAGTGGGTCACGAGCTCGACGAGCTCTTGGCCGGGAAACTCGCAATCGTTCTGGATAACCCCAAAAGCCAAATCCCAATCAAGTTCATCACCGTCTGATCCGTCCGATCTGTCTGATCCGTCCGATCCGTCCGATCTGTCCAATCCGTCCAATCCGTCTGATCCGTCTGATCCGTCCGATCCGTCCGATCCCAACCGAAAGCTAGAAATGAAAACACCCAAGGATTATCCAACGCCATCGGTTACACCTGCGGAGCTGCTAGGTGCGTTGCAGTGGCGGTATGCGGTCAAGCGATTTGCTCCCGATCGGAAGATCGGGCCGGAGGTTTGGTCTGCGATCGAGGAGAGTTTGGTGCTTACGCCTAGCAGTTTTGGACTGCAGCCATGGCGGTTTGTGGTCGTGACCGATGCGGAGCTCAAAGCCCAATTGCCTGCGGTGTCATGGG
>JBJSXX010000154.1:0-6511 GCA_046086605.1 Pirellula sp. | reverse complement strand
CGTTCGGCGTTGATTCGTACGGCCAAAACATGCTCGCCGATGGCTGCAATGAGTTGTGGGTCTTTAAAGGCTTTCTTTTCGAGCATTCGGCATGGCGGGCAATGGTCCCCATAGAAATGGATGAGCACCGGCTTACCGGTTCGCTGGGCCAGTTCCATCGTGCCGGTAAGATCTTCGGACCATGCGATTTCAGAGTTGTCTTTGCCGAATCCAAAATTTGCTAGCGTTAATGCAATAACACTCCAAAGGAGGATTGGGAGAAATTTCGGTTGTTGCATTCTAGGATCTCCGCAATTGGCGATACGAACGGATTTTCTCTGCAGTAAAGTGCATCGAGTTCTGGTTAAATCGGATGTGCCGAGGATGCCGGTCGAGTAAAAAGAGCGTTTTCGGTGGAAAATGACGCAAGAATTCTTCCGTCGAGGCCTGCGGCTTGACAATTCCTGAAAAAAACCCTATGATCCAAGTACTGCTGGCCAGAAACGGTTGATTTCTCCTCGTTTCACGTGCTTTTGTGCCCCTTGTCTAGGGTCGCGATTGGCAGAACGCGTTAGTCGTTCATCAAGTCCACGGTGCTCATCTGCACCGCAGTGCTTATCCAGTAGGCAAAGTTTGCATTAGGCATTTTGTTTGTTGTCCAAGAAGTGTTGGACGCTGGTAGACCGCAAAGTTTCGTCGGGTCTTCGATGTCGACAGCCCCGCGTGCTCTAGGACTCTTTTTTTCTCTGTTGATTTCTGGATTTTTCGATGCCAAAAAAGAAGCGTTACCGATCGCGCGTGCATGGGGATGACATGGGTGGAAGCAACTCCTCGGGGTCTCGACCTCGGGTCAGACGACCCCGACGAAGGCACGGGCCCGGCTATCAACAAGCCTTTGGTCGTGACGAGGAAAATCAAAATGTCGAAGAGACAAACCAAGAGCCTGAACTTGATGAAGAAGGCAATCCGATCCCTCGCTCTGAGGCAACGGCTGCTCCACAAGAAGAACCCGGCGAGGAGTTCTTTGGGATGCTCGAAATGCACCCCAACGGATATGGGTTCCTTCGCTCCCCGAAAAACAATTACGCTCGCGAACGCTCCGATCCATTCGTCCCAGGAACGATGATCGAGAAGTTCCGATTGCGCCAAGGGCTCAAGATTCGTGCAGTGATGCAACAGAGTCGCCGATCCCAAGGCCCACGCGTTCGGGAAATCCTCGATGTCGAAGGAATGAAACCCGAAGACTACGTCAACGTAAAGTCCTTCGATACACTCACTGCAATCAACCCTGAAAAATGGCTGAGACTCGAAGTCGGCCCCAAACCGGTTACCAACCGAGTCATCGATCTGCTTGCTCCACTTGGACGTGGCCAACGCTGCTTGATCGTCGCTCCACCGCGATCCGGGAAAACGATCATGCTCCAGGATATCTCGCGCGGCATCGCCCAGAATTATCCCGAAGTAGAACTGATCGTTCTGCTGATCGACGAGCGACCAGAAGAAGTCACCGATATGCGGATGAACGTCAAGCGTGGCGAAGTGATCGCAAGTAGCCTCGACGAAGATGTCGATTCGCACGTTCGACTAAGCCAGTTGGTCGTCGATCGTTGCCGACGGTTGGCGGAAATGGGTAAGGATGTTTTCTTGCTCATGGACTCGATCACCCGACTTGCCCGTGCCTTCAACAAATGGGTCGGCAACTCTGGCCCGACGATGTCCGGTGGTGTGAACATCAAAGCCATGGACGTGCCAAAGAAACTCTTTGCAACTGCTCGTGCATTTGCCGAAGGTGGTTCGCTGACAATCGTCGGAACCGCGTTGGTCGATACCGGTTCCCGTATGGACGAATTGATTTTTCAAGAATTCAAGGGTACAGGTAACATGGAACTGGTACTCGATCGCAAGCTTGCAGACCGACGCATTTGGCCTGCGATCGATATCACCCAATCGGGGACTCGCCGCGAAGAACTCCTTCACGACCCCGAGACCTATCACTCTGTGACGATGATTCGCCGAACTCTCAACTCGATGAATCCCGTCGATGCGATGGAACAGTTGACCAAACAACTCGGGCGATTCGCCAGCAACCAAGAGTTCCTCAAACTTATCTCCAACGCGAAAATCAACGATTGATCGCGCTGGGATCACCGCGCATGGCTGATCGACACTCCGAAGAATTTCCAAAGTCCGTTCGAGTCTATAAACAAAAAGACTTCGATCGGGCTTTCAAATCTTCCCGTGTCATCGCCGACTCGGTTCTTGTGATCCATGCAACGCCCAATAGTCTGTCCCATTCGCGCTTGGGGATTTCCATGTCGCGCAAGGTCGGCAATGCAGTGGTTCGCAACTATTGGAAACGGCTCATCCGAGAAGCCTTTCGTCGTCGCCAGCATTCATTCAATCCCTCTTACGATCTGGTCGTCCGACCTCGCAAGGGGGCTTCTGCCGATTACCAAGCCATCCTCGATTCGTTGACGAATTGCCAACGTCGATTGTCGAAAACAAAATAGAAACTCTGTCTCCTTTACGCCATGATCTCGCTTATGGCAGAAGCATCAAGCACTCCGGTGAGCTTCTCGTCGAGCCCACCATGGAAGTAGGTCAATCGGCGATGATCCAAACCCATCAATTGCAAGATCGTGGCGTGCAAGTCCCGTAGGTGTCGCGGATTCTCAACCGCAGCTTCTCCTAGCTCATCGGTCTGGCCGTAACTCGTGCCACCCTTAACCCCCGCACCAGCGAGCCAATAAGTGAACCCTTTGGGATTGTGATCCCTTCCTCCTGGTTTGCCCCCCGTATTGAACGTTTCGGAAACCGGCATGCGACCAAACTCACCTCCCCAAACGATCAAAGTCGATTCGAGCAAACCCCGGCGCTGGAGATCCGTTAACAAGGCGGCGATAGGACGATCCACCTCCGGACAATGGAGTTGTAGGTTCTCTTCGATGCCATGATGACCATCCCAAGTGTTTTGGCCACCAGCGTTTCCTCCGCCTGAGTAAATCTGAATAAACCTGACGCCCCGCTCGACAAGTCTCCGCGCGATGAGGCATTGGCGACCGAAAGTGCTCGGACCGAGTGCCAGCGGATGCCACTGCGGCTTGGGCTCATCGATGCCATACATTTCGATCGTGTCGGCGGTTTCTTGCGACAGATCCATCGCTTCTGGAGCCGCCATTTGAAGTTGAAACGCCAGTTCGTAACTCGATATTCGAGCATCGAGCTCCGAGTAGTCGTTACGTTCGTGAGCGTATCGGCCATTGAGCTCGTTGAGATAATCGATCTCAGAGCGTTGGGCTCTTGAGTCGATATTCAAAGGTGGTTTTAGATTCAAAATCGGCTGAGAACCCGGTCGCATCAAGGTTCCTTGATAGGCTGCTGGCATGTAGCCGCTGGACCAATTCGGAGCACCGCTGGTGGGGCCTCCACGCGGATCGAGCATCACAACATATCCAGGCAGATTTTGGTTCTCGGAACCCAAACCATAGGTGATCCAGGATCCGAGCGATGGGTGCCCCTGGAGAATCCTGCCGCAATTGATTTGCAGCAAGGCGCTGCCATGTGCAAACGAATCGCTTGTTAAGGACTTAACCACCGCCAATTTGTCCATATGCTTGGCGATGTTCGGAAAGGCATCCGAACACCACAAGCCCGATTCACCGTGCTGAGCGAATGTTCGCTTACTGGCTTGCAAGACGGCTTGGGTTTTCGTCCCTCGTCGAAATTCGTTCTGTGTCGTTTGCCCATCGCGTTTTTGAAGCTCGGGTTTGTAGTCGAACAAATCGACTTGCGATGGACCTCCGAACATGAATAGGAAAATCACCGACTTGGCTTTCGTCGGAACACTCGCTCCTTGAACGCTTTGCTCACCGAGCATCGAAAGGAGGGCCAAAGAACCAAAACCCGCACCGCTGGCGGTACAAAAACGACGCCTGTCGAACCGATGGTCTTGAGCATACATGATCGATTAATCCACGTAGATAAATTCGCTGCTGTTGAGCAAGGCACGACATAGGCTCACGACGCGTTGCTGATCGCTTCCCAAATAGTTCAGAGCCGATTGCATCTCCTGGGCAGTTGGCGTCCTTTGATAGACCAGTTGCCACAGGAACTCGATCTGCTTGTTCGAATCCTCGCCGAATTGATGAAATACCCTCCTGGATAAATGCTCGGCCTGCTCGTGCATCCACGGATCATTAAGTAGCAAGAGAGCTTGCGGTGCCGTGGTTGTCACCGTTCTGACCGGAGTCGGCGAGGTGCTATTGGCAAAATCGAGAGTCTCCAAAAAAGGAACTTTGAGCGAACGTTTGACGATCAAGTACACGCTCCGGCAATCCTGCTGATCCCTGGGACTCTCTTGCCACATGGAAACCGAAACCGGGTTGGCCGCATCCTTGACTTCCTGCGTAAGGCTCGGGTAGATGCTCGGCCCCGAACGCTTATCGTTGAGTCGTCCAGAGATCGTTAAAATCGAGTCGCGAATCGACTCCGCATCGAGTCTTCGGAGTTGAGGTTGACCGTAAAGCGATTCGGCTGACAAGCCCGCCCGACGGGAAGACTTGCTGTAACTCTCACTCGTCAGAATGATCCGATGAACATGCTTGATCGACCACCCCGAGGTGATCAGTTCATGAGCAAGAAAATCGAGCAGCTTAAGATTGCTTGGTTTCTGACCTGTTGCGCCAAAGTCATCGATACTCGGGACAATGCCGACTCCGAAATGGCGTTGCCAAATACGATTGACCAAGACCCTTGCGGTCATCGGATTTTTTGGATTGGTGATCCACTGAGCTAACTTGAGTCGATGCGATCTTTCTTCATCGACGGGAAACGTCGGCAAGATCTCTGGTGTATTGGGATGGACTTGCTCTTTGGGTGAATTCGGATCACCTCGATGGAGTACAAAGGTCGGTTTGGGCTCTGGGCCAATCTCCGAAACCGAAAGGGCTGCATCGAAGGGTGGTACCGAATCGCGAAGGGCTTTGATCTCACCTTCGATTCCAAGTCGCACGGCCGGATCGCTGGCCGCATCGAGTTGCTTTTGCTTTTGGACTATCTTCGTTTGACGATCGGTTTCCCAAGCCGCTGATTCTTGTTCGGAAACCAAGTAGCGCTGTATTTTACCGGTTCCCCGGCCTCCGCCTCCCTTCTTGGATAATCCGTAAGGGTCGATGCCTCGCATGAAGGAAAGAAGCGAATAGTAGTCATGCTGGCTGATCGGATCGAATTTGTGATCGTGGCATCGAGCACAACCGATCGTCAGTCCTAGGAATGCCGACCCGATGGTAACCATCACATCGTCTGCATCATCGAACTCGGCAGCCAGTGTGTCATCGGGTTCATCGTCCCAAACATGGAGTCGATAGAAACCTGTAGCGATCGTCGCTTGCCTCCAAAGCTCAGGTTCGTTGGTTGGTCCATAACCTTGCGCTTCGGCCCATTGGTCACCGGCGAGTTGCTCGATGATGAATTGATCGTAAGGTTTGTCCTTGGCGAACGCATCGATGACATAGTCGCGGTATCTCCAAGCGTGGGGCTTGAGCCCATCTCGTTCATAACCGTTGGTCTCTGCATAACGAACCCAATCGAGCCAGTAGCGACCCCATCGCTCACCATAATGATGGGAACCGAGCAATTCTTCGATCGTCTGACTCCACCGTTTAGGACTCGCGTCTTGTTCAAAAGCTTGAACCTGCTCGTAGGTTGGGGGCAACCCCCAGAGATCCAAATAGGCCCTACGGAGTCGCTCGCGAGGCGATGCGGTTTGGAGCCCAAGATCGCCGACAAGCAAATCGATTTTTTCCGAAGGGCTCAGTTCAGCTTGTGCGTTCTCCCACTTCGGAGGATCCACGGGTTGATACGCCCAATAGGCGCGATCCTCATCGGTGATTTCAAAAATCCGATTCCGTTTTTTCGGACCGATCGACTCCGTGCTCTGCGGGTGCAGCGATCGGGGATCATAAGCTCCTTGAGAGATCCACTCTAGGACGGCTGCTTGCTCGGCTTTGCTCAAAGCATCCTTCGGCGGCGGAGGCATTCGCACATCGGGATCCTCGCTGGTGAGAACCGTCAGCAGCAAACTGCTTTTGGGGTCTCGAGGTTTAATCACACCAGCAGTTTGCCAACCCGCAGAGTGTGAGAGATCTAGATCCGCTTTAGAGTCTTTACCCTGGTGGCATTCCAAGCAGTGCTTATCGAGCAAGGGTCGGATCTTGGATTCGAAAAAGGCGATTGCGTTAGGATCAGCAGTGTCTTGGCCTAGCAGTGATTGATCCAAGTAGCCAACCGCACAAAGAAGCGACAGAACCAAGCGGAGCGAGCATCGCATTTTGTCCAGTCGCATCGTAGGTTTCTCATTGGGTGGATTATCAATCAGGGTTGTTGATTATAGCAGACAGATCGTGGGTGGATTTCGGAGAAATCCACCCGTGCGCTAGGACCAGGTGAGGATCACCTTGCCAGAGTTCCCCTGCTGCATCACTTCAAAGCCTTTTTCGAATTCGGTGTAATGGAACCGGTGGGTGATCACAGG
>JBJSXX010000153.1:0-6817 GCA_046086605.1 Pirellula sp. | reverse complement strand
TCCTGATCGGTCGTATGATAAGCGACCGTGGCGGTTGGGTCTTTGAGTTGATGGCCCGTTAACACGCATACGACGCGGTCTTCATATCCGATGACCCCTTGCTGCCGAAGCAACTTGGCACCAGCGACACTCGCAGCGCTTGCCGGTTCGCATCCGATCCCCCCTGCGCCCACCTGGGCCTTCGCATCGAGGATCTCTTGGTCGCTGACCTTGCGAACCACTCCGTCGCAGACATCCAGGGCTCGCAAGCATTTTTTCAGGTTCACTGGGCGGTTGATTTCAATAGCGCTGGCAATCGTATCGGCCTTGGTCTTGCTCTGATCCAGTTCATCGTAATACCAACAAGCCGTCTCCATTCGAGGTCGGCCTCGATTCCATCGAAGGTTGCGTTGGTTGTAGAGGACATCGAGCGTATCGGCTCCCGCTGCGTTGATCACCGCTAGTCGAGGGACGCGCTGGATGAGCCCGAGTTCTTTGAGCTCCATAAAAGCTTTGCCAAATGCACTGCTGTTGCCGAGATTCCCTCCAGGAACCACGATCCAGTCAGGGACTTCCCATCGCAGCGCTTCGAGCACCCGAAACATCACCGTCTTTTGTCCTTCGAGCCGAAAAGGATTGACACTATTGACGAGGTAGATCCCTAGCTCCTTGGAGATCTCTTGAACGCGAGCCATCGCATCGTCAAAATCCCCCGCGATTTGAACTGTCAAGGCACCGTACTCGAGCGCTTGCGAAAGTTTGCCGTAGGAGATCTTTCCAGAGCCGATGAAGATAATCGCTTTCATGAGTTGGGTCACCGCGCAGTACATCGCAAGCGATGCGCTGGTATTGCCAGTCGATGCACAAGCAGCCCGTTTTGCACCCACCATGTGCGCATGCGTGAAGGCAGCACACATGCCATTGTCTTTGAATGAACCCGAAGGATTCATTCCTTCGTACTGCAGGTACAACTGACCCGGTCGAAGTCCCACATACCGAGAAACAAAATCGGCTTGCTGCAGAAGTGTTTGCCCCTCCCCCACGGTGATCACGCGATGGGCAGGAGTAAAAGGCAATAGCTCGTGGAATCGCCAAACCCCACTGAACCGCAATGGATCATGACGCTTGGACCACAGGCTCTCTAAATCCGATAGTCGCTTTGGTGTTTGGATCCGCGACCAATCGTAAACAACATCGAGCAAGTCACCGCAGACGCCGCATTTGGTCCGAACTTCTGAAACATCATAGGTCGCCGCGCAATCGATGTTCAGGCAACGCTGAAAACTAACATCCGTAAAGGTTGCCTGTCGGATTTCGGCAGTCGTTGTCATGCTTGGGATGCTAGTAAGTGGATACGGGCGGTGCCTGGACTATAAATATTCCGCCGCGTGCCCAATCATTCTACCTAAATCCTCAAAGTATTTTGGATAGGTCTTCTCCGTACAGCGAGGATCTAAGACCAAGCAACCGGGAACCATCATGGCTACTAATGCGAAGCTCATTGCCATGCGGTGATCGCGATAGGTATGAATTTCGCAACGATGAAGCGGTTTTGGGAAGATCGTCAATCCATCCTCGTGTTCTTGAGCCTCAGCACCCAAGCGACGTATCTCGGTAATCAAATCTCCGATACGGTCGGTTTCCTTGTGCCGATTGTGGGCCACTCCTCGAACCCGAGTAGGCGAATCGGCAAACACCGCGACGGCAGCAAGCGTTTGAACCGTATCGCTGATATCGGACATGTTGATGTCGACACCGCGACTGGCCCTACCGGAGACTTCAATCCAAGATTCTCCATTTTGGTCGACTCCACTTGCAACCTGCGAACCCATTTGTTCGAGGACTTTCACAAACCCCACATCTCCTTGGAGTGCATCGGGCCCAAGTCCCAAAACACGAACACGGCCTCCGGTGATCGCGGCGACAGCCCAAAAATAGCTCGCTGCCGATGCATCGGGCTCGATCCGGTATTGCGTCCCTCGATACTTTTGAGGTGCATCGATCTGGTAATTCAGTGGGGTCCCGGCAGCGATTGCAGTCGTCTTGACATCGACGCCAAAAGATCGCATCACCGCAATCGTCATGTCGACGTAGGGCTTCGATACTAGGTTACCGACTACGGATAGTTCGACAGGCGTTTGGCAATAGGGCGCTGCCATGAGCATACCGCTCAAGAATTGACTCGACACATCACCGCGCACGGAGGATTGACCACCTCGCAAACCCTTGGCTCGGAGCTTCACTGGTGGACAATCGGCATTTGTGCCGTTTTCGCTCGACAGGTCCGCACCCAAATGTCCAAGCCCATGGATGAGGTCTCCGATCGGGCGCTGGCGCATCCTCGGAACACCATCGAGAATGTACTCGCCGTGGGTTGCCGCGAGTGCTGCGGTGAGAAAGCGGATGGAGGTCCCGCTATTGGCAACAAATAAATCTCCCCTCTCGATGGGAGGTTGCCCGCCACAACCTTCGATAACGGCCTGGCAACGGTCTCGATCCCAATCGATTCGAAGTCCGAGTTTTCGCCATGCATCGATCATGACGATCGTGTCCTCGCTCTCGAGGACACCACTGAGGACCGATCGGCCTTGTGCCATCGCTGCACACAAAACCGCTCGATTCGTCAGGCTCTTGGAGCCAGGAACGCGAATTTCCCCTGCGATGGGCTTAGAAACACAAGGGATCGAAACAGCACGTGGCCTGGGTTCGCTATGGCTTTCCGAGTTCACTTCGCTTGGATCTTCCAAAGGTTTTGAGCGCCTCGTACAAACATCGCATTCCCGGAAATGGCAGGGGAACCGAGAACCTCATCTCCTAGTTTGTTGACGCTCTCAATCTTTCCTTCCTCTCCGTCGAGGGATACAACCGCACAAGATCCATCCATCGAGAAGAGGTACAAACGCTTGTTGGCGATCACCGGCGAAGACCAAATTTGATTTGCATCGGGTATACGAAGTTGCCAAAGCACCTTGCCCGTGAACAAATCCCCGCATACCAAGATGGTTCGATTCACGACATAAACTTTATCGTTGTCCACCAGAGGCGAACAAGCAGTCGAGTTGAGTTTGTTCTCAAACCATAGCTTGCTCGGTGCACCTGCGCTTGAAAGATCCAGTGCCGTCAGCCCTCCCGAAGGAACGATCAACCGGCCATTGGAAACCGTCGAAGAAGGAGTCGTCGAGCATCCCATATCGATTTTCCATAGTTCTTTCCCGTCCGCCGGATTCACTGCAACTAAATTTTCGCTCGACTGCATCACGACTGCGTTTTTACCGCTTGGCAACGCAACCGATGTTGGCGAAGCCCAGTTGGCTTTGCGAGGTCGCTCTTTCTTCCAAACCGTCGTCCCATCCGAGACGTTCATTCCCAGAGCAAACGAATCCCCTTGGCATTCAACTTGGACAACCACCACTCCCTCAACGATCGTTGGCGAGGCACTCATCCCTACGTCGTTGCCTGCTTTGGGAAAATCGCTAGCCAAAGACCGATACCAAAGCAGATTGCCTTGAAGATCCGTACAAGCGATATCGTTCGAGCTAAAGAAGGCGACCACATGCTTGCCGTCGCTTGCCGGTGTGGGTGCAGCATTGGCACTGGTCGGATGGCAATAGGGTCTGCCCCGTGCCACAAGCTGTTGTTCCCAGCGAGGCTTTCCGCTCGTTGCATCGTAACTCAGGAGTCGAATTCGGCGTTGCTCAAGACCGTCGCTAGTGGTCGTGATGACTTGATCGCCCACGACGATCGCTCCGCCAACGCTTCGACCGGGAATAGAAACTTTCCATGCGATGTTTGCACCGGATTCGCCGTCGAATTTATCGGGGAGCGATGATTTGTTCGAAACGCCACCAACGTAGGGCCCTCGAAATTGTGGCCAATCCTCCGCGTGCACTTGGCCGCTCAAAAGCAACCCAGTCGAGAGCATAAGCCAACGAGTAATACAAAGTTTGTTTGTCATATTTGAAGATCCTTCGATGGTTGTTTTTTGGTTCTGGTGGGGCGCAGCAATCTTGTTAGTTACTGCGAAATGGCCTTGCCGGTCGAATCGCAGATGCGAGCTTGGAAAATATAGCGCTGTGCCCAAGCTTCCTTCTGTTCGTTTTGACATACCTTGATCAAGATCTTGTTGACACCGGATTTAAGTTTGATTGGAGCGATGTATTGGTCAACTTGCATGCCCGTATGATAGACTTCGTTGGCGATGACCAGTTCTCCATTGACCCAAACTTTTTGAGCATTGATGCATCCGACTCGAAGTTCGCAAGCGACGTCACTTGGGCTGCTGACTTCCGTAATCCCATAGACTACGCATCCCTTCTCGTTATTGTAAAGTTTCGCAAGATCGACCAAACCCTCTTTATCGGAACTGGATTCCGAGACCCATTTGATATCACCATTCTTTCCGGCATAGCTTTCAGCGATTTTTCCAGCGACATAGTCGGGTTCGATGGGATAAGCCGTATTGAATTTGTCGCTACCGACGTTATCGAATGGTCCGACGAACTTCCATTGGGTAAGAAATCCAAAGTGCTTTGCTTGGTCGATCGTGACACCAAGCTTTCCAAGCCTCTCGATGATCGTCGTTACTTGTTCCGGTTGCCTAGCCGAGTCTAGCAATGAACGCAAACTTGCTTCGGTTAGCTCCGAAGGTTCAAGTGCCAAAGCGATGGCTTCATAACGAATCTCTGGGCTTGGATCGTCAGTCATCTTGCCCAGCCACTGCTTGCGAACCTCTGCATTTCCATCGGTCAGCCAACGGAACACGGTGTAGCGGGCTTCGCCATCTTCGCTCATGTTGGTAAGGAATGCTTCGAGCTCGACCTTGTTCGCGGGCCTCCGGTTTTGTGCGGCATTGGCAAGCCCCAACAACCAGTTTTTTCCAAGAGATGTTGCACCCTTCATCGCCCGCAGTGCGGTGAGGCTTCCAAGGTCATCTCGCGCAGAGAGCTCTTTAGCGAGTTTGGAGGCTTGGGCTACCCCGGCATCGTCCCCAGCTTGGACCTTGCGAAACGGTTCGAGTTGCTGCGGTGAGACATCGGCAGAACCGACCTTGGGATACATCAACACGGATAGCAGGAGCAAGCCATACAGGTAGATGATCGACTTTTTCATGGGTAACATTTCCTTCGCAGCCAGTGGGTGAATAGTTGCGAGTATTATGTCCCAAAAATGCTGGTGCGTATAGCTGGTAAAGACGGTAAGACTCCGACCTGCGGTCGTGGCGCACGGTTGAGGACAACCGTGCAACGGGGACAACCGTGCAACGGGGACAACCGTGCTACGGGGACAACCGTGCTACGATGGGGCGTGTTAGCCGAGGACTGGCAGTGAGATTTTTGCTAGTGGATCTGCGGCGACGCGCGCGGTGATCGCTCGAACCAGCGCGCGGCAAACGTCCTCAAATGGCTTCGATACCCTCGGGTCTTTCAAAGCATCTGCAAGTCGACCTTCGTCGGACTCACTGCGAACGATCATCTGGATCGGAACTTCCCCCAAAAACGGAGCTGCGATCTGATCGGCCTTCTGTCTTGCACCCCCTCGCCCGAAAATATCAAAGGTTTTTCCAGTCTCAGGGTCTGTGAATCCGCTCATATTTTCAACGATTCCCAAAATCGGAATCTTGGTCTTCTCAAACATACTGATCGCCTTGCCAGCGTCCAATAATGCGACCTCTTGGGGTGTACAGACAATCACTGCGCCAGTGAGTGGAATTAGCTGCGATAGGGTGATTGCCACATCCCCGGTACCCGGCGGCATGTCGATGATCAAGAAGTCTAGATCCCCCCAGGCTGTATCCCGTAGGAATTGGGTGATGGATCCATTGAGCATCGGTCCTCGCCACGCGACGGCTTGGTCGCGCTCGATAAGGAATCCCATCGACATCACTGGCATCGTACCTGCCCGAATCGGCTGTATCTTTGAATTGGCGATCTCGGGACGCCCTTCGAGCCCCAGCATGTGAGGAACACTCGGTCCATAGATATCTGCGTCCATCAATCCGACCTTGGCTCCTAGCTTTTCAAGTGTCAGAGCTATGGCTGTGGCGAGCGTACTTTTGCCAACGCCACCTTTGCCAGCAGCCACCGCTATGACCGCTTTGGCCGTCAATCCGATCGTACCCAATGGCTGGGTTGGCCTTTGAAAATCATCGATGCGGATTTCGATCGACTTGAGTCCTGGCACACGGCTGTGTAGAAAGGCCTTGAGTTGCTCGGCAACCTCTGTCCCGATGGGTCGAATCATCGAGGTTAATCGCAAGGTGCATTTGGCATGTCCATCGGTTACCACCCAATCGGTGACCTGACCTGTTTTGGAAAGCGGCCTTCCGGTTTCAGGATCCTTGAATCCGTCTAGTGCTTTCTGCAACTGTTCGTGAAGTTCCAGGTCGTTCATTGCGATGCTTTGATGGTTATGGTTGAGATTGATTAAAAAGTTAACTTCAAGGCAGACAATCGTCGTTCGGTTTCTGCCATGAGTGCATCTTCGGCAGCTTCGTCAGCCGCCTCGTACGTCACCGAGAAACGCAGGTGACTACCTGCATCATCCCAAGGAACGATCACAATGGAATGCTCGGTGATGAAGTATTGCGAAGCTTCCTCGGCGTTGCTGAACGTTGGGCCGGAGGTGACGCCTTTGGGTGCTTGGGTGTAGAGGAAGTAGCTGCCTCCTGGGACATCGCAGGTAAAACCGCAACGACGCAATGTCGCGACGAGTTTCTCGAGCCTTCGTTTGTATTTGGCCCTGATACGCGTCGGAATCTCTGGGTTGTCTAGCCCGCTAATCGCAGCACGCTGGATGGCTCCAAATTGACCGCTGTCGCAGTTGTCCTTCACATCCGAAA
>JBJSXX010000152.1:0-8587 GCA_046086605.1 Pirellula sp. | reverse complement strand
ATTGATTGCCCAACCCGTTTTCGCATCCGAGTCGATCGCATGCTCAATCGGATATTTCGGTTGCGAGTGATCGGCCCAGGCCTGAGTAAACGACTGCTTGACTTGGTTCGAGAGAATTTGGAATTCCGAGAGAACAAAGTTCCCGTTGCTGGCTTTACCCGGACCCGACTTGGGCAACGAATCGTGCGTCAAAGTACGCAGACGAACTGCAGTAATAGGTTTCAGGTTATCCGAGTGGATAAACTCAAATCGCAGTGTCGCATTGCCGCCGAGAGCCTCAGGGACAAGGACCGATCCATCCTCGAGAGGTGAGAGTGCAAGAGCATCACTGCCTTGGGTTCCGAGGGCATGTTGGATAGCAACTGTCTCCCACTGGAGTTCCGGAGGCGGGGCTTGGGATTGCTTCTTGCTGTCGGCCATGAGTTGTACCAACTGCTTGTTAAGCGTTTGGAGTTTTCGAAGATCTTGCAAAGCCGAATCGGGAAGACCATAGACCTCGCCTTCGAGCACATCGATCACTGGGCTAGCTGAGTTGCTATCGGCACAAGCGTTGAAGAAGGCATAGAGGCGATAGTAATCATCGATACTGATCGGATCGTATTTATGGGTGTGGCACTGCGCGCAGCCGACGGTCAGTCCGAGCCAAACGGCACCTGTGGTGTTGACGCGATCGACGATCGCTTCGTGCCGATACTGATCGGCTTTGACTCCACCTTCTTCATTGATCATCGTGTTGCGATGAAAGGCGCTGGCGATCAGTTGGTTCTTGGTCGGTTCCTCCATCAGATCGCCGGCGAGTTGCTCGATCGTGAACCTATCAAAGGGCATATCGGCGTTGATTGCAGCGATGACCCAATCGCGATAAGGCCACATGGTACGCGTGCCGTCGATGGTAAAACCATTCGAGTCCGCGTAACGGGCTTGATCGAGCCAGAACCGACCCCAGCGTTCGCCCAATTGAGGGCTAGCGAGCAGAGTTGCGATCAAGCGATCGATACGATCGGGCGAAGGATCGTCTTGGAAGGCTTCGAGTTCCTCGGGAGTTGGAAGAGTGCCAGTCAGATCCAGATACAATCGACGCACGAGGGTAAGCGGCGGGGCTGATGGGGATGGCTTGAGTCCAACGCGATGGAGTTCGGATTGCACCCAAGCGTCGATCGGGTTTTGGGCGTTGAGATGAGGGGCTTGAGGAAGTTCGGGATTGGATAGAGGAGCAAAGGCCAAATGTTTCTCATAGCGTGCACCGTGGGCGATCCAGCGGCGGAGCGTTTCTTTTTGGGCGACCGATAGCGGTTTATTGGTCGACGCCGGAGGCATGACCGAGTCGGGATCCTCCGAGAGGATGCGATGGATGAATTCGCTCTCATCAGGGGAGCCAGGGACGATCGTACGAGCACGTCGGTTTGGATCGAGTGCATCGGATTCCAAGTCGAGACGAAGATCGGCTTGTCGGCTTTTGTCGTCGAACCCGTGGCAGGCAAAGCAGTGGTTGGCCAGGATCGGGCGAACATCCTTTTGGAAATCGACCGCCGGTTGCTGGTAGCCAAGCAACGGGCTTGCGCAAAGCAACAGCAGTGCGATAGGTGCGATGATCCATGTCGGCATGATTCAGACCGGCGAAAACCGAGGTGGGAACGATGCTAAATTGCAGACATCCATTCTACTCCGTTTTTGCCGTTGCAACCCGGTGGCTATTCGCACTGGCACCCAATGAAATACTAATCGCCAATAATTTTACCGGAAGAACCCAGAAAATCTTACCCTTTCCATATCAGAGGTATCTTCCCAATCAAGCCAGTTGCGTCCACCATGACGGCATTCCAGGGGTCGCCTCCCGGCGAGCGTTTATCGACACCCGAGCTTTATAGTATGTACGACCAGGAAAAACGAAGATGAATCAAGTCTTTTGGGAAGCTTTCGGAAACCTTACAGTTATCGGCCAGTTCCTCTTTTTTTTCGCCTTGCTGATTGCTTTTGCATTCGAATTCATCAATGGATTTCATGATACGGCAAACGCAGTGACGACCGTCATCTACACCAAGACGCTCAAGCCTACCCCAGCGGTTTTCTACTCTGGATTTATGAATTTTCTGGGGGTACTTTTGGGTGGCACGACCGTAGCCTTTAGCATCGTCAATCTATTGCCGGTCGATTTGTTGATCCAAGGGAACAGTTCACGAGCGATCGTGATGGTTATTTCGCTGCTGCTTGCCGGGGTGATTTGGAATCTGGGAACGTGGTGGATGGGATTGCCCGTATCGAGCTCTCATACGCTCATCGGCTCGATTTTGGGGGTTGGACTGGCAAACAGCCTAATGACCAACGGAAATCTCTCGGGGGTCAACTGGAACAAAGCGATGGATGTTGGCAAAGCCCTTTTGCTCTCGCCCCTGATCGGGTTCGTGGCCGCTGCGGCTTTGCTACTGACCATGAGAGTGTTCCTCAAGAACCCCAACTTGTACCATCCGCCAGGAGAGGGAGACAATCCGCCTTCGTGGATCCGAGCCGTTTTGATTGCAACCTGCGGTGGCGTGAGTATGGCTCACGGATCGAACGACGGACAAAAAGGGATGGGACTGATCCTGCTGGCACTCATCGGCTTTTTGCCAGCTTACTACGCGATGGATCTTCGGCACCCGAAGCTTGCTGTCGAGGTTCACGATGCAGCCGTAACGATGAAAAGCAAGCTTGAACAAAGCGGTCAAGCTAACGAATCTCTCATCGAGCAACTGAGCATTATCGAGAAGAACCTTGAGGGCAAATCGAACCTTTCGGATGTTCCGACCAACGATCGTTGGCAAGTACGTCAGTCGATTTACAAATTGGGCAAGGAGTTCGACAAAGCGAAACTTTCGCCCGAGTTGACCAAGGAGTTAGCCGCTCACCGCAAGACGCTAAAGCACTCGATCGAGTATGTCCCGTTTTGGGTTGTCCTAGGGGTGGCTTTGGCATTGGGTATTGGCACAACCATTGGTTACAAGCGTATTGTCGTGACGATTGCTGAGAAGATTGGAAAGACGCATTTGACTTATGCGCAAGGAGCTGCGGCCGAGACGGTTGCTGCGGTGACGATTGGACTGGCTGATATTTTCCATGCTCCGGTGAGCACCACGCAAGTGCTTTCATCGGGGATTGCCGGAACGATGTGGGCCAACAAGTCTGGGGTGCAATTGGGTACGATCCGAAAGATCCTCATCGCCTGGGTTCTGACGTTGCCTATGGCCATCGCCCTAGGAGGCCTTCTGTTTTTCCTCGGGGTATGGATCTCTGGGGAGCGTTCCTAGGGTGTTGCCCTAGGCTACGCTGAATATCGCCTTTGGCGAACACCGGCGGTCGAATGAATATTCGCAATCATGGCTACACAAAACTTTATCGCTGTGCGATTTTAACACACTTCTCACTTCCAACTTCACACATCTTCTTGGCCCCCCTTCGCCCCCAGGGCTTTGGCTGGGGGAGAAGGGGACGGGGGTTGAGGGGGTGCACCTACACTCAGGCAAATGGTGTTGGCAAGATTGACTCTGTTGAAGATTGCAAGCAGACTCCTCTCTGCCGTCCAAAACCCCTCGTGACCGCACGGGCGAGAACTCCTTCGATCGGGCCTCATCGGAGCTTTCGACGTAACCTAACCAAATTCCTCGCCGCTGGCTGCGGGTTAAACGAAGGTTCGCCTTTGGCGAACAATGTCGATGATTTCTCCGAAATCATCGACAAGAGTTAGAGCACGCATGGACATGATCAGCGCGACAGCCCTCTGGCATCGGTCCACCGCCGCCTTGCGGCGGCGGTGTTTCTGACGGCATTGACGGTGTTGACAAGATTGACTGTGTTGACAGCGGACAGAATTGACGCTGTGGACCTCATTGGTAGCGAAAGCCAAAGCATCTCAGCAAACTCACACCTCAACTGGGTCAATCTCGTCAACCACGTCCGCAGTCAATACCGTCAACACCGTCAATCTTGTCAATGCCGTCCGAAACCCCTCGCGACCGCCGTCGGCGGTCGGCACGGCGCAAATGAGATTCCGAGGAAATCCTAGGCATCGGGTTGCAATATTTGGGATAACCGATAGCTTTGTCGGGATCTCAAAGAGGAGCATTTTGTGGAGCGTCGAAGTCGTATTGAAGATTGCAAAGAGCTCCTCAAGACGGCTTGGCCGCTCATGCTCTCGACGGGGCTGTTCTCGATTACTTTGTTTGTTGATAGGCTCTTCCTGTTTCAGTATTCGGATGCAGCAGCAGCGGCGGCCATGTCAGCCGGCACGTTGTTTTGGTCGGTGACTTGTCTACCCGCAGGTATCTGCGGGTACACCAGCACCTTTGTGGCGCAGTATCTAGGCGTCGGTCGAGTGGATCGCGCTTTGCACGTCGTTTGGCAAGCCTGCCTGCTGGCCCTTGGCCTTGTGCCAATCTTGGTCTTACTTGGCCTGATGTCCTACCGGCTCTTTATCGCCTTTGGACATCAAGAAGAGCTTGCGAAGTTTGAGTATGAGTTTTTTCTGGGGCTCGTCCCTGGAGCTTGCGCGACGATCCTCAGTTCGGCACTGGTAGGGCTTTTTGCCGGGAGCGGGCGACCGATCGTTTTGCTTTATTGCGACGCTCTTGCAACACTGACCAACGTTGTTCTTGACTATGGGATGATTTTTGGAAACCTGGGGTTCCCCAAGTGGGGCGTTGCCGGCGCTGCGGCCGCATCGAGTATCTCTTTATCGCTCAAATGCGTACTGCTTGTTGCGTTCGCTTATTGGTACTTCAAAGCCGGAAGATTTGGAGCATGGTCTGTTACGTCCAGTGTCGCTCCCAAGCTACGACAACTTTTGAAGTGGGATTTTCCACTCATGCGGAGGTTGGTTCGTTTCGGCTGGCCCGCAGGCGTATCGGTCGTCGCTGAAGCCTGGAGCTTTGCGATCATCATGATGATTGTTGGCAATCTGGGCGAACGTCCTGCGGCGGCGACGACTCTGGCTCTCGGGGTAAACGTCTTAGCCTTCATTCCTCTCATCGGCTTGGGGATCGCCGTTGGGGTTCTCGTTGGAAAGTACTTGGTCCAAAATCAGGTTCACATCGCCCAACGCGTCGTCCACGCTGCACTTTCGATCGGCATCCTTTACAGTGGGATTTTCGCGGTGCTCTACGGGCTGTTTCCTGAGCAAGTCATGGGGATCTATGCCATCGGCAACGATCCGCAGCGTTTTGAATCGATCAAGCCGGATCTGAAACCGCTTCTAATTTTCATCGCAGGTTATTGCGTCTTTGATTCCTTTCAAGTCATCTTTTCGGGAGTGCTCAAGGGTGCAGGAGATACTCATTTTGTGCTTCTTGGACATGCCATTGGTGGGTTCGGAACGGTGGGCTTGGCCGTTTTGGGACAGAGGCTCTTTGGATGGGATGGCTTGTTCTATTGGTGGGGTGTCATCAGCGTTTGGGTTTTCGTTTTAGCGATTATTTTTACCGGTCGTTACCTCCATGGGGGCTGGAAAACCAAGCGTGTGATCGAACCCGATCTGGTTTCAAACGAGGCCTTGTTTTAAAACTTATCGGGAATCCACCAAGCCGCCAGCAACCCTAGTCCGTAAAGCAAAGCGCAGGCGGCTCCGATCTTTGGATAACTGTTGCCGAAAACAGGCAACAAACTCCCTGCCGCAAACACACCCAGAGCCGTCGCAAAGCGGCCAACATTGTATGCGAGCCCGCATCCAGAAGCCCGAACTTGAGTCGGAAAAAGAGCTGGGAGATAAACGGCTAGCCAACCAAAGAACAAAGTGGAAACCAGCCCCTGAACAAAGACCGTCGGATGGAACGCCCCCTGCAATGGCTCGGTCAACAGGAACATCCCAAGCGTGGTGATCACCGATCCTGCACTGATAAGAAAGTAGCTCATGCGTGCCCCAAGTTGCATGGCGACTTGGGCGCCTAAAAAACTCCCCAGCGTCGCTCCTAATGCCCACCAGCCTTGGGTTACGGATTTGTAGCTCGCATCGCTCGCAGATGCCATCGCATCGGCCCAAGGGATCATCCACTTACTGGCCGACCAAGCCGACACGAGCGGAATTGCAGACAAGAGCATGGCAAGCAAGGTTGTCGACCAAAGATCCTTAGAAAACAGAGAGTTACCTTGCAGTTTTCGATCGAACGAATCGTCCGGTGGAGTACCATCGGACAAGCCCTTCTTGTTACCGAGCCAGGTCGGAGACTCTGGCAAGAGTGTTAAAACAAAGATCCCCAAGAGCGCTGGAGCCCCGGCCAAAAAGAATAGCCAACGCCATGAATCCGGAGTGATTGGATAGTTTCGCGTGATTTGCGAGATCAGTAGGATCCCTGCGTTGAGTCCAGCACTCATCACTCCAGCGACCCAAGCTCGCGAGGCTCGCGGCCAGCACTCGGCAACCAGTGCCATGCCATTGGGCCACATACCACCGACACCGAGTCCCACGAGGAATCTCAGCAGCAGCATTTGCGATTGTGTCTGCACCCATGCTCCAAGCAACGCAAAGACCGAGTAAAAGAGGATGCTGATCCCCATGGCCTTGGTTCGTCCGATGCGATCTCCGAGTCTACCGAGGGCTATCCCTCCGATCGCTGCACCGAGCATCAGCGATGCGGTGAACCAAGCGAACCATTCTTGCCCGAGTGGCTTGGTGTACTGATCCTGCAACAGACTTTGCGATACCGATAGCGAAGCGACCGGCATGAGTCCTAATTCAATTCCATCGAAAAGCAGTCCGAGGCTTGATGCGACGAGGATCATCCATCGCCAAGCCGTGGACATCGTAGTGGTTGTGGGAGGATCACTCATTGAAGGCTCCTGGATCGAACCGCTTCGAATACGGCGCTGTTATCGAGTTCGCCTAGGCCTAGGGACTCGGCGAGTTCGAGAAGTTTCTCGTGGGCTTTGCTCAGTGGCAGATTCAGATGCGAAGCCTCGGCGCTTTGCAAAATCAAACGGACATCTTTGAGATGCTGAGACAATCGAGCTTGGAGACTGTAATCCCCCGAGACCATTTTGGGCCCTTTGGAATCCATCTGCTTCGAATAAGCACCACTACCTTGGAGAACCGCCAATGCACTCTCTAGATCGATGTCGAGCGTCTCTGCAAACGCGAGACCTTCGGCAAGGGCCGCGCGGTTAAGACCCAGGACGAGGTTGCTCACGAGTTTCATTTTTGCGGCATTACCCGAAGGCCCAACATAGAAAGTATTTTTGCCCAGCAATGGCCAAATGTCGTTGCACGCGTCAAACGCGGTTTGGTCCCCTGCGGCGATGACCGTCGCGAGTCCCTCTCGAGTCTGCTGACTGGATCCCGAGATCGGTGCCTCGATGTAGGCACAGCCGAGTTGGGCGAGTGTTGAAGCAAATCTCAGTGCCGCTTGCGGATCGCCCGTGGTCGTATCGATGATGATTTGGGATTTTGAAAAGTGTTTTTGCCAGCCTGTAAGAACCTCTTCGACAACATCGCTCGAGTAAAGGCTGATGATAACTCTCTGGCATTCGACAAACGGACAATCCGACCATTTGGCACCTGCGGCAGTTAGTGGAAGCGATTTTTCTTTGGATCGGTTCCAAACCAACACTTCGTAGCCGGCTTCTAAAAATCGATGGGTGATTGCCGTACCCATAAGGCCCAGGCCAACGATACCGATACGATTTTTTTGGAGGGGTACGGACAGATCGTTGGACATCGACGCGTTTGGGTGGTTGCGGACTGGTGAGCAAGTGGCACTAGGATCGATTATACTACGGCGTCGGGTTCGATTTCGACCGAAGAGTAACTTTTCGCTGGCAATGTTCAACGACACACCGAGGGGCTATGGAGTTTTTATCTGCACATTGGAAGCATCTGTTGCTGGCCAATTACGTAGTCGATCCGGGGCTTCTGGAGCCTTATGTACCGGCCAAGACCAAATTGGATACCTTTCAAGGGGATTGCTATGTCTCTCTGGTCGCGTTTCTATTTGACCACACGCGGATACTGGGGGTTCCGGTACCGTTCCATCGCAGATTCGAGGAAGTGAATTTACGTTTCTACGTCGTGCCAGATCGAGACCCGAGTTTAAGGGCCGTGACATTTTTGAAGGAGATCGTCCCCTTGAGCGCGATACCTCTGATAGCGAACAATCTATTCCACGAGAACTATGTTGCTACGCCCATGAGCCATCGATTCGACCCACCAACGGGGGATCAAGACGGCCTGAGGCAACTTGAGTATCGATGGGGTAAGAATTTGGAGCATCGGATAGGGGCCAAGATAGATCGAGCTTTGGAGTTGCCGCCACCGGGATCACTGGGGGAGTTTATCACCGAGCACTACTGGGGGTATGCCAAAGGCCCGAAAAGGACATTGGAGTATCAGGTCAAGCATCCGCAATGGGTAAGTTGTTTGGTCGACGAGTATCAGATTGACGTTGATTTCGCGGCCGTCTACGGAGCGCAGTTTGGTTTCCTCAAAGACATCAAGCCTGCGAATTTTCTATACGCGGTGGGTTCCCCCGTGACGGTATCGTTTCCAGGGAGACTGTAATAAACGCCAACTTGGATGATTTCGGAGAAATCATCCAAGTGCGCAACTCGGCGAGTGGTTTTCTGCGAC
>JBJSXX010000151.1:0-32318 GCA_046086605.1 Pirellula sp. | reverse complement strand
CTGGGCAATCGATTCTCACGGCGATAAGTTGCCGAAAGCAGGATCTCTCGATGAAGCCACTTGATCGACCAACCTTGATCGATGAATCGCCTCGACAAATCATCCAGAAGCTCAGGATGCGTTGGCAACTCTCCCTGCCTTCCGAAATCACTCGGGGTATCGACCAACCCCTTGCCAAAGTGGTGTTTCCAAACGCGATTGACGATGACCCTAGCGACCAAATCCTGGGAATCTCTGGTAAGCGACAGTGCCAATTCATAGCGTCCACTGCCAGCATTCCATCTTTGCTCTGCCGCACTTGGTTGCGTTAGTACCGATACAAATCGCCTTGGGACACTCGCACCTAACTTGTTCGGATTACCCCGAATTTCGATCGCTGCATCCCTCAACTCAGGCTCAAAAACGATCTTGCTTCCATGGGCACCTCCATCGGCAGGTCGCACTTCTAATCTTGCGTCCTTGATCCCAGGTGTCAGAAGCGAGTCATAGCCGACGATCGACTTGGCTTGCTCGATCTTCTTTTGTAACTCTTGAACCTTCGCTTTATCCTCCTCTTTGTCGCTCTTGGCGAGCTTCTGCAGCTCCGCATCGAGGGTCTTGACCGACTTGCGGGCCTCGACAACCTGCTGGGCATCGACACCTTCGCTCAGTGCGACATCCGTCGGCTTGGTATTCGACAGCACTCCTGCCATGGCATAGTAGTCTGCATTGGTCAGCGGATCGTACTTGTGATCATGGCATCGGGCACACGCTAGATTCAATCCTAGGAACGTGCTCGTGACGGTATGAACGCGTTCCTCAACTTCATCAGAGACGATCGATTTGATGATCTCGACGGGTAACTGCAATTCCTTCCAATACGATGGACTTAGTCCTAAGAAGCCCAATGCGGCACGATCCTTGGCAGGCGTATCGGGAATCTGATCTGCAGCCAACTGAAGATGGATAAACCGATCGTAGGGCATATCTTGATTCAGAGCTTGAGCCACCCAATCACGGTACGGATACGACGGCCCGATCGTCTCGGCCCACTCTTCCATCGTATCGCAATACCGCACCAAATCGAGCCAATACCGAGCCCAACGCTCGCCGTACTGAGGCGACGCAAGATACTGATCAACGAGCCTAGCATACGCGTCTTCGGAGTTGTCATTGACGAACGTTGAAACCTCCTGGTCCGAGGGCAACAATCCATGCAGATCGATCTTGAGCCGACGAATCAAGGTGCGTCGATCCGCCGACGGGGCAGGGGAGAGGCCCAACGAACCAAGCTTGTACATGATCGGAATATCGATTCGATTTTCGACAACGCTATCAGATTGTTGGGCTCGCAAGCCTTCGAGTTTGACTAGGTCGATCGAATCAAGCGGTAGAAGTTTGGTCGGTTGAAATGACCAATGAGCTCTTCCTGCTTCGATATCGATCGAGCGCTGGATCTTAGCCGCCTGCTCAGAGCTGGGCATGGCAGCACCAGAGCGCACCCAGAGTTCCAATTTCGCGATGAGTTCATCAGGCAACTTGCCACCCGGTGGCATCGCCGCGCTTGGATCCTTGTAACGGATCGCTTGGATCAACAAGCTCTCATCGAGCTTAGAAGCGACCAAACTCGGCCCACTGTCTCCTCCCGAAAGAATCAAGGCAGGGGAATCGAGTCTGAGCCCCCCTTGAAGAGGTTTGGATTTCTCCGAATGGCATTCGTAGCAATGCTCGGCCAGAAGCGGCCGAATATGCTGCTCGAAATCGATCGCTTCAGGTGGGGATTGGCCAAACGACGGCAGGCACAACCAAGCCATCGCTAGCCAAAAAGACAGGGAATTCTTCATCCAAATCTCCTGCGGGGGGGAAGGCTCTAATGTAGCCCCTGGACGTGACGAAATCAACCAAGCCGGAACTTACTCAGTCTCTTTTGTGACCGGTTAAGTCCAGATTACAATGGATTTGACACTCTTTCATCAAACCCGAGGAACATCATGCTAGGGATCTCTTATTTCAAAGGCCAACCGAGCGATTACATCATCAAGTATTCTGGGAGCCGACAGACCCGAGCCGGCCAAGGTTTGTCATTCTTCTACCTGAGATTCAACACTCAGATTGTGGCCGTGCCAACTCAGAGCATCGACTGCCCTTTTGTGTTTACCGAAACCAGCAGCGACTATCAAGTCGTCAGTGTCCAAGGCCAATTGACCTACCGGATCTCGAATCCTCAGAGTGCCGCAAAGCTTTTGAATCTGTCGATCGATTCTAAGACAGGTCAATACAAAACCGAAGACCTGCGTGTTCTAGGTCAGAGGATCGTCAACACCCTACAGATCGCTACGCACGAAGAAATCGAAAAGCGAACCCTCGAACAGTGCATTCGTGATGCACAAGCGATTTCGGCAGCCGTCGCTCAGCGGATGGAAAAAGACCCAACCGTCGAATCCTTTGGAGTCGAAGTCCTGGGTGTTTTTATCCTAGCGGTAAAGCCGACTCCCGAAATGTCCAAAGCCCTCGAAGCTGAATTCCGCGAACAGCTGCTCCGCCGGGCCGACGAAGCAATCATGGCCAGACGCGCTGCGGCCGTCGACGACGAACGAAAGATCCGAGAGAAAGAACTCGAAAGCGATTCGGCACTCGAAAAAGGACGTACTGAACTGATCGCTCTCCAAGGTGAAAACATGCTCCGCGAAGCAGAGAACCGAGGTAAAGCCGTCGAAGTCGAATCGGTATCCAAGGCAAAGGCACTCTCGCAAGAACTCGCTGCTTTAGGTGGTATCGACCCAAAACTACTCCTAGCCGAATCGATGCGTGTCCTAGGTCTGAATGCTGACAAAGTAGGCCAACTAAATATCACTTCTGAAATACTCGCCGGCCTTTTGAACCCTCCACCCAAACAAGAATCGTCCTACAGCGATCGATAGAGCTCAAAAACTATGCCTGAGTTGGCGTTTGATAAGATCGTTGTCGTGACGCGAAAGACGGCGCTCGAAGAATTGATCGAGCGATATAACTCCGAAGCCCAAGCTCGATTCTATATCGAAAGGCTCGGCGACTCTTTCGAGGGATACGCAAGCTCGCACCAAGTATTCAAACAGTCCCTCGAACTACTGAATCGATCGTTACCGGATATCCGTTGCCAATGGATCGATCGATCCTTTCTCGCGAACTTTCTATTCGGGCCAAAAGACCTCGTCGTGGTTCTCGGCCAAGACGGACTGGTCGTCAATACCGCAAAGTACCTGACGGATCAACCATTGGTGGCTTTCAACCCCGATCCATCTCGCATCGATGGTATCTTACTCCCATTCCAGGTACAGCTCGCCCAAAACATCCTGCGCAAAGTGGTATCAGGGCGTTACGAAGCCGATCGCTTAACCATGGCCCAAGCATCTTTGAACAACGGCCAAACGATCTATGCTCTAAACGACCTGTTCATCGGCTACTCCACTCACGCATCGGCAAGGTACCGCATCTCTCACGCAGACCAATCAGAAAACCAATCCTCCAGCGGCATCATCGTCTCAACAGGCGCTGGATCGACAGGCTGGTCTCGGTCGATCTTGACCGGCTCGGCTGCAATCATCGAAGCTACAGAAAACACGGAACCTTGCCAGCAAGCTCGGGACAACTACCGTTTCGATTACCGAGAAGAATCCCTGGTCTACTACGTGAGAGAGCCTTTCATCAGCAGATCCTCTCAGGCAACATTGATCACCGGAACGATCCGAGAGGACCAACCGCTGCTAGTGACCTCTCAAATGCCAAGTGGCGGTGTGATCTTTAGCGATGGAGTCGAAAAAGACTTCCTCGCATTCGACAGCGGTACAACCGCAACGATCGGCGTCGCCGACCGGAAACTCAATCTTGTTGTGAACGCTTAGTCCTAGCCGACGAATGCCGGCATCAACCTTCTAGAGTCGACGGGGCTAGGCCGCGAACACTACCGAGCAAGTGCCGATACTTGGTACTCAAATGGTTCAGCCACAGACCGAAGTAAACATTCAAGATAAACGATAGCACCAGGAAGAAGGGGACCAAGGACCCTCGAGGCGAAGCGGTTGCTAAATCCACTTCACGATGCGGAGCAGTCGGTAGCGTTAGAGCAGGCGGGTTAGCCGTCGATGGCAAAGGTCGCGAGGCGACTTGCGGGATCGGTAGCACGGGGTTGCTGGGGACTTGAGTCGCATAACCGTTTTGAACATAGCCATTTTGAACGTAGCCACCTTGATTCTGCGCATAGCCCGAATAATTATCGCTGGGCAACACGTAGCCACCCTGCGGCGCATTTGGATTGCTGGCCATGTGCGGAACAGAATTGTAATTACCGTAGGCGGGCGTAGGATTCGAACTGCTGTAGGTCACATTACCCTGGCTCGATGCCGTGGTATTGGCCAATCCACTTTTACCAAACGGATTCAATGTCGACGGAACCGATCTTGGCATCGGAGCAAACCCATCCGCTGGATAACTGCCTGAAGTGGGCGAACCAGACCACGAGGATGTCGAAGCAGGAGGCGCGACAGTGGTCGATGGAACTGGATTCGAGACGATCGGCGTTGAGTAAGTTGTCGGAGGATAAGTCGTCATCGGCGTGGACGTTGTAGGCAAGACATCTCGACTAGCCGAAGGAACCGAGGTACTCGGAAGCGTCGGATTTGGCGCTGCCGGTAGACTCAATCCTGGTACAACAGGCAACTGCGTTGTACCCGATGTCGTAACAATGTCGGCTGATGAGCGCTCGTTGCTACGAGGCGAATCAATGCTGACGGGCGAACGCATATCCAAGTTCGAGATTAGCGGTGATCCCGATACGTTAGCGTTTGCATTGAGTGCGGGCAAACGATCCAATTCGGACTCAGGTGGACTTTGCTCGACAGGACCACTACCAACACGAACAATCACTTTTTGTACGCGACCACGCAGGGCTGTTGGAATGATGCTCTCGAGTTCCATCGATTTGCCACCTGCAGCAAACTGGGCAATCGATTCGGGCGCTAATTGAATCACTAGATACATCGAGCGATCCGCGGGATCGGTCCCCCAACCTATCTTGCACTCCGGAGCAACGACTGGCAATTGCTGTGGCTCCATGTTGCTCGATACCATCAGGGGCTTGGGCAAAGCCTCGTTTTTGGGTGCAGGCAGTAGCTCATCGGGCTGAGAGAATGCGAGCAACAAGATCATCCATAATCCGCTCATGACCGTTACCTTGGACCACTGGTCCGGTCTAAACCAACATGTTTGCGATCCGTCCAATGAATCGCAGTAGGGTAGATGATAGAGAATCGTGGGGATTGGAGTAAAGACGGAACAACAGGAAGTCTGGGGAAAGTAGCATTGTTTTATCACCGGAGCGATTGCGCACTTCCGCACGCATTCAGTGAACCCACAAAAATCCCCGAAGAACCAAAGCACAGAGACACAAAGGACACAGAGTGAAAGGGAGAGATCCTCAACGCTCTGTGCTCTCTGCGACTCTGTGTTTCAAAAAATTTCCTTCCGGAATCGGCCCGGCATCCTAGATTGTTACCCGCAACAATTCCCGTTAAAGCCTGCAAACACCAAATAAAAAACCGGGCCTGAGACCAGACCCGGTTTTGTAGTTTTAGCAGACAAACTGCGTCAAGCGATTACTCGATGCTTGCAGCATCCCAAAGGTCGCTTGCATCGCGAGTTCCCATCGCACCCCAAGCACCGTAGGGGCTAGGAGCGTTTGAGCGGGCACCGTCAAGACCCAAAGGTGGATCTCGACCGGCATCGCCAGCATCAACCGAGTTAGGAATGAAGCGAACGTTGTTGTCACCGAAGGCTACGTGAGCTCCGGAACCGTGGTAGCTACTTGCGGAGAAGATACCCCAGTCCCAGTCACCAGCACCAGCGTTGCAAGATGCTCGGTTAGGTGGAAGGATCGTGGTGAAACCGCTGAAGGATGGGTGACCATCGCCCCAACGCACACCGCGCCAGTGACCACCGAGATTTGTGGCGACATATCGATCGCCTACAGCGGTGTTTCGGCAAGCCAGAACGCCGGTGCCGGAATTCATAGCACCGACATTCACAGCCATACCACCTTGGATTCGGAACTTACCGCCACCCCAAGCCATGTTTTGGCTAGGTGTGGTTCCAGCTTCGCCCAACATGGCGGTGAAAGCCATACCGTCGGATGCTTCCGAAATACGCTTTTGATAGCGACCTTGGAACATACCGCGGTTTGCAGCTGGGTGCCAGTTGATGTGGTTATTTTCGGTGGTATCACCGTAGCACATCATGTAGTTGGTACGCGCCGCTCCATCGTCGAACCAGTTCGCATCTGGGTTCATCCTGCCTGGGTCAGATGGGCAACGAAGATTCGCTACCTGAGTTCGCCAAGGAAGAAATGCCGAGTTCGGACCCATATCCCAAGGCCAGAGCCATGCGTTGAAGGTCACGCCGTTGACAGGGTTTCGGTAAGGCTGGGTGAAGATCTGGTTGTAAAGCTGTTGCTGTTCCATGTAAGGAAGAGCCATCAGGGTACCCGACCATCGGTTGATCCCCATACGACCAACGTTTGGATCTGGATCCATACCAGTTCCTCCAGGAGCCGGACCACCGTATCCAGGAGGGAATCGCTTGAAAGCAGATTCATAGTTCAAAAACGCCAAACCAACTTGGCGAATGTTGTTACCGCACGACATCCGTCGAGCAGCTTCCCGGGCAGCTTGCACCGCCGGTAGCAACAAGCCCACTAGAATCCCAATGATCGCGATGACCACCAAGAGTTCTACGAGCGTGAAGCCATGGACATTCCTACGCTTCATGAAAAAAACTCCTTGAAAAATGGAGAACAAAAAACTCCGCCACGAAAAACGAGGCTGTTAACCTCTTAGTTTTAACTCGTCCACTATTCCCGGACAAGAGTTAGCTTGGTTAACCGGTAAAATTTCGGGAAATTTCCAAGTAAACTTGAGAATTTCCGACCCTACAGACCTTCCTAAGGGGGGATTTTATTGCGTTACGGGTATTTTGACCGTAACGCCCACCCCAAATTCCGCCCGTCGGCTCACCCCCTCCTACTGCTTGGATCCCTAAAATTTTGACCTACTTTAGGATGGGTTTTCCCTCCCTAAGTTCCGTCGTCGAAAGCCGAATCGGTCGAAACAACCCGCCAGCTCCCTGCCAGTCCTCGACCCGGATCGCAACCGATATCGTTTCACCAGGGGAAACAGGCTCTGAAATCTTGAAACTCGACCTCTGCTCGAAGGCCGTCTTTCGCTGCTGCCGATCCCCCGCTGTTCCAATAAGCTCTCCATCGACAAAGACCTCGATGTAGTCATCAGCACCATCGATTTGCAAGTAGCAATTCCCCGCCGGCCAGTCCTCAGGCATTGTCACCTGCGTTCGATACCACGCCCAACCGTCGAGACCTTCATAACCAAATGCTTCCCAATGCTTACCAATCGATATTTCTTTCCATCCCTCCCGATTGTCATCGGTGAGCGTCTTACTCTGCCAACCCGACTCCAACCCCCGGTTCATTGGGTCTGGCTGAAAAGTCCAAACACGATCCGTAAAACTCAACGTTCGCCCTCGCAGCGTATCCCGCATGCCTTCGATGGACCCGAGCCTCATCGCTGCGATCCGTTCGGCTGGTCGCGTCTCTAGCCACCGCAACACTTCGTCGAATAACCTCGCGCCTGCGGCTCCTTGCCCATCTCCATGATTCAAACAATCAACAAGCATCACCCCCGAACCAATCTTGGTTGCAAAAAGCAATCCATGCGTCTTGACCGTCGCGATGTCATGATTGTCCCAGAGCATCACCAAAGGAGTGAGTTGATCGAGCCATTGCACATCTGGAACCACTGGACCCGCAAGATCGAAATGCTGCAAATCGACCAGCAACCCATGAAAGCGATCCCAATACGAATCAGCACTGACGATCGGCCCACCCCTTAAAAACCAATGCTCTGCAATGGGTAAACTCCCTTTCTGACCATCGGGGATCAGCAGGACCAAGCCACCTTGTTCCAGATAGCCGAGAATCGATTCATCTATCCTCTGAGCAATACAGATCCCCTTCGGATCGAACGGCTGAATCTGCCGCAGTTCAGAAACATCCCTCCCTAAAACATTCGCTAGACACTTTATCTGCGAGACGTGTTGGTCCGAACACGACTCATGCAGATAAAGTGTGCTCAAACTCTTTTCAAGCTTCGAGGGATCCTTGCTCTCCTTTGGCTTATCGACCTGCCACAGATCCCAACGGTTTTGAGCAATCGTCCTCTCTTGTCCATTCTCACCACGCTCGATGAGCTCTACGCCGAGCGTCCAAAGTCCGACGCCACGATCCGTGCTAAAAGAGAGCCTTGGCGGGATGCCATCGAGCTTGAGTATCTCGTAAGGTTCATTTGTGGATCGATCTTCATCGCCCAGTGTCCCTTCTTTCTGACTGCTTGGCAGAGCCATGTCCTTGGTCATCGAAACCAACCCAGAACGCCACGTGCATCGCACCCACGCGTTTTGCTTTTGATCCTCCGAAAGCCGATCTACAAAGACCTGGGCCTCCAATGGCTTATGAGCCCAAAAACTTCGTCGATCCTGTTCGGTTCGTAACGTCAGCACCCTTGAGCCGTGCCAATCCCAATCGCGCCGTCCCCATTTCGGATGACCTTGAAAGTCAATCAACCCCATCGAAGCGAAAGGGAAATCGCGAATCACCGACACGACATAACCCGCATCGGGTAGCTCCCTTGAAAACGTCTCGATCTGAAACTTGCGCATCAACCAAGCGTACCTGAGGGAATCCTCATGGAGCCTGGCCACAGCCTTCGCTCCCATGTCGCCTCGTCGTTCTTGAGCCCAACTGCTTATGGCTTTGTAAGACAACGGAAACCAAAAAGGCTCAGTCGAAGCTTGGCCTGCCACCGACCTTTTGACTCCTTGGAGGGTGGCTTGTGGCCCCCTCGGCTCGATCGCATCGAGCGAACCTGGTGGCAACCAAGTATCGGCGGCGATCGCTTCGCCTAACACCAGCGGTTTGACTCCATGCTCCTGGATGTAAAGCTTGAGCCTACTGAGTGTGGGCACCCAAGTGTGGTTGTTTCCATAAGGATGATCGTCGTAAAAGTCATGAACCCGATTCCACTGGATCCAACTGCTGTCATCCTCAACGATCGATCCAGGAATCCGATCATGGCAGCGATCGTAGAGTTTTCGTATCACGTTGATATCGGCACTCGGGCCGGTCTCGCAGGTAAGACTTCGAAGGATCACCGACGGATGATTGCGATCGTAGCAAAAGAACTCGTCAAACTCGCGTTCGAGTGTTGGTAGGGCATCGAGACTCCAGCGCGAGTGCCACGTCGGATACTCGATCCAAACCAAAACTCCCATTCGATCCGCCATTTCCAAATAGCCCTTGGGTGGAACCCACAGACAGAACTTCATGAGGTTAAACCCATAGTCTTTGACCAACTGCAACTCGCTGCGCCAATGCTCTGGATCCAAGCTCGGAGCAACACTCGGTGGAGCGTATCCCCAATTGAGTATGCCCCGCACTCGCAATGGCTCGCCGTTGAGCAACAACTGATCTCCCTGAGCACGGATCTCCCGAAACCCCGCGTAGGTTCGCACCAGATCGATCCATGAAGGAGTCTTGCTTTGAACCGGGCTTGCTGAAGACTCCAATCCGACTTGGACTTCATAGAGACTTGGCCTATCGGGACTCCAAAGCACCGGCTCGGAAACGTTGATCGATCCTTGCACAACCAACCGACCCTCGACACGCAGTTGCTCGACGTTTTTTTGACTCAGCTCGATCCAATGCTCGTTCCATCGATTATCTTTTTTTAGCGAATTTTCGCCAAATGCATCGACTCGATAGCGTAAGCATACTCGGTAGGTAAGACCTGGTTCAATCATTCCCTTGATCGCTCCGAGATCGCTGCCCTGCAGAGGGATCTCGTAGCGTAAGGTTTTGCTCGAAGGCTCACCCCAAACGAATAGCTCTTTGGTATCGATCCAGACTGGGTCGACAAAATTGGCCTCGATCGGTTGCCAGATCCCTCCAAAGTGAGGGGCAAAGACCGGCAAGAAACCTTGCGAGTTGTGTCCGACCAACTCGTCGACCTTCAAAAGAACTTCGCAATCTTGCAACGGTCCTGGAGACTCTTCTGCTTTGGATTCCTCGGGTGTCTGTTGGCCCGACCGAGGGCGTAATACAAAGTCGGTGATGTCGCATTCGAAAGGGGTCCATCCTCCAAGATGCTCGGCGACTTGTTTCCCATCGCACCAAAGGGTGGCTCGGGTCGCTACTCCATGAAAACGCAAAACCAATCTCTTGGAACCCACCTCGGAATCCGTGGTCAAAATCCGCGGAAACCTTTTTCGATACCATCCCACGCCATCGAACCCAACGCCTTGGTGACTCTCAAAAGTACTGGGCAAGCTCACAGGTTCCCAAGTTGCCTGGCCATCGGGTCGAAACTCCCATCGCTCATGGAGCCTTTCGGGAAGGAAATCTTCGGCTCCCTTTGGGAAATCCCCGGCCAATCGCCCGGTTTTCGGAGCCATTGCCGACAGATTCGAGACTTCTGGAGCCTGGTCAGTCCGGGTCGGCTGTGCGGACTGCTGTGCCAACGAGTGAGTCGAAATACTCATCGCTGCGAGTAAAAGCCACAAGCGGCACCGGCCGATGGGATTCCATGATGTTTTCATAAACGCTCACTTCGGAGGTTTCAATGTTGGCTCGATCCGTCTAAACTGCTTGACGGTTCGCATACTGCTCCTTATTGTTGCAAGTTTCGCGCTGTCTGTGTAGCAAATCAAACATCCACTCTCCCCCTGTCTTTTTATTCAAGAGGCCTGCTTGTATGTCTTATCGTTTTTGGAAAAAATCGTTTGCCGTTGCACTGGTTCTGGGTATGGCTTCGAGCACCACTTTGGTTGCACAAGACGCTGCGGCCAAGCCAGCCGAAGCACCAGCAGTGACCAAGCAGGTCTCGCCTGAACAATTGGCTTTGGAAACCGAGGCCGTCAAAGCCGCAAAGCAACTGACCGATGCATTCAACGCGGGGAACTCCGATGCGGTTGCAACCGTCTTTCTTCCAGACGGCGAACTGATCGATGACTCGGGCACCGTGCACCTAGGCCACAACGAAATCAAAGCCCTCGTGAAGGCCTTCCAAGAAGCTTATCCAGGTGCCAAGACCGATGCCCAAGTCGAATCGGTGCGATCCGTTGCAGGACTCGTGCTTGTTGATGGCACCAGGGTCATCACCGACAAGGAAGGCAAAGGACTCTCGGTACTTCGTTTTGCAACGATCTGGAAGAAGACCGATGCGGGGCTCAGGCTCGCGTCGCTTCGCGATGTCAGCGAACCACTCCCGCCAACTCCCCACGAAGCTCTCGAAGGGCTCTCCTGGATCATCGGTGAGTGGATCAACGAGTCAGGTGATACCAAAGTTCTCCTCAACTATCGCTGGGACGATAACGGCAACTTCATCGTCGGTGATATCAACATCACCAGTGGCGAACAAGTCATCATGAAGAGCTTCCAACGGATCGCTTGGGATGCCAGCCAAGGTAAATTCCGCTCCTGGACATTCGACTCCGACGGGGGATTTGGCGAAGGTGTCTGGAATGCAACTCCCAATGGACTGGTCATGCAAAATAGCGCCGTGGGCCCCGATGGATTGCGTGGAACCGCAACCGTCAAATTGGTATCTGATTCCAAAGATCGCTTCACCGTCGAAGGCATTCATCGCATGAGCGAAGGGATGGAAGCTCCAGATTACACCTACACCGTGGTTCGCAAGCCACCTGTGGCCAAGTAATCGTTGCCATTGAGATCGATCCTTTCAATAAAGATTTATTCAGAAACTTGTTACGGGCTCGTAGTCGTCAAGCGACGAGGCCCGAATAATCGTGGGAACTTAAGCGGAACTTGGCGTTGTCCGAATCGAATTAAATAAGGTCAAAGAGAATAATAATGAAGCGTACTCAGTGGATGATGCGTTGGTTGTATCCAGCCGCGTTTGCAATCGGTTGGATCGGTTTTGTTGGCCCCATCGAGGATGCGTCCGCTCAAGGTCGCGGCGGTGGGCGTGGCGGTGCAGGCTTTAGCGGTGGCGGTGCACGTCCAAGCATGCCCAATATGGGCGGGGGCGGTATGTCGAGGCCTTCGATGCCTATGTCCAGGCCCGCTCCCCAAATGCCTATGAATCGGCCATCGCTTGGCAACTCCATGCCACAATCTCGACCTGCCGGTCCGTCAAGTTTGCCTGGAAATCTCTCTCGCCCAAGCGGCAACGTTGGTAACCTCGGCGGAATGCCAAGCGGGATGTCACGTCCCATGCCAGGAAATATCCAACGACCTGCTCCAGGCAACAGCATGAACACCAGCCGTCCGAGCCTCGGTGGCGGTGTGCCTACGACTCGACCTGCTCCTGGCGGTATCTCGAACATCACTCCACCGTCAAACCTCACTCGACCCGCACCAGGCAACCTCGGAGGTCAATCCCCTTCGACCCGACCTAACATCAAACTCCCTGGCTCGTCGGGCTCGCTGACTCGACCTGCACCCGGTGGCATTGGCTCAGGCAATATCGGTTCGGGAAATATCGGCTCAGGCAATATCGGATCTGGGAACAGACCGACGACTCGCCCGGCTCCACTCCCAGGCACTGGTGGACCGTCCCTAGGTGGCATCAGTCGTCCGCCAAATCAAGGTGGCATCGGCACGACTCGACCAGCACCCTTGCCCGGCATCGGCGGCGGCCCTGGCGGTCAACCGACGACGAAACCCGCACCTGGCTTCGATGGCAATCGACCAAACATCGGTGGAGGTAATCGACCAAATATTGGTGGCGGCGACCGACCAAACATCGGCGGTGGTAATCGGCCAGATATCGGTGGTGGAAATCGTCCTGATCTAGGCGGTTCTGGTCTGACGACTCGCCCACAAACCAAACCGAACCGCCCGAGTCTCGGTGGTAACCGTCCTGGTGGAGTTCAAACTCTACCTGGAGTTGTCGACAACAACCGACCCGGTGGTGGTGGCAATTGGAATCGACCCGATTGGAACGGCAACAATAACAACTGGGGCAACGGCAATAACAATTGGGGTAACGGCAGTTGGGGCAACTGGGGCAATAACAACAACCGCCCCAATTGGAACAACGGTAACACCAACATCAACGTCAACAACAACAACTTCAATAACTTCAATAACAGCAACAACTGGTTTAACAACAACTACAACCGACCGTTCTGGGATCGTCCTGGTTACAACAACAACTGGGGCAACAATTGGGGCTACCGTCCGAACTACAACTGGAATAACGGATGGCACGACCACTGCGTTCACCCACACTACCATGGTTGGTACAACGGATGCTGGTCGGGTTACTGGGGTAGCTCCTGGTATTCACCGATCGTTTGGGGTGGCATCGGTTGGGGACTCGGTTCGCTATCGACAAGCTACTTCAACACCAGCTATGCCTATAGCAACCCGTACTATGTAGCTCCGGCAATTGGCACGACGACCGTCGCAAGTTCGATTCCTTATGACTACTCCCAACCTGTGGTCGTCAACAACTACATCACGGCTGAGTCGCAAGGTTCCACGGCGACCTCGACCTCCTCGCCGACGACCAATGCCAACCCGAGCTCGAACGCAAACATCGAAGCCTCCTTTGGGGATTTCGATAAAGGTCTCGCATCGTTCAAAGAGGGGAACTATCAAGCTGCTTTGAACTCGTTCAACACAGTCCTCTCGAAGAACTCTGGCGACCCAGTGGTTCACGAAGTCCGAGCTTTGTCCCTGTTTGCACTCGGTGATTACACCAGCGCAGCGGTGGCTTTGAACTCGCTGCTTGCTGCTGCACCTGGTATGGACTGGACCACCATGAGCAGCCTCTATGGCAACAGCGATGATTACACGGCTCAGCTTCGCAAACTCGAAGAGTATTGCAAAGCCAATCCAAAGAATCCCGCTTCGGCTTTCGTGCTTGCTTACCACTACTTGGTCATCGGCCAAAAAGACTCCGCGATCCGCGCCCTAAAGGTTGTGGTCGAGAATCAACCTAAAGACGTGACGGCCAAGCGGATGCTCGAAGCACTTGATCCCAAGCCGATCGAAGCCAAGACGGCCGAGCCGAAGACCGATGGTCAGCCCCAAGCCGAAGAGCTCGCTAAGCCGGCGCCAGAAGTCGATTTGGTTGGCAAGTGGCAAGCGGTGGCAGGAACGACAACGATCGATCTGTCGATCACCGAAGACTCGCAGTTTAATTGGAAGGCTACCGAGTCTGGCAAGCCAGCCGTTGAGCTCGCGGGTGACTTTGGAACCAACGGTTCAGCGGTCCTTATGGAGACGACGGATAAAGGATCCTTGGGCGGTACGGTCAAGAGCCTTAACGCCGATGAATGGATTTTGAATCCACCGGGAGCAACCGACGACAATGCTGGCTTGAAATTCAAGCGGGTCAAGTAGCTCGACAACCTCGCTGTTGGCTCAATTGAAAAGGTCCTGTGAACACGATTTCGCAGGACCTTTTTTCGTTGGATGGGATGAAGGACTTACTAGGCTTTGCTCGAAGGGCCAAAGTGCCAAATCTGTACGAGATAAGCCCATTAAGCCCAGAGCTCTGAGCTGAATGTGACCTGCTTGGCTCCCCTTCTCCCGCTGGCGGGAGTAAGGGGCGGGGGGGATGAGGGTGGAAAGAGTATTGGCTCTCGTGAGATTAGTTCTTCGGGAGTTATTGTGGTTAAATGGGGCTTTTGGATTTTGCCATTCCAGTCGTTGTAGTTCGGGGCTCCTGCCCCGAACTACAACGACCACATACGGGCTGGCACAGTTGTGCCTCGCCAAATATCTTATAGTGCAACCAAGCCAACCCAAACCCGTTGAATCCATGATGCTTGATCGAAACGCAAACCTTCAGCTTGTCGATGAGCATGTCACAAGCGACAGCTTGAAACGTCACATGCTGGCCGTCGAAGCGGCCATGCAAGCTTATGCCGAGCGGCTTGGCGAAGACACCGAGCTTTGGGGCACAGTCGGCCTACTCCACGATTTTGACTATGAACGCTGGCCCAATCCCCCAGATCACCCCTTGCAAGGTAGCACGATACTCAGGGAGCGGGGGTACTCAGAACAAATCATTCGAGCGATTTTGTCCCATGCGGATTATCTGAGCCACCAGTATCCTCGACAGTCACGGCTCGAGCACGGGCTCTATGCCTGCGATGAATTGTGCGGTTTCCTTACGGCATGCGCCATGGTGCGGCCTCAGCGCCTCGAGGGTATTACGGCCTCGAGTGTCCGAAAAAAGCTCAAGAACCTCAGCTTTGCTGCCGCAGTGAATCGGGAAGACATCCAACGAGGTGCAGAGGCTTTCGGTGTGGACCTCGACGAGCACATCGAGTTTTGTGCCCTTGCGATGCACAACGCAAAGATCGTTTAAGCGAGTCAGCCTCGAAGTTCCATCGCTGCCCTCGGACTCACTATACGATCGCAAATTCGCTACAATACGCCCAAGAAAGACGGTCTCTTTGGGTTTTCAGGTTTTTGAGACAGATTCATTTCGCTGGAGCATTCAATGAGCAACATAGCATGGATTTCGGTTGAACGAGCACGCCAAGCTCAATCGGTGGGGCAAACCGTCCAAGTGCGAGGCTGGGTGCGGACTCGTCGAGATAGCAAAGGTGGCTTCAGCTTCATCGAAATCAATGACGGTAGCTCCTTTGGCAACCTACAAATCATCGCCGACTCAAAACTTCCTAACTACGAATCGGACGTGCTGACTTTGACCGTCGGCTCGAGCGTCGTTGTCGAAGGCGAACTCAAGGCCAGTCAGGGGCAAGGCCAAGCCACCGAGATGGCCGCATCGAGCTTGCGCGTCATGGGGCTTGCCAGCGCTACGGATTACCCTCTTCAAAAGAAACAACACACGTTCGAAAAACTCCGCGAGTGGGCCCACCTTCGTCCACGCACCAATACCTTTGGAGCAGTCACTCGTGTGCGCGATCGGATCAGCTTCGCTACCCACGAGTTCTTTCACAACGAAGGCTTTGTTTTAGTGCACACGCCACTGATCACTGCCAGCGACTGCGAAGGAGCCGGCCAAATGTTTCGTGTGACGACGCTACCGCTGGATAACTTGCCAACAGCAAACGGCAAAGTCGACACATCCAAGGATTTCTTTGGCAAGTCGGCTTATTTGACCGTCAGCGGACAACTCGAAGGCGAAACCTACGCCTGTGCTCTCGGCAAAATCTATACCTTCGGTCCTACCTTCCGTGCCGAGAACTCCAATACCTCAAGGCATCTCTCGGAGTTCTGGATGATCGAACCCGAAGCGGCTTTCTATGAACTGGCCGACAACATGGGACTGGCCGAGCGGTACTTGAAATTCATGATTCGTGAAACGCTCGAACACTGCGCCGAGGACATGGATTTCTTCGAGAAGAGAATTCAACCGGGCCTACTTGCAGCCCTGCAGTTGGTCCTCGACAAACCTTTTGTCCACATGACCTACACCGAAGCGGTCGAAGTGCTCATCAAGAGCGGCAAGAAGTTCGATTACCCCGTCAGTTGGGGCACAGATTTGCAAAGTGAACACGAACGGTTCTTGACCGAGGAGCATGTCCAAGGCCCGCTGATTCTCTACAACTACCCCAAAGAGATTAAGTCGTTTTACATGCGGCTTAACGATGACGGAAAAACGGTCGCAGCCATGGACGTTTTGGTTCCTGGAGTCGGCGAGATCATCGGCGGATCGCAGCGCGAAGAGAGGCTCGATGTTCTGATCTCGCGGATGGAAGGCTGTGGGCTCAAACAAGAGGACTACTGGTGGTACTTGGATCTGCGTCGATACGGTACGGTCCCCCATGCGGGCTTTGGCCTGGGCCTCGAGCGCATGGTTCAGTACACAACCGGCATGGCGAATATTCGCGATGTAATACCTTTCCCAAGAAGTCCTGGGAATTGCGATTTCTAATTGGGACAGCTTGGACTAGAGTCTAAACAAAGGACACGGAGGGTGATTCGATGGAATCGTTGTTTCGAAGAGCGGCAGGCCAACTGATCCACGTCACTTCGCTTGCCCCGCGATTGCCAGGAGTGTCCCACCAAGAGCCCTTGCCCGGAACCGATGGTCCTTGGAGCATCGGAGATATGGGCTCGGGCGACATCGGCCCGGGAGCTTATGAATTGCTCCGCTTCCTGCATCGAGCCGGCCAGCGATGGTGGCAGATCCTACCGACGGGGCCTGTTGGCTATGGCTACTCGCCCTACCAATCACCTTCGTCTTTTGCGGGAAATCCTTGGCTAATCAGTCCTGCACTCTTGGTCCGAGACGGATTGCTCAAGCAAGAGGATCTCGACTATGCCAATGCCGGAGTGAGTGCCGAAGACCTCCAGCAAGTGAACTTTCAGAAGCTTGCTCCTCGTCGATTCGAACTCCTGCGACTAGCATTTCGCAGGCAACCTGCAACGCGGCCCGATTGGACACAGGGCTGGGAGGAGTTTCGCCATCGCAATCGCGATTGGCTCGATGAACACTGCTTGTTCACCGCCTGCAAAACGTTCCATCACGAACAAGCATGGCACCACTGGGAACCTGCGCTCCAGCGTCGCGAGCCCGAGGCGCTTGCGGCTTGGCGTCAGCGGCTTCAGGGAGCTTGCGATTTCGAATCCTTTGTCCAGTATGTATTCGACCGACAATGGCGGGAACTCAGAGACTATGCATCGAGCCTTGGGATTGGAATCATCGGCGACATCCCGATCTTTGTCTCGATGGACAGCTCGGATGTGTGGGCTCAGCAGCATCTTTTTCAGCTCGATGAACAAGGTAGACCGATCTGTGTTGCCGGAGTGCCACCGGACTATTTCTCCGAGGCAGGGCAACGTTGGGGAAACCCGCTGTACCGATGGGATCAACACCAGCACACGGGATTCGCGTGGTGGATTCGACGTTTTCAGAAAGTCCTCGAACTGTGCGATTTGATCAGGATCGATCACTTTCGTGGCTTTGAGTCCTACTATGCGATTCCAGCACAATACGAGGATGCGAAAATCGGTCAATGGCACGACGGCCCTCGCCACGTTTTCTTTCAAACCATCGCTGCCGGGTTGAACAAACACCCTGGACAGGAATTGCCCGTGATCGCCGAAGACTTAGGGTTCATCACCCCGCCGGTGCATCAGTTGCGAGACGCGTTCGGGTTCCCAGGTATGCGCATCTTGCAATTTGGTTTTGGAGATGCATCGGCATCAGCACTCGATCTGCCTCATAATTATCCAGCCCACTGTGTGGCTTACACCGGTACGCACGACAACGACACCGTAGTGGGTTGGTACAATAGTGTCGCGGGTGGTGCCAGCACGCGCACTCAAGATCAAATCGATCGCGAGAAAGCTTATGCGATCCGCTATTTGGACTGCCCCCCGGATCAGATTCATCGCGCGATGACACGAGCAATATGGCGATCGGTCGCGAGTCTTACGATCACTCCCGTCCAAGACCTCCTCGGGTTGGGGAGCCAGGCGAGGATGAACATTCCGGGGACCACGCAAGGCAATTGGATTTGGCGATGCCCTCCGGGCTTGCTCACCCCATCGCTTGCCGATTGGCTCGGTGAATTGACCGAAACCTATGGACGATCTGCATAGCGTTTGTCTTGGACTCCTCTTTTGAAACACGGAGTCACGGAGAGCACTGAGTTTCAAAGAGGGCAGACCATCTCCTCTCTGTGCCCTCTGTGCCTCTGTGTTTCCTTTCTTCCGATCCCTCCCAGACTCCTTTTTTGAAACACCGAGTCACGGAGAGCACAGAGTTTCAAAGAGGGCAGACCATCTCCTCTCCGTGCCCTCTGTGCCTCTGTGTTTCCTTTCTTCCGATCCATCAGTATCCGTTGATGATCCTTCGGACCCCATCAACTAATTTCACCTCATGGAAATTCACCAGAAGCCCCAGTCTCATCTTTAAAAGCCGCAAATGCGACAGAACCTGTGCTTCATCCACAGGGTGGAGAGTTGTCTTGGCTTTCAGCTCGACCACAATCGCATTGTCGACGATTAAATCAGCGCGAAAACCACATTCCAGCTTTACCTCGTCGTAGACAACTGGGATCGGTTGTTCTTCGATCACCCGAAAACCGCGAGTCCGAAGCTCGTAGGCAAGGCAAGCTCGATAAGCCGATTCAAGCAGTCCAGGTCCAAGGCGACGATGGACCTCGATAGCAGCCCCGATAACAGCATGGCTTAGTTCGTTTAAATCCATTTCCCCAATTCCTCTTTTGAAACACGGAGTCACGGAGAGCACAGAGTTCCAGAGACTACTGACTTCCCCCTCTCTCTGTGCCCTCTGTGCCTCTGTGTTTCCATTCTTCAAACACCGAGACGAGAGCCATTTGTCTAGCAACCAAAATCTGATTGTGCACAAATAGGAGAAAAAGTGTTGGATTTGGTCAGCGATTATTTTGCAATTTCGGGACCATGAAAAGGACGACAATCGAAAGATATTGAATGCGTCCCTAGCGTTTCTTTTCGATTTGGCTTCGGATGTAGTTGGGCTCTCTGGCGTTGGATAATGCGACATCGTAAGTGATCTCGCCCCGTTGATACAAATCGAAGAGGGATTGATCCATCGTATTCATCTTGTTCTTGCGACCCGTTTGCATCTCGCTGTAAAGCAAATGAACATTCCGCTCTCGAACCTGATTTCGAACCGCGGGAGTCGCTAGACATATCTCCGTCGCCAAAATCAATCCCTTGCCTTCTGCCTTCGGCAACAATTTCTGCGCCACGATCGCTTGTAAGCTGTTGGCAAGCTGAACGGTGATGCTGTTTTGCTGTTCGGCTGGGAACACACTATAGATCCGCTGGATGGTCTGTATGGAGTCGGGAGTGTGTAGAGTTGCAATCACTAAGTGCCCGGTTTCAGCAGCGATCAGGGCCGTTTCCATCGTTTCCAAATCGCGCATTTCCCCAACAACGATCACGTCGGGGTCTTGCCTGAGCACATGCCTAAGTGCACTTTGATACGATTTCACATCGCCAAGCATTTCCTGTTGAATGATGATGCTGCGATTATTCACATGCTCGAATTCGACGGGGTCTTCGATCGTAATGATCTTGGTCCTACGAGTCGCATTGATCATGTTGATGATGTAGTTGAGCGTGGTGGTCTTCCCCATCCCCGTCGGGCCAGTAATGAGAATTAGACCGTCGGACAAGCGGCATAGGTCGTCGATCGCTTCAGGAAGCTTAAGCTCCTCCGAAGTGCGAACTTGGTTTTCGCTCAATCGGATCGAAAACTCAGGGGAGCCAGCATGCAGATAAACGCTGATTCGAAACCTTCCAATACCCTCGATCCTTCTGGAAAAACAGACTTGCCACTCGCGCTCAAAAGTTGCTTTCTGAGGATCATTAAGAAGCTTGTCGTATATCTCCTTAAGATCCTCTTGTTGCATCGGTGGACCCTCGACAACCCGAATCTCACCATGAATCCGCATCGCCGGGGCAATACCGCCAACAAGGTGTACGTCGCTTGCTCCAAGCTTGCGGGCAGTGCTAAGGATTTTCTCGATCGTGATTGCCATATAGATTCGCTATGCAGGATGTTCCGAGTTTACTTTCGACGAAAGAGTTTCCCTAGTGTACGTAGAGGGTTCCAGTTTACAGACTCTAACGCCGCGATGCGCTGCTTGGCTTGCTGATGGTTCTGACACAAGTCGCAGCACTGCTTATAGCTCCGCACGGCAGCTTGATCCAGGCCAGCCCCCTCCTGACACTGCCCCAACACAAACCACGCGAAATACATCTCCGGTGATTTTTCTGCAGCAACCGCAGCTCGCTGCGCCCCCTTGGCGTATTCCTGATAGTGCAAATAAATCAAGGCGGACTCTAATGGGATCAAGCTATCGCTTGAGGCAACCTGGGCTTTATCAAAGCAATGTCGATCAGTGCGCTGCTTGAGCGCGATCATCAACTCCCCCCGTACCTGCCATTGGTAAGCGGATTCGCCGCGAACTTTCATCGCGCCATCGATCAATAGATTGCTCTGTTTCAAGTCGCCTCGTCTGCATTCAGCTTGGGATTGCGCGGCGATCAAGTCGGCGTGATTTGGGAATAATTCTAAGGCCTTTTTGCTCCACGTAATGGCTTGCGGGTACTCTTCGAGCAAGATCAACATTTGGACTTGGCCGACCCAGGCCGTAAGGATCGTCTTGTCGATCTCAAGTGCTCTTGAATAAAACCGCAATGCATTTTCGTATTTGCCTTCACGGCGATTCGTCTCGGCCATCTTTAGCCAGTGCGTTTCGGTCGAGTCGGCCTGTAGAGACAATTCCGACGGGTTTTCCGGATCAAGAGAGTCTCCCTCGTCGAATTCCAGTTTATCAAATCTAGCCAATTGGCAGTTCCTTTGCTTCGCTGATTGCTCTGTCGTGCATCGCACAGTCGTTGGAGTGATGGTAACGACCCACAGCATTGTAATTCAAATTCGCTCAGTACCAACGGATGGATGTCCAAGGATAAGATCGTAAAAACACTCGACCCATGACATTCCTCCTGGGAATCACTCCGTATCGGCCAATATCTACCCGTCCAGCACGGTTATAGCCATTTAAGATCCCCTCGGGCGTCACAAAGACAGAGTCTTGATTGACGATGACTTCAAAGTCCTCGACATCGGCCATGAAGCTACCTGGTTGCCAAGAAGACTCTGTTCCATCGACCAAGAGTTTTCCGTTTTTCCATGATACAACTTGGCCCGCCTGGGCTACTTGCCTATTGATTCGCACTCCACTGGCTCGATAAACAAAGGGATAATCGTTCTGACGATAGCTGATGTCGACCTGAGTCAGATCGTAGACGACCAAGTCTCCTGGCTTGGTGCTATTTGTGTCAAAGTACCAAAGGGTATCTCCAGGTACTAGATCGCTAGTTTGAACAAAATACTGCACCGGAGTGATGAATTGGCCTATGGATCGAAAGAGGCTAAAGTAAAGAGCCCCTAAGGCAAGTAGAGTTAAACCGATAAAACGGATGCGGGTCTCCCACGGCTCATTCTGTCTAAAAAAGACATCGGCAATTGAAATCAAGTGGACGGAAAAAAAGAGTCCCAGGCATACGCTTGCAAGAGTCGAAGGGATCAAAGCCAGACTGGCCAATCCAAGCAGGATCCAAGCACCAAACCACCAACGTCTTAAAGACTCGCCATGCATGAACTGATACAGACCACCGAAACACAACGATAGCCAGTCGACGAACGACCCTTGAAAATGAACCCTCGATCGATCCAAACCAAGCCCTTGACTCGCTGTGTCTGCAGTGCCTAGCCACATACGTGTAAGTGTGGATCGAAGCCGACTTGGGATCGCTTTGTCTCGACGGCTAGCACGCGGTGGCAGAACGCTTACCGAATCGAGAGACAGACTCGCCTGGCATCTTGCGCAGCGTTTGGCCCCTGGCATATTGTTGAATTCACAGCTTGGGCACTGCATCAGTGAGTCCTAACCATCAGTTGCTACCTAGTTTTGCTTACGGATCTCAATCCGATTCTGAACATGGATTTCACTCTCGTAGAACTCGGACGTAATCGTACGCTCTTGCTCCTTTCCAATGATATCGGCCAAGGCTTCGGCAACATCCAGGCATCTTTTTCCTTTGATACCTAGCGTACGAATCGTCACACGCCCGTGTTTGTCGACTTCGATTTCAATTTCTTCCTGAGACATTTTGAAGGATTCTCCAGAGGGAGGGATAGATCACCAGTTGCGGACTCGGATTTTGACCGACTCGTTCTCGGTCATCTCTTCATCGACGATCGTGAGTCCTCGGTTCTTCAGTTCAGAAACAATTCGGTGATAGGCATATTGCTGAGTGACACGCCCGAGAAGCTCCTCGCCGATGGCCCGGAGCTGGGATTTTGTTACCTGTTGACCTTCCATGCACAGTTGCAGCGCACCGTTTGAATCTCTTTTGAACGTTGCGGTGATACCATCACGCTCGACAACAATCGACTCATCGGTTCCAAGCGAATCATCAAGGACTTCGCTATCGTCTACCTCGATCATCTCTCGGGTCTTCGCCTTCGCCTGGGAGCGAAGTTCCGATGCCGAGTGCTGGATGGCTGTAAATCCGGTCGTGGCAATTGCCGCCGATACCGCAGCGGTGATGACCGACCAATTGGCCACAACAATTGGGGCGACGACCAATACGGTACTCATTAGATGCTCCTTTGGGTCTTTGACTCGCGATCGCGTTGATAAGTTGGATGATTCATTTGACCGTTCGACTTTACAGTTCAATTTTACGACGAGAGAAGTTCTGAGTGTCGATCGTTGCGGATTTGCTTGCAGGCCTTGCCCGTCCTTGTGACCATTCTCGCAACCTCGACAACTCCTCATGCATCGTTTTCGACAAAGGTACCGTTTCACGCACGTTGGTTTCAAGTAGTTTCGTATCCATCGCGACTTGGCCGCTAAACTCATCAAACATCGCCGAGACGATGGCTTCCTCAATTTCAGCTCCATTGAAACCGGCAGTCAGGTCGCTTAGGCGAGCAAGGTCGAACTTGGTAGGATCCCTGTCCCTTTTCTTCAGGTGGATCGCGAAGATTTCTTTCCGCTCCGAATGGTCGGGAAGGTCGACAAAGAAAATCTCGTCGAGTCGGCCTTTTCGTAGCAGTTCCGGTGGCAATTGGCTGATATCGTTTGCCGTCGCGATGACAAATACCGATGATTTCTTTTCCGATAGCCAAGTGAGCAAAGAGCCAAAGACGCGAGATGAGGTTCCACCGTCGCTCCCGGCAGAAGATGTGGCTCCCGCAAACGCCTTGTCGATTTCATCGATCCATAGAATAGCCGGTGAGACGCTCTCTGCGACTTGAATTGCCCTGCGAACATTCTCTTCGCTCGAACCAACCAAACTGCTGAACATTCGCCCAAGATCGAATCTCAGGAGCGGGACATGCCACAAACTTGCGGCGGCCTTGGCGCATAGACTCTTTCCGCAACCTTGTACACCCAAGAGCAGTACACCGCGGGGAGGCATGAGCCCAAACTGTTTGGCCTTGTCGGTAAATGCAACGCTACGTTTGCCAAGCCACAGTTTTAGGTTTTCAAGTCCCGCCACTGCTGAAATGTCCTCGACGGTGTCGCAGTATTCGAGCAGCCCATCTTTTTTGATGATCTGACGTTTCTCGCTAAAGACCATGTCGATGTCATCGGCCGTCAGTTGATTATCCGTAACGAGCGTTTTTGCAAAAACATTCTCCGCTTCTTTCAGCGTCAGTCCGCGTGCAGCTTGGAGCAACTGCTCTTTGGCGACCGGATTAAGATCGATCTTGACCTTGGGGTTGTCTTTGACCTCTTCGACGATGCGGTCGAGCAATTTTCCAAAATCCCGAGTCTCGGGGAGTCCGAACTCGACGAGCGTAATATCCTTCGAGAGCTCTGGAGCAATCTTGACCATCGGAGATGTGATGATGATCGACTTGTAGCTGTCGCGTATCTGATAAGCGACATCGCGAAGCTTACGGATGATCGTTAAGTTGCATCGTTCATCGCAAGTGAAGCGATGAAAATCCTTGAACATATAAATCGACGGCTCGACATGCTGGATGACTTGCTCGAGCGCCACCAAGGGATCCATAGTGTTTCCCGAAGTGTTTTTTCCGGGCCTCGGTTCGCTCCCAACTTTGATGAGGCCTTGAGTAATGGTCCAGGTGAATAATTGCTTTTTACGAGCTGCAGCGATCTGACGAAGGCTTTGTTCAACCCGCTCTTCTTCCCAAGTAGAAACATAGATGATCGGATATCGAGCACGGATTAGGACATCGATCTCTTGGGTAGCCGTAAGGACCTTATCTTTCGATGATCCACTAGGGGCTTGCGAATCAGTTTTCGGTTCCATCGATGGATCCTGAGCAGTTGGCATTTCCGGAAACATTCGTTGACACTTGTTCGGACACTTGACCCTGGAGTCGAGCCGAAACAGGACTATCTTTCGAAGACTGAAGTTCCGCTAGGATTTCCAGAATCGAACTCGATGCACCAAAGACGAAAATTCGCCCGTCAGGCATGATTTCTAGGTCTGTGATCGACGTTTCGTCATGAGCATCCATTAGCAATCTCTCCATCTAGGTCGCTTTCGGATTAGTTTGGCATGCGAAAGCAGCTTAAACAAGTCGCAGGCCCTTAGCGATAGCAAGGTTTCTGGCCATCTTGCTCTCTTTTTCCGAGACCAAAGCATTCAGCGTTGGATGGTTCTTCGCTTGCCATTTGGGCAAATAGCCGTCTCGAAGGCTAAATCGCACGTCAGGCAAATGCTCGGCAATCCAGTCTACCAAGGGTACATAGCAGCAGTCGAAGTGACTGGGCAGTAGCAAGTGACGGATGATCAAAATGCCACGATTGGAAACATACTTGAGATTCCTTGCGACGGTCTCGACGTAGTGTGGAACCCCTGCGATTTGGGTGGCACAGGAGTTATTTCCGAATTTGAAATCGGCTACATAGTACTTGGCAACCCCTTCGAGCAGATCCAACGCTTCGGGGGTCGCGTAGAAATCGGACTTCCAGACGACATCCGGCAGATCATCGATTTGCTGCATGGCCTGGAGAATCCCAGGCAAGTGGATCGTTGGCTCGCCTCCGACCCATTGAATGTTCTTCGCTCCTTGGCTACGTCCCCATGCGATCGAGGTCCGCAGAAATTCGTTGGTAAGAAGAGTTCCGAGTTGGGGATTGAAAGCATTCTGTTCCGCGATACAAAATTTGCAGCGCAAGTCGCAACCAGATGTATAGAAAAGGTGCGATGGCACCAACTCAGGCTCCTCGCCCCATTCAACCCGATGGCGAAAGACTCTCACCTTGGCAAGCGCATGGCATTTGCCCTTGTGCCCTTGAGTCCGATCGTTCCCACACCGATGCTCACATAGCCGACAACACTTCAAATGCTCGAAAGCCGCTTCGGTATTTTGAATAAGCAGATTTGCGTGGATCATGGAGCTAGAACCCAAGCCTCGATTTGAACTTGCACAGCAGGTAGACTACCGATCGAATGCGGAGAAGCAATGGATCTTTCTGGGCAATAACAACTAATGCCCAAATAGCTTCCGGAGTTCTCCTTGGATATGCTCAAGTTCAGTGAGCGAAACCGCACCGATGTGTTGCTTAATGCGACTGCGATCGACTGCTCGGATCTGAAACGCCAACGCTACAGAATCATTCCTAAGTCCGGTGAACGCGGTCGCTTTAATTAGCGTTGTCCCCGGGAACCGCAGGGCACCCATTGCACTGCTGAGCGGAATAATGACGGTCGTCGGAAGACTGAATGCGTAAACGTCATCCTGCATGATAACCGCGGGCCTACGACCCGATTGCTCACGACCACTAGCATCTGGTAATTCAACCCAATGGATATCGCCCGCTTTCATTGGGGTTCCGATTCCATTGTCTCAATCCAACTCCAGGCCTCGTCGCTGGCTTTGTCCCAAGCCTCGATTTCCGCCTTCAACGTCGGTGGGATTTCACCTGGGTCAAGACGTATCTCTACGTGAGCCCCCTCGGGAATACGATGATTCGTTTGCGGAACCACGACCCCATCTCTCACGATTCCAGGAATTCCAACTTCGGAACTCATTCGATGAACCTCGCTTAAATGAAAACAGTGGATTAAAATTTCTGAATTGCGATCGAAACGAATCATCTTGGGAGGTTTGAGGGCTCAAAAGCTTTCAGCAACGTCTCAAGTCCTCGTACAAACCCTCTGAATTAGCGTAGGGGCTCTCACCGCGTCTGGCAATAAGTATCGAACTATAGGAAACAGTGGCCCCCCCCTTATCTCCCAATTACCAGCAATTCCGCTCTCTCCTATCTTTTTGCCCTCCTATCTTTTTGCCCTCCTCAAACTCACGCACCAACACTCAATCGCTCGCTGCACGTGTAATGAGTGCTGCTGCGATCGGCAAAGCGATCGAATCACTCGTGAATTCGATGTGTCCATCGGCATACAAGAAATGCCCCCCGCCTGGATGGAAGCTGTAAGGCTCGTTTTCGTTGGTACGGTTCATCGCATAAGGGCTGATGCTCGGACCCTGGCCCAATCGAGTTCCACTCGCATCGGATCCATCCAAACTAAAACCACCCTCGCTATCTACCCATCCATTGCCCTGGTCGTTCCCAACATCGCGCACGAGCATTGATTGACGAAAGACAGCCGGCCTAGCCGAACTCTCGACAACCATGACTGTTTGCGAAGTACCATCGGTGATATCAGCAAACCGCGTCGCTGAATTCCGAAACATTACCGAACGCGTAGCCTCCGTCGATAAATAAGCCTGCGGTGCGATAAGTGCACGAACTCCCATGATCGCCGCATAGTCGGTTGCACCGAGCGGACTGTCCAACACCAAAGCAGGCCGAGGCGGTTTGGCGACAAGACTTCGCGGACGCTCGGTAAGCGGCACCGAAGGGCACTGATAGACCGATATCGGAATGCGACCAATAAGCAGATTGCTATCGGCCCACCAATGCTTGTTACGATCGTATCCGAGTGCAACTTGACTCTGCTCTAAATGAACCAACATCGCAGCTTGCCAACCCAGATAAGCTCCCGAGGGATTCTGAGGCGAAGCGATCGTCCAACCCGATGCGGGAAAAGTCTTCCTCGCATCGACATGGTTATGAAGCGCGATTCCCATCTGTCGCAGGTTGTTCGAGCATTGCAGGCGTCTTGCACCCTCGCGAGCACCCTGAATCGATGGCAGCAATAGGGCAATCAATATCCCAAGGATTGCAATCGAAACCAACAGTTCGACGAGAGTGAAACCCTTTACGCGTCGATCAATCGTCACCGTAGTTTCCTCGACCATTGGATTTGTTTTGATACTTATCCTCCTTGGCCTGCTTGTCCAACAAAATCTTTAACTCATATAGCTCGTCGGCTACCGCATTCTCAGGCAGATTCGGATCACGACTCACAGTGATCGATTGACTCTTGATCACCTTGCCATCGACGACCAACTGCACTCGGTAAACTCCGTTGGGGACCGGGCGTGCACCTCGGAACCCTTGGAACCCTTGTGGAGGTCGAGTTCCCGCTGCACCTGGAGTGCCTGAAGCACCTGGGGCGCCTGGAGGTCTTTGCCCTTGCGGCCGAGGAGTTGCCTGAGGTTGTGACTCCTCAGCTGGCGTCGATGGTTGCTGACCTTCGGCATCCGACTCTTCTTGGGCTGGTGGAGTTGGGTTGGTTGCTGGTGCGGATTCGTCGGATGGGGCATTGGTGCCCTCGGGAGGATTATCGCCACGTCCACGGCGCTGACGACCAGCTCGATCACCTCCACCGGCAGCTTGTCCGCCAGAACCTGGGCCACCGGCCTGAGCGCCACTGGCTTGATTGGCGGCGCCTGCAGTGCCGCCAGGTCCGCGTCCCTGATCGCGATTGGTCTGGGTCAAATCCCAACTGATCACGTGCAAGCCTGGTTCGGCCTTTGCAGTCACTTCATTGATTAGTTCGCCGTCGATATTCTCGATCCTGGCAACTACCTTCTCGGCCTTGTTTGGAAGCGCATACCACAACTTCGCTCCAGACGAAGGATTCTGTCCAGCGAAACTGCGATTGGTACCGCCACGGCCTGGATCACTTCGCCAGCGAGTTACATCGACGGGGTCAAAAAACGCAATCTCTTTGCCGATATTATCGGGCTTGAGTTGCCTCAGACCACTAACATCGCAAGCCCAAAGACTTCGTCCATGCGTTGCAACGACGATCTCACCATTTTCAGGATGGATCGCAACTTCATGGATCGCCACGGTGGGCAGGTTCTGATTGAATTGAGTCCAATTCTGTCCTCGATCGATGGAAACCCAGAAGGCGAATTCGGTTCCGAGGAACAACAAATTCGGATTGACCAAGTCTTCGCGCAAACATCGGGTCGATCCCCATGGCAATCCAGCGTGAAGGGGGTTGAAGGTTTCGCCGAAATCTTCGGACACAAAAACGTAAGGGTTATCGTCATCGGAGCGGTGTCCATCGAGACAGACATAGACTCGACCCTTGAAGTGCCTGGAGGCTTCGATCGTCGCTACGTAGCGTGGACCGGGTGACTTGAGATTGGCGGTGATGTTTTTCCAAGTACTACCGCCATCGCGTGTGACCCAAAGAGCCCCATCGTCAGACCCGACGTACAGTAAGTTCGGGTCCCTTGGCGACTCCGAAAGAGCCGTTGCAGAACCGCGCGGGGTAAGAGTGATCTCGGGCGATATGGGCCTTAAATCATTACCGCGATCCAACGATCGAAAGACGTAATTACCTGCGGTATAAAAAATCTTTGTGTTGTGGCTCGAAAGGATAAACGGGGTGTTCCAATTGAAGCGGTAGTTCAGTCCATCGACGCGTGCGGGTCTTATGGAACCCCTTTCGCCTGTTCGCAGGTTCCGGCGGACAATCACTCCGTTTTGACTTTCGGCATAGAACAGATCCGGGTCGCTTGGATCAACGCGGCATACGAAACCGTCGCCTCCATTGAGATTGACCCAATCTTCGTTGACCGCTCCACCTGATCGACTGATCGCAGGACCTGCCCAAGACCCGTTGTCTTGCAACCCACCAGCGACCCAATAAGGTTGTTTGGGGCTGATCGCAACGTGATAGAACTGACCGATCGCAGCGGTATTGATATGATCCCACGTGGTGCCTCGGTCGTGAGTGACATAGACACCACCGTCGCATCCGATGATCATATGTCGACCGTCATTTGGATCGATCCAGAGGTCGTGACCATCGGCATGAACCCGGCGTCCAAAGTCTTCGGTGAAGATCGCTCCACCGTCTTTCGACTGATGCTGAGCGACACCCAGCACATACAAATGGTTCGTGTCGCTTGGATCGACTTTCACAACACTAAAGTACATCGGACGCGTGTTGAGCGAATTGATCCTTTGCCAAGTTTCCCCGCCATCGGTGGATTTATAAACACCTCCGTACTTGTAACCATCGGACCCTTGCTGATCCTGAATATTTGGCGATTGGCCAAAATAGGAGTAGGTGTAAGGGCGGACGGCAGATCCACCCGAGAGACGATCGGCGAGGGTAACTTCGACCTCGACACTTTGGTCACCTCGCTTGACCTTCACCTTGAGTTTATCGTCGGGCTTGTGCGTGCGGATTTCAGCGACCAGTGCATCGTAACCCGCGATTTCTTTTCCATCGATTTGGGTGACGATATCGCCCGACTTGAGTCCAGCTTTCTCAGCCGGGCCAGCCTCGGTGATCGAGGTCAGGTTCGCTCCGCCACCGGTTGCATCCTCACCTTGGATACCCATGAATACATTGCTTTGGGCAGGCGTCTGGAAACCGCCACCTCGCCCTACGCGGGCTTCGAGAACCACCGTCACATCGAGTTTTTCTTCACCGCGCTGAATTTCAAGTTGGACTTTGTCCCCTTCGGACTTTTTCTGCGTGCTTTCATTGAGTGCTTGGAAAGGACCGGGAGCTTTGCCATCGACCTTGGTGATCACATCCCCAATCTTGATCCCGGCTTTGGCGGCAGAGCCTCCTACTGAAACTCTTTGAACGATGATCTTTTCGTCTTTATCCTCGCCTTGCAATCCTAAGGAGACCGTAGTGGCTTGCGCACTGGTGCCTGGACGCCCCGTTAGCAGGATATCATAAGTCTTTTCTTCTTCACCGCGTTTGGCCACGATGCTAACGCGCTGGCCGACTTTCTTCTTTCGCAAGGTTTCGAGCAACTGATCGAACTGCGTGATCGTGTTGCCGTCGACCGATACGATGTGATCGCCTGATAAGAGTCCGGCTTTTGCTGCGGGGCTATCGGTCATCACTTGAGTGACGATCGATTTAGAATCGACGTTGTTTCCGACGAGTCCCAGATAAGCTGCAAAGGCTGGGGGTCCTTTTCCGATATCCTCACAATCGATGATTGCATAGAGAGCGTTTGGCGAATGTTGTTGCCAATCCAAACCGATACGCCCGGTCATTCCTGGCGGTAACCCTTGAGAGATTTTCTTCCAGTTCGCACCGCCATCGGTGGTACGGAAGATTCCGCCACCTTTACCCCATTTTCGAATAGGGTCGTAACCATCGACCCCATCTGGCTTAGGAACTGTACCGGGCCAGCTATCGAATCCATCGCGCAGACGGTCCCACATCGCAACGACGATGGTGTTTGGATCCGTGGGACTCATCACCATGTCGATCACACCGGTTTGGTCATCGACAAAAAGGATTTGTTGCCAAGTCTTCCCGCCGTCGGTGGTTTTGTAGACACCACGCTCGGGGTTGCTTCCATAGAGTCGACCTGCGGCACCGACGTAAACGGTATCTGGATTCTTGGGGTCGACTAGGATTCGAGCGATTTGGTAGGAACGATCCAGGCCAAGGTGTTGAAAGGTTTTGCCGCCGTCAACAGTTTTGTAAACACCGTTTCCGTAGGATACAGAGTTGCGAGGATTGATCTCTCCGGTTCCAACCCAAAGGACATCTTTGTTGTTTGGGTCGGTTGCGATGCTTCCGATCGAGACAACCTTTTCGCGATCGAATTGATGTTGAAATGAGCCTCCGTGGTTGGTCGATTTGAGCAATCCACCCGAGGCTGTAGCGATCCACCAGAGCGAGGTGTCCTTTTCATGAACTGCGATATCGGTGATTCGGCCAGACATATTTGCAGGGCCGATGGAGCGCCATTTGATTTCATCGAGCCAAGAGGGTTCGAGTTTGACGCTTGGGGGTAAGCGTGGGGGGGACTGGCGTTCAGTGCGAGGGCGTGGAGTTGCCACGACGTCGGCAGGAGCTTCGGGTTTCTTCTCGTCTGGCTTTTTGAGTTCCTCGGTTTTTTTGGCAGATTCAGCGTCCTTCCGAGCCTTCAGCTCTCCGGATACTTGTTCGAGGAGTTTTTCGATCGCTTCGAGTCTTTTTTCGGTTTCCGCGACGGGCTTAGGGTCTTGTACTTTCGTTTCGGTGGGTGCGGGTTCATTCGTGGCGGGTTCTTGCGGTTTATCCTGGTACTCTGCGAGGAGAGAAGATGTTTGGGCAAGCCAGGAGAACAGGACGATAGCAGCGATGCGTTTGAAGCGAATCATGGGTATGAAAATCCCCGATACAGCGAGTAGAAGATGGGCACGTAAGGAGAACGAGCAGACGCTCAAAATATCCTTCCAGACTAGCTAGAAATTCTGCTTAAGGAACAGCCGAAGGCCCAGATTTTCAGCATCCGTGAGATAATTTTGTCCCGTGTCGCTAACCTCCCCAGCGTAGCACGGGCTTTCAGCCAGTGCTTTTCTGCTTGAAATTTCTCATCGAGCAACTATTCGCTTACCGCGTAGCTCGG
>JBJSXX010000150.1:0-4104 GCA_046086605.1 Pirellula sp. | reverse complement strand
CGGCATCTGCCCCAACGGGGCATACTGAGATAGCCCAGGGCAGAGCGTAGCGCAGCCCTGGGCTATGATAGCGCGGGGCAAACGAATCTAATGGGCACCAGACGCTAGGGTCCCCGGGGGCTTATTCAAATTCCTCGCCGTTGGCTGCGGGTTAAACGAGGCCGCCTGAGGATCAAGACTCCTGGAAGGCAATCTGGCGGATCATTTCTGACTTGCCAAAGTAATCCGGCTTCCCAACAACCTACACTTATACAGGCGGCCGATTGCCCTGCTATCTGTTTGCCTTATACTGGCATTCCCGCGTTTTGGACAGGATTTACCGCACCCTCTCAAACGGTATCGAAACATGGCACAAGATCTAGAAACACCCACGAAAATACCCGAATCTCGTCAAACTCAAGACGCCATGCCGTCGAGTTCCGCCAACGATGCCCTGGCCATGATCTTGGCTCAAGCGGGCAAAACGGCTGAGGAAATCGCCTCGTTGGCGACCCTCGATGATGCCGACCGATCGGCTGAAAAACAGTTTTCTGGAGAAGCCCCGACGCTTACGACCTTGTTCGGCTCGGCCCGGGCTACGGAGCTCGATCCAGGGGTGTTTCGTCCGTCGCAAGAAGTCGCGAAGATCATGGCCGAGTCGCTGGAATTTCTTCTTGCGAGAAAGAAGGCCGGTACTCTTCTTGACCATCGCAAGATGCTCTTTCATGACGATACGATTTCAGGATTGGCTAAGCTTGGATTTTTCGGACTTGCGATTCCTAAGGAATACGAAGGTGCTGGAGCAAAGCTTGGAGATCTCGGTCCGCTCCTTCGCGCACTGACACTCATACATCCTGATTTGGCGGTGATGTTCGAGGTTCATAATTTCCTCGGGCCTGTGACACCTTTGCTCGATTTTGGAACCCCAGAGCAGAAAAAGTACTACCTGCCCAAGATGGCGCGGGGTGAGCTGCTTGGATCCTTTGCACTGACCGAGCCTGGGGTCGGTGCCGACCCTAGCAAACTTTCGCTAACCGCGAGACGTCGGGGGGACGAGTACTTGGTCTCGGGTGTCAAGTGGCCGATCACCAACGTGATCTACGGTGGCATTTGCATTCTGGTGCTCAAGCTCGAAGGTGAGAATCTGCCTAAGGGTCGCGATTCGGCCATGATGATTTTCGAAGTACCTAAATCCGACAACGAACATTTTCGAATGATCCGAAATCGGTTGACTTCGTTCGACTATCTGTGGAATGCAAGATTCCGGTTGATCGATTACCCGATTCCAGCTTCGGCGTTGCTGGGACCTCCGGGCAAAGGCTTAGCGCAAGCGTTTAGTTCACTGGCGAAGGGCCGTGGTGGCATTTGCGTCAACAGTGCCGCGAAGATTTTTCGACTGCTTGCCCAATTGATTCAAGATCCATTGGCGCAATCCGAATCGGAGAGTTCCAAAAAGTCTCCTGGTGGATGGGTTGCTTTTCGAAGCACGTTCGGCAAGCCGATCGGCCAATCTCCACGCATCCAGACTTGGTTTGGCCAAGCAATTTGCCATGCTTTAGCCAGCCGTGTTTTGGGGGACGTTTGCTTTCGTTTGGCAGCCAATGGCGTGCGTGATGAAACGATGGGGATGATCGCCAAAGTCTATGCGACCAAGGCGTTGCTTCAAACCGCGATCCACTGCTACCAAATCCAAGGTGGTCGGTCGGTGCATGTCGACGAGCGACGAGCTCATGTTCGCCAAACGGCTCAGAACGCGTCAGGGGATCATGCCGACTGGATCGAGAACTACATTGGCGAGAACATGCATGAGTTCACCATTGCGACGGTCTATGAAGGTCCTAATCCTGTGTTGGCCGATGTCGGTGCACCCAACGCGATGACGCGCAGTTTGCGAACCGATTACCTTGAGCCAATAGGAGTGGCCGAAGCGAACGGAAAGTTTGGCTTAACACAAAAAGCGGCATTCGGTTGGTACATCGCCAAATCGGTTCTTGGCTCCCTAAACCCATGGCCAGGGAAACTCGATGGCATCCGAAACTTGACCCCCGAAAAGAGCCGTTGGATTCGAAAAGGGTTCAAGAGGAACCGTGTTCTTGGGCGCCGAATACTTTGGATCATCGCTTGGTACCAAAAGAAGTTTATCGAGCAAAGCTATCTGCTTGGCGATGACGGCGGGATTTTTGACCAGTTGTGTTACTCGTGCGCGTCGCTTGTCTATGCGATCGCGTTGGACAAATCCGATCGCGACTACGCTTTGGTTGCTCAGGCACTGGATCTCGAAGCCGACTTACAGCTCAACCGTAAGTCGCCGACCCCGGAGCTCTATCATCTGTGGGCAGAGATTGGACGCAAGGTCATGGATCCGAGTTCGAAACTCTACCAAGACCTGATCTCGGAGATCGAAGTTAGCGGAATCCCGTTGGATCCTCGAACGATCGATCGACATATCTAAACATTGAATCGCAATTCGTTAGCTAGCTGCCGGAGTCATCGATGACACAGAGCATCTTGGAAGAATCGCCTCGCACAGGGGTCGTTGTACTGACCTTCAATCGCCCAGAGCGCCGCAATGCACTTTCGATCGCGATGATGCGATCGCTTGTTGCAAGAATGAAAGAACTGTCCGAGCAGCGCGAAGCTCGCGTGGTGATCCTGCGAGGTGCCGGCCCGGTGTTTTGCGCCGGGCTTGATCTTGCCGAAGCTTCCAAGAGCGAGCTAGTAGAGGAGTCTGCAGAGTGTGTCGCAAGTACGCTTCATGCCTTGCGATACTCTCCGATCGTTACGATCGCTGCGGTTCACGGTGGAGCTTATGCGGGGGGAGCGGGAGTCGTTGCGGCTTGCGATATGGCCATCGGTGCAAACGATCTGCAAATCGGGTTCCCTGAGGCTCGTCGAGGGCTATTGCCTGCTTTGATCACCGATGTGTTGCAGACTAAGGTTCGTGAGGGAGACCTTGCGGAACTTTTCTTGGTGGGCAATCCGATCGATGCTCAGCGTGCCCAGCAGATCGGTTTGTTTCAGCGGATCGTGCCCTCGGAAAAACTACTTGATGTTGCCATGGAGCTTGCCCAAGGCGTCCTGGCCGGTGGGCCTCAAACGATCATCGACACTAAGGAACTCATGCATCGCGCGTTTGATGCAAGCAAGTCCAATGGGCATGAATCTCACACATCGATCAAGGATCATCTCAAAGCTCGTAACAGTCCTGAGGCTCAAGAGGGGCTTCGAGCCTTTCTCGAAAAACGCCCTCCGTCATGGATGTCGTCCACTCATGGAGGCTGATGTGAGCGGTCGCTTGGAGCCAAGCCCGAGCTACGATCCACTCCCTTCGTCGCTGTTTATCAGAGTTCATCAGTGTCCATCAGCGGTCCGGTTTTAAACCACTGATGAACACTCATGAACACTGATGGGAGCGGTCGCTAGGAGCCAAGACCGAGCTACGATCCGTTCCCTTCGAGGCTGCTTATCAGCGTTCATCAGTGTCTATCAGCGGTCTGGTTTTGAACCACTGATGAACACTCATGAACGCTGATGGGAGCGGTCGCTTGGAGCCAAGCCCGATTTGCGATCCGTTCCCTTCGAGGCTGCTTATCAGCGTTCATCAGTGTCCATCAGCGGTCCTGTTTTAAACCATTGATGAACACTCATGAGCACTGATGGGAGCGACTACTTCGAGCCAAGCCCGAGTTTCCAATCCGTTCCCTAAGAGGCTGCTTATCAGCGTTCATCAGTGTCCATTAGCGGTCTGGTTCTTGATCGCTATCGAGACTACTTGGCAGGAGCGGTCATTTTGGCTCAAATCCAATAATGCCAAGGGAGTATCCATGGGCTCTTGTTGAATTAAGTTATTGTAAAGATTCAAGGATGTTAAGGAAGAATTGACCTTCAATGCAGAAGCAATTGCAATTGCTCCCTCATTGTGAATTGAGTAAATGTAAAGCTTCATGTATATTAAAGAAGAGTTGACTTTCAGAGCATTAGCAATTGCATTTGCTCCGTCTGCTAAGAAGTCAGTCCATTGAAGATGCAAAGATTTCAAGGTAGAGTTGACCTTCAGCACATCAGCAAATGCCATTGCTCCCTCATGTTGAATTTCATTATCGTAAAGATCCAAAGATGTTAAGG
>JBJSXX010000149.1:0-7117 GCA_046086605.1 Pirellula sp. | reverse complement strand
CTTCTAGCCGATCGGTTTGCAGGTGCCGAGGTTCTGAGTGAATGGCTCCAAAGCGCCGTTGTTCCCGCATAACATATCGTAGGAGGATATCCATGCGACGATTCTTTTTGGGCATGGCGATTGCCTCGCTGATCGCCGGTGCTCCCTGGACGGCGTTTGGTGGGGATCGCGAGATCGCCGATGCCATTATCGCTACTGTGAAGAAGGCCCAGATCGACCTCAAAGGTTTTGATGTGGATCTGACTGTCGAGAACGGCAATGTAACCGTCTCGGGTGCGGCTGCAAATCAAAAACAACTCGATGAAGTCTTGGTCGCCGCTCGCAAGACCGAGGGTGTCAAGTCGGTCGACTGCAAGGTGAGTGTCGCTGCTGAGGTTCCCTCTGCAGTCGAAGAGGCTTCCGCTGCAGTTGTACCAGCATCTGCAAATGGTAGTCCTGCACTCCTAACCGATGTTTCTGAAGAGGCACCAGCAGCCAGCAAGGCCATGCCGGTCGCCGAAGCTTCGGTCGATGCAGCGATCACCTCTGAAATCCTTAGCAAGCTTGGAGCAGCCAAGAAAAACGGCTCGCTCAAAGGCTTTGACCTAGATGTTTCGACCGTCGACGGCGAAGTTTGGGTTCGAGGATACGTTTCGAATCCTGAGCAAAAAGCAATGGTTCTCAAGACTGCACAGTACGTCTCTGGCGTACAACGTGTTGTGGATGAAGTAACCGTCAATCAAGTCTTACCCGCAAGCGTTCAGATTCCTGGTGTTCCCGATATCCCCGGCGTTCCTGGAATCCCCGGTGTACCATCGATCCCTGGCGTAACGGCGGGAGTTCCTGGGATGGCTGCACCTGCAGTCACCGGTGCTGCTCCACGACCCTTCGCACCTAGCACCGTCAATGGTGGTGCTGTCGGTGGTCCTTACACCGGCAACGTCATGGCTCCACAAGCCCCCATGCCGATGCAAGGTGGACCAAGCTATGGTGGAGGGGTTGCTCGCTACGATCAGCCCTACATGCCAAGCTATGCATGGCCAAGTTATGCAGCGTATCCAAATTACGCCGCTGTGACTTATCCCAAGCAATACTCGGCCTCAGCATGGCCATACATCGGACCGTTCTATCCATATCCTCAAGTTCCACTCGGATGGCGACGAGTTTCCTTGGAGTGGGATGACGGACTGTGGTACCTCGACTTCACCCACAAGTAAGTCGAGCGGTTAACTCCGAATCAACCCAGAGGGCCTTGGTCGAAAGATCAGGGCTCTCTGCGTTTGGTAACCGCTGATTGACTACTTCGAATCTTTCGCCTGTAGCGACTTTCGCAACCGATAGTACTTGAGCCCTGGGATAAAGAAGCACAACCCAGCGACCACGGCAAAAATCAGGTGCGCTATCTGTGGCCAAGCCAGCATGGCTGCACCGGCCACAAACAAACTTACTGCTTGGATATAAAAGACCCCGCTCAAGATGCCGGCTTTGATAAAAAACATCATCCCTGTGATGACTGCAAGCAAAGGCGTGAGCGTAAGGGGTGCCAAGCCCAATGCCCATTCGACTGGGAATAAGGCGGCAATTCCGATCATCGCAGCACCCCATACGTGGGCGATTTGCCGCTCGACGAAAGTTACCGGGCCCATGCGTCGACGAAGTGCCCAGAAAACCGCAGCCCAAGCTCCTAGCCCTACAGTCCAAAGGAGCGGATAAGAAACGACTCCCGCATGACTCCATTGCAAAAGCTCGGTAAGCACGCTTGCGATAACCAGCACCAAAGAGTGCCACATCCAGAGCAATCCCCAGTTCTCTAGCACAGGCGCATGATGCGTCTCTCGAAACCATCGAGCGACGACCTGGGCAAACTGGCCCGATCTTGCAGAAATCGGTTCGTCCTTCAAATAGGCGTTTAGATCCGATGCGAGTTTTGCAGCGCTGGGGTACCTCAAATCCGGTGGTTTTTGCAAACATCGAACCAATACCATTTCCAAGTCGCGATCGATTTTCGGATTGAGCAACCTCGCGCTGGGCGGATCTTGTTCCATGACTTGCAAGAGCATGTCCATGGTCGTCTTGGCGACGAAAGGAGGTCTACCGGTAAGTGCATGGTAGAGAACAGAGCCCAAACTATAGACATCCGACGCGGGACTGATATTGCCCATGCGGCCACTTGCTTGTTCTGGGCTCATGTAACTGGGGGTGCCTAACACCACACCGGTGCGAGTAAGCGATTCGCCTGCATCGGTATGCTTGGCCAACCCAAAGTCGGTGAGCCTTGCGATGCCATTGGAATCCACGAGGATATTCGACGGCTTGATATCCCTATGCACGATTCCATTTTGATGGGCAAAGTCGACGGCTTCGGCGATCATGGCAACGATGCGAACCGACTGCCGTTCATCGATCGAATTGGTATTGATGAGTTCTTGGAGCGTCCGGCCTTGGATGTATTGCATCGCAAAGTAGGGGCGAGCGTCGATTTCGCCTACGTCGTAAACCGGAACGATCCCTGCGTGCTGCAATCTGGCAGTGGCTCTTGCCTCCGCAAAAAAACGTTGACGCTCGGACTCAGAAGCCAATTGATCCTTGAGGATCATCTTAACTGCGACTTGTCGGCCCAAGCCGACTTGTTCGGCCCTGTAGACCACGCCCATGCCACCGCGACCGACCTCTTCGATGAGGCGATAGTCTCCGAAATTACAAGGAAGACTCATCCTCCAAACATTGGAATCGGACGTTGTCGAACTCGAATCGCCCATGAGGCGGACTTCATGACTGCCGATGGCATCGGTGACAATGATGGTGCCCCAGATGGCTCGTAGTTCGTCGGCCAATAGCGGGTTCTGACGACAAAGAGGATGTTCGCTACAGACCTGATGTAGGTCGACCGGTTGTCCTTGGTGCAATCGATCGGTCAGCTCGGTGACAAGCACCGCCAAGTCTTCGTCAAGTTGCGAATCGTCAGTATCCGTTTGATCTGCGATCGGGCCTGAGGGCAACTCGGCGTTCATTCACGGATTTCCCTATGAAGATTCGGAAGGCTTTCGATCACCTCCCTGAGTCGTTTGATGGCTCGAAGATATCTCATGCTCGCAGCCGGTTCGGTCAATCCGAGCGATTGGGCGATCTCCTGGTTGTTGAGTTGCTCGTAATGTCGCATGAGGATGATCTCGCGATCCCCTTCTTTGAGTTGCGAGATCGCTAGCTCCATATGCTGAGCCAGTTCTTTTTGAGTGGCTGCTGCTGCAGGGGTAAGCCCGTCATCTTTAAATTGATTAGCGAGTTCGATCGTCGACTGTTCGTTGGATGCAAAGCCGATGGGACCTTGCTCGCGATCGATACTTCGTTTGGCTGACATGCGATGTCGCCGATGGGCGTCGATGATCCGGTCTTTTGCGATTTGACGAATCCAAAGATGAAAAGGGATCGAGGGTGACTGAACGTATTCGATGAGTCGTCGGTTTGCCTCGATCAGAACATCCTGAATAATGTCGCTCACGTCGACTCGCTGGGCCAATCGTTGGTCGAGTCTCATGGCGATCATTCGGCGTAGGGGATCTCGATGGCGATCGAAAAGCTCTTCGACCGCTTGTGGTTTGCCCTCTCGGACATCGACCAGTAGTTCTGTAGTTGCTTGGCCCTCGGGCCAGATTGACTCGGACATAAAAATCCTGAGAGACTTACCTGTCGTCCGCCAAATTTCATTTACGCTAAAATGCGAACCTGACCTTCAATTGTAGCGAGGCGGCAATTCGGGGCTTATCCCACATCCCCAAAAGCCGTCGGATAAAGGGTCTTTATCTGAAAATTATTGAGGATTCTTCGGTTATCAATGATCCCAGAACTGCAACCTACCGCGTCGGTCATCCGAATCAGTCCCGAGATCGATGTGCCGATTACTTCACGAGTGCGACGGCTCATCGACACGGCAGCCTTTCGACGCCTAGCCGGAGTCACTCAATTGGGACTGGTCTCCTTGGTTTACCCGGGGGCCACCCACTCTCGTTTTGAGCACTCTTTGGGGGTTTATCGCAATGCCATCGAAGTCCTCAAGCAACTGGCAAACGATCCGAAGCAACCGATGAGTTTTGGAGACCACGATGCATCGCTTCTGATCGTCTCGGCGCTGCTTCACGACTTAGGGCATTGGCCTTTTTGCCATCTGATTGAAGATCTCGGGCTCGTCGGATCCCCACGGCATGAAATCCTCGCCCGCCGATTGCTGATCCAGCCGGAGATAACCCGTTTGCTCGAGTCCGACTGGGATTTAGATCCTGAATCGATCGCAGAGTTTCTCACCCCGAAAGTCGATGGGTCGCTAGATCCAATACATTCGATCCTGCGATCCATACTCAGTGGCCCTATCGACATTGATAAGCTTGATTACCTTGAGCGAGATTCCCTGCATGCCGGAGTGCCCTATGGACGTAATTTTGATCGACATCGGTTGATCCAATCGATATGTATCGATTCCCAGCGGCATCGGATTGCGATTTCAGAGAAAGGTCGCACGGCGGCCGAGATGATGGTTTTCGCAAGGTATGTGATGTTCAGTGAAGTCTATTGGCACCACGCTGTTCGCAGCGCAACGGCCATGCTCCAGCGAGCTGTTTACGAACTACGTCATCAAGGCCAACTCGTTGAGTCATGGCTCGATATGGATGATGCAAAGCTCAAGGAGTCCATCCTCAGTCACTCTCAAGAGACTCCCAGTGCGGACTGTGCCGAAGGAATCTTTGGCTCCAGACGCATGCTCTATAAACGCATTGCCCAATTCGATTGCTTCTGCGAGCCTCAGCTTCACAAGTCGATTTCGAGCAAACCCTATGCCCAGTTGGTAGAGTTGTCGGGGCAATTGGCTCAGGCTCTCTCGGAGCAAACAAAGTCCAAAATCGAACTGCACGAACTGCTTATCGATGCGCCGCCGGCAGAGTGCGAAGTCCAGTTCGACTTGAGGGTTCGCCAAAAGTCTGGGCAATACCGGGAGCTTTTTGAACTCTCTCCGGTAGTCCAGTCACTGGCCACCCGTCAATTCGATCAGATGGTCAAGCGCGTTCGGGTTTTTATCCACCCTCGACATCGAGACTCGATCAAAAAAGTCGATATCCCAGGACGCTTGCACCAGATTTTGGGGGGTTCGAGTTGACAAACGATTCATTGAGAGGAAAAATCAAGTGGCTGGTCTCGACGAGATCGCACCAAAAAACCATGAACAATTCGACCTTTTCAATATTCGAAATTATTATCCCCGAGAGCCGGTAGGCCTTGGGGAACGTTTCTTCTTTGAAACCGAGTCGCAAGATAGTTTGCAACCTGACCCCCGAAGCCTACCGCTTCGGGGGTTTTTTGTTTTTTTAATGGTAAGAAACCATGCAAGACCGATCGATCCTAATCTATGACACCACACTTCGCGATGGAACACAGGGTGAAGGAGTTAGTCTGTCATTACAGGACAAGCTCAACATCGCAGTTCGACTCTCGGAGGTCGGTATCGAAATGATTGAAGGAGGCTATCCTCTTTCGAACGAGAAAGATGCCATGTTCTTTCAGAAGGCCAAGCAACTTCAGCTCGGGTCAAGCCTGCTAGCTGCATTTGGCATGACTCGCCGCCGAGGGATGAAGGCTTCGGAGGATCCAGGAATCGCCGCCTTGCTCGCTGCCCAAACGCCGGTCATCACGATCGTAGGTAAGTCTTGGGACTTCCATGCGACGGAGGTTCTCGGCGTGAGCCTGCAGGAAAATCTTGATATGATTGGTGAGACGGTCGAATACCTTTCTCATTATGCACAAATTGTCTACGACGCAGAACATTTTTTTGATGGTTACCGGGCAAACCCTGAGTATGCTCTCTCGGCAATTGAAACTGCGGCCAAGGCAGGAGCAAAATGGGTCGTCTTATGCGATACCAATGGTGGTTCGCTTCCGGAGCAAGTTGCGGAGATTGTCGGCAGTTCTAGAGCCAGACTCGCACCCCTAGGGGTGCGTCTAGGAATCCATTGCCATAACGACGGCGACTTGGCAACAGCCAATTCCTTAGCCGCAATCGATGCCGGTTGCGATCAAATCCAAGGTACGATCAATGGGATCGGCGAGCGGTGCGGAAACGCGGATCTGCTTTGCGTGATCTCTAATCTGCAGTTCAAGAAGAATGGCTACCGAGTTTTGCAAAACGGATCCCTAGAGCACCTGACGGAGCTTTCTCGATTCGTCTACGAAACAGCGAATCTCATCCCTCGCAATAGTCAGCCCTTTGTTGGCCGCAGCGCCTTTGCCCACAAAGGGGGAATGCATGTACACGCGGTCAATAAATTCGCTCACACCTACGAGCACATGAACCCTGAGCTCATCGGGAACGAACGACGAATCCTTGTTAGCGAACTATCTGGTCGATCGAATATTGCAGCTTTGACTCAGAAACATGGCGGAGAGCAAGATCGAGCGCTCCTGGATCGCATTCTGGAAATGGTCGTCAAGAAAGAAAACCAAGGCTACCAGTACGAGGCGGCAGAAGCCTCTTTTGACTTGTTGGTCAAGCAATGCTCGGGCACTTACAAACCCCATTTTGAGACCATCAAATATCAGATCATGGCCGGCGACTTGGACACTCAGCGGCAACAGCAATTTGCTGAGGCTATTTTGAAACTCAAGGTTGGGGATGTCGTTTGCGTAGAAGCAGCCGAAGGGCACGGGCCGGTTAACGCGATGGATGCGGTGTTGCGTAAAACGCTATCGAGGTTTTATCCGAGCATCGATTCGATGCAACTGATCGACTACAAGGTACGGGTGGTCAATGGCGAAGCTGGCACGGCAGCTAGGATTCGAGTGAATATCGAAAGCGCTGACGAACACCACTCTTGGCACACCATAGGGGTCAGCGAGAACATCATCGAAGCCTCCTGGTCGGCGCTCGTCGATGCCGTCGAGTACAAGCTCCACCGGGATCAGTAAATCGCCTCGTAAGCTTACGAAATTGTTATCGGTGTTTGTCTTTGAGGAATGCCTGAAGGGACTCCTTCAACGCGATGAGTTCCGGTAGGGACATTTGAACCAACTCTTGTTGGGCTTGTACCTCGATACCAAGGATCTCTTGAAGCGACTGAATGGAACCGATCTCGATACCCATCCTCGCACCTTCCTG
>JBJSXX010000148.1:0-8511 GCA_046086605.1 Pirellula sp. | reverse complement strand
CCAGTCGAACCGATCCTAGAGTGGAAGACCACCTTCGAGGATGAAACTGTTCTCTAAGGTACGATCATTCTCCATTGGATGTCTCACTCGCTAATCAAAACCCGGTTCTTCAGGAATTATCGTTGGTAAACCATAAGAAGTTTTTGCCCCATTGTTTACGCCAAACGACTGAGTCTGCGGGTGAGCCATTCAAGGCTCAGCGCGCCGGCGATCAAGGCCATGAGCAAGGCGTTGAGCCGTTGACGAAATTCACTGTCCGGAGCATTCGGTAAGTAATTAATCTGCTCTCGCGGCTTGATCGTACTTGCGATCGACTCGAGCCCTCCAAGACCAACCCAATACTTGCCACCCGTCTTGGATGCCAACTCACTCAACAGCGGATCGTTGCGCTGCGGACGCTGGATCTCCAAGGCCGGCACACGCACAACCGTCTGCTGAGTTAACACGACTTGATCGGTTAGCGACCCGATGGGCAACTGAACCTCATAAGTCCCGGTCTTGCGCGTTACATACTGTCCGACATACACGCCCGCTTGGGTCGGATCAGCAAGCGGCATGAGTCTTAAATTCGTCGATCGACCTCCTGGCTCTATCAACTTGGCCGTCGCATCGCTTTGAACCAATGGCTGGAACTGAGCATCTTTTAAGACCGCTCGCACCATGACTTGCTCTCCAACGATGGCTTGCTCTTTATCGACTAGCAACATGCCACGATCCGAATCCCGCAGCAATCGACCTTGTCCCGCCCACCGCACCAGCTTGGTGTAGTACGTGTCAAAGTACTTTTCACCCACCTCTCGCATCCGCCAAAATTCACCTCCGCCTTGAAACACCACGCGGCCACTTCCATAGAACTGACTGGCCAAATAGATCGGTGCGGAATTGTTGACGAAGGTCGTGGGATCGGAGAAATTCAAAAGAACACTCGCTGCCGGCTTGGGCTCATAGCATCCAAAGAAACTATACACGCCCCGAAATCGCTCCCAAGCTTGCTGGCTCTCCTCGGGGGTCGCTCCAACTTGCAAGAAGTCCGTTCCCATCGCATTGGAGGCTAACGTCAATGGCCAAGCTGTCTCTGATTCAAAGCGACCGATCGAGACCAAGCGTGCGCCGCGGGTGTTCATGATCACCGGAACCATCCCGCGTAAGATCTCCGCGTTGCGATTGCCGCTGGCACTGTTTCCAGCCCATTTGGGAGTCGAAACCGGACCGGCAACGACGATCAGCCCACCTGCCTGCTGCGATACCCACGCTTCCAAGGCATCGATCTGTTCAGAAGTCAGCTTGGTCCAGTCTGCATCAAACGCGATCACCGCATCGTACTGGGTCATCTCTGCAAGCGTCTTGGGGAACTCTGTAAGCAACTGCTTGGCCTCTTGCGAAACCCCAGGTCCACTCGACTGCAAATAGACGTGCGACTGGACCGTCTGTTCTCGATACAAAAGATTTCGCACGAATTGATATTCGCGAGTCGGCCCGCCGGCCAAAATAAGTATCGTCGAATTCGGCTCGACGACGCGCACCTCGGCTTCAAATTGATTGTCCGAGGCATTCGAATCGGTGCTCGGAACCAGGAGCTTTAGCTCATAGACCCAAGGCCCCACCTCGCGAGGAACAACCTCAAAGGCGATGCTCGTGATCGTGTCGTCACCTTCAAGCGTCAGTGTTCGCTCCTCCTCGATCGTTGGCCCAACGGTCGATCCACCTCCTGGACGACGTCGCAACTGCACCGGGACTTGAACACCTTGCATCCCAGAAGCCTGTATCAAGGCGCTGATGCGAAACCGATCGCCAGGAAACACCCGCTTGGGCGCCTCCATATCGAGCACCTTCGCATTCATCGGATTCTTCTCGGTCCCCAATCCCACTGGATGGATCCGAACCTCCTGCCTTGCAGCAAGCGAGACGACATTCTGAGGATCGACACCCGCGTTGCTTCGCCCGTCGCTCAGGAGCACCATGGCTGCCAAGGTCGAGCTTTGTTCTTGTTCGAGCACTGACTGAAGGGCATCACCGATCCGCGACTCAGTTCCCGTGGCCGAAAGCGCCGTCTCCCACGGAACCTCCGATGGAGCCAATGGCTTATCCTTGGGAGCCAATTGCTGAGTAGGATCGGATTGTATCGACGCAAGCGGCTGGCTTGTCCAGAGAGCTTGCCAAGGAATCGTTTCGGCGCGGAGGATCGCCGTCGCCATAAAAACAAAACCGCTGATGGCAGAAACGACCCCAAACAAAATGCAATAAGAAAGAAAAACACGGGAGTTGCCAAGAGCCCTAGCAAGGAGACTTGCAACCATCGCCACCACCCCTACGAGAGTCAGCAAACTACCAAACCAAGCGGTGGCTCGCAGGTAGGTTAGCAACCTCTCTCGGGCTTCGATCGATCCGCTGCGCAAGGTTGTTTCGACCGGTTTTTGGAACGATGCAACGACGCTTGGCCGTGTCCCTTGATCAAAGCGGTACACGGTCGTGTCATGCTCTTTTTGAAGCTTCTCAAGCACCCCGGATTGACCAAGGAATTTCTGGACCGCTGCGATGCGGCTGGGACCTGTCGAATCCTTACCCGGTGTCTCCTCCAGCGGCATGGTCATGCTCAGACTCGTATCGACCATGACTGCAACTTTGGAGGATCGCACATCGCGACGTTCGCTTCGCTTTTGCAAATCCATGAAAAAAATGAAGATACCGATCAGCGCGGTAAGTCGCAGGATCAGTAGTGCATAGCCAAGCGACTTGGGAAGCTCCTCCCAATCCTTGCGATACCAGTAAACCACCCATGAAATGATGGCGACCAAGCACAGGGCCAAAAGGAACCAATGATGCCACTGGTCGAGTTGTTCGAGCCGCATCCATTGGTAGTAAACCCGCACGTCTTCTTGTGCCAAGAGCCAAGGGCCTAGTCGGTTTGTCCAACTCGTGATTAAATCCATACTCTGGGAATCCCTTGCTCCTCTACGATCGCTTGGGCAAGTGGTACGAGGTACTCCAGGCGAGCCATTGTTCTGCAAGTAGCAATGCTACCAATAGCCCAAGAAGGAGCATGTTGCGGTTCGATAGCCCAGCTAGGCTGACATCCGAAGCATTTGACATCGCGCTGCGGTAATTGAATTTCACACCCGAGAGGTTTCGAGCCAAATCGGTCGGTGTTACCCGATCGGTGTCTCCTTCGACTCCAGGCGTATTGCGAGCCGAATTCTTCACCTTGGCATCCCCTTGGATCGACGTCCCCCACCATTCGAAAACACCGGAACTCGTCAGCGCTCGAATCGCGTCGCTAGAGACCGATTCAGGGCTGATACCATAGCTTGCTTGTAGCGAATTTTCGCCGATATCGGTGGCATTGATTTGCACCAGCGGTCGAACACCTCGGACACTGGTAGGTGGCAGAACCAATCGGGTCTCGGGGAGCATCTCCTGAGCCGAAAAATCCCAACGCAGACCGGTTCCAGCAGGCCTTGAGGTTTCAGGCAGTTTGAAGCTCGACAGATAGCCGACCATCTTCAGTGCAGCCACCACAAACGTAGGATCTTGAGGCCAATTGCTCCAGCGACGATCCAGGGAGGTCAAAGCGATCAAAACTCGACCGGCACCCAACGGATAGTCGACCATCAGCGGATCTCGATTCCTAAGGCTCGCAACTGGCTTCCATAATTTCTCGGCTCCGGTTTCGAGCTTTGCATCGATTCCAACATAGCGTTCGACGCGCACGAACTGGAAGGGAGAGTTGCTCAGTCCGAGCAACGGTGCAAAAATCGGATGGGGCTCGGCCAGCAAATCCGGTGTAGCATCACCAGGTTGCTTGCTCAGTTCCATCGGGCCAGTGAGTCCAAAAGGGATTAGAGGCAAAGCATTGTCTGCGCCAGGGATGGGTTTTGCCCAATTCGAGTAGCCTCGAAGATAGTCACTTGTCGAAATGTCGTCTCCGAACCAAATTGCAAGTCCCCCACCTGCAGATACATAGCGATGCAAATTGACCAATGCCCTCGGATCGAGGCTAGGGATCGATTGCAGTAGGATGCAGGCGAAGTTCTCAAGGGCAACGCTGTCGGAGTCTCGAAGGTACTCGGGTCTTTCGCGTTGGATCAGCAAGCCAGTCCGAGCATTTCCACCTGGATCCAAAGCCGATTCGAAGAAGTAGGAATGCTTACCCGAAGCATCGCCGTCGACTAGCAGGACTCGAATACCATCGGCGATGTCCAAGACGCAACTGGCTTGATTATCCGGAGCGATCGAATCCGGTGGCAACTCCGCTTGGACAACATGCGAGCCGCTCTTGGGGAAAACGACTTGGACATTTCGCGTTGCCGACTCCCCTGGTTCGATCCGTTCGTACAGTAAAGGAGGCAATTCGGTGACGAGTCCAGAGAAGCGATCCGAGGGTTTGGGCTCACCCGATGCGCTGCTGTAGTCGACCGCAGACACACGGACAGAGACGTTTCTTGCAGCGGTGGTTCCATGATTCCTAACGGTGACATTGACCATCGTTGGAACCCCGGCCGCGAGGACTTCTTGGCGAGGTTCGATGCTGGTGATCGATAGGTTTTCGTGCCTAGCCTCGACGCAGTCGATCAACTGAATCTCGACCGATTCGCTTTGGATGGCTTGGAGGCGTTGCCTCACCGTCACGGGGTTTGACCAGTCCTTGGTTCGATAATCGCTCATCAGATAGACGATCGACTTTTGATCTTCGCTCGACTGAATCAATCGCGAGACCACATCGAGGCTATCGAGCAGGCTCGTTTCGATCGAGGTCGGTTGGGTGCTATTGATCTTCGCCAGAATAGCCGACGGGTCGCTTGGAATGGTTTGCGCAAGGAGATCCGCCACCGAATCGGCTCGAACATCAATGGGTTTATCTGGATCTCGCGAAGTCTGATCGCTCGTTGCCGGATTGCCCGTTGCGATGCGGGCAGCGAGTTGGACTTTGGAGGTTCTAAAGATGCTCAGCAGGTGATTTTGAGAGTCCTGTTTGGCAGAAGCGCTGATCGATGCGATGGCGCCTAAGGCGTTTTGGTAGGCCGATTTATTATTGGCAGAATCATGCATCGATGCGCTGTCATCGAGAATGATGTAGTGGTGAACGCTCGTGCGTCCCATCCAAGCAAACATCTTTGAGTCGGTCAGCCATTGGGCTAGCATCCCGACAAGCAGCGCCATGGCCAACATCCGCGATGCGATCAGCAACGCTTGTTTGAGCCAAACCCATCGACGGTTCTTGCGATAACTCTCGAGCAAAAACTCCATGGCTGCCCAAGGAGTCCGCTTGTGCCTGACAAGGTTGATCAGGTGGATAAGAAGCGGGACGAGAACCAGTAGGAATCCCCAAGCCAGGGGCGAATAGGCGAATTGCATGACCCGATTACCTCTTTCTCATATGAGCCATCCGAGCGCTCAAATAGGCCGATAGAGCCGCATCGACAGGCCGGCTAGTTCGGATCAATTGATAATCGATGCGAGCGCTCGCGCAGGCATGCCGAACCCGATCGAGGAATCGTTGCAAAGACTCAAGGTATCCTTCCCTCAAGGCGCGGGGATTGCAAGTCAGGGTATCGATCGATTCCATTCCTTCGAAACGCGTTGGGTCATTGAAGGGAAAATCCAGTTCGTCATCATCCATGATATGAAAAACCAAGATATCATGCCCCGAACTACGAAGGCTTGTTAAACCCTTGAGGGTCTCTTTCTCACTTCCTAAAAAGTCCGACGCGACAATCATCAAACTCCGTTTGGGGTAGGTATCGTTGATCTCGCGAAAGACCTTGGTCAAGTCCGTTTTCTCGGTCACCGGAGATTGCTCAAGCGATTTGTAGATCGACTGCAGATGGCTGCGGCTCGTGCGCCAAGGTAGTTTGGTTCTGACCTTCTGATCAAAGACGGTCAGCCCCACAGAGTCCTGCTGACGCAGGCTCATGTAGGCCATGCAAGCGGCAATCGTCGCTGCATAATCAAATTTGTTGAGTGATCCACGTCCGTAAGCCATGCTGGCAGAGGCATCGACAAGCAATGTGCATCGAAGGTTCGTGTCCTCCTCATACTGCTTGACATAGAGTTTGTCTTGCCTGCCCCATACTTTCCAATCGATGTGCCGAAGGTCATCTCCCGGAACGTACTGTCGGTGTTGCACAAACTCGACGCTTTGACCGAAGTACGGACTGCGGTGCATGCCCGAGAGAAATCCCTCGACCACATTCCTAGCCCGGAGCTCCATCGATGAGATTCGACGGATTGCGTCAGGATGCAAATAGTTTTTGGAATCGGGCATCTTGCAGCAATTGGTCTTGAGCAGTCGGCGTATTTTGAATCAGTTGATCGATGACTTTATCGCTGGTGATCCCGTCGCTCTCGGCGGCGAAGTTCACAACGATTCGGTGACGCAGTACCGGCTTGGCACAGAACTGGACATCGGTGATGTCGACATGAGAACGCCCTGAAAGAGCCGCCTTGGCCTTGGCCCCCAGGATCAGAAACTGTACGGCTCGAGGTCCTGCACCCCAAGCGAGTTGGTCTTGCACAAAGTCCGGCACGCCGGGTTGTCCGATTCTCGTTTGACGAACTAAGGCCAATGCATATCGGATGACGTTCTCGGAGACTTCGATGCCTCGAATGAATTCCTGGAGCGACAGAATCTCCGGCCCACTGAGCACGGGTTGGATTTCGCTCGACCCGCGACCGGTTGTGCGCTTAGCGACTTCGAACTCGTCATCGAAGGTAGGATAGGAGACCCAAACCTTGAACATGAAGCGGTCTTGTTGGGCTTCAGGAAGAGGATACGTGCCCTCTTGCTCGATCGGGTTTTGAGTGGCCAACACAAAGAATGGATCTTGGAGGGCGTGTCGCTCACGACCGACGGTGATCTGTCGTTCTTGCATGGCTTCGAGCAACGCTGCTTGGGTCTTCGGTGGCGTACGATTGATTTCATCCGCCAGCACTACGTTGGCAAACAGAGGGCCTTCCATGAACCGTCGTTCGCGACCACCGGTGGTTTTGTTCTCTTCGATGATCTCGGTGCCTGTGATGTCCGCAGGCATCAGGTCAGGCGTAAACTGAATCCGACTAAAGGACAGACTCATCGTCTTGGCCAAGGTACTGATCATGAGGGTCTTGGCTAACCCCGGAACACCTTCGAGCAGACAATGCCCCTTGGCAAAGATACTGATGAGCAACTGCTCGATCACTTCCTGCTGGCCGACGATAGTCTTCGAGAGTTGGTTAACGATCTGCTCGCGAGCGCGCTCTAAGCGCTGCAGGTCGGCTTGCGCCTGGTCAGCTGAATTCATTGTCAATTCGAGGTTGGGTAGTCCGTCAAAGTAGGATCAAATCACGCTGTTAGATTGTATCACGAATCGATAGATTCCTGAAACTCGATCAGTTGTTTTCCTTTAAATCGATATCATCGGACAAATCGGCCATCGGAGGCATCGACTTGCCATAGAATTTGGTGATGTCGATCCCCTGACGCTGCTCGTCTTCCATGAGTTTCATACGGGCCTCGAGCCGTTCGATGCGGCGCTGCATTTGAGGGATCATTTCCAGGGTCTGATCGACCGTCTCTCGCTTAGGTACATGCGGATACCCAAGGTGTCTTTGCATCGCCGCAAAAAGGAATAAAGGCTCCTTGCGACGATTGGCATACGCGATTTTTCCCTCTCGAATGCCAAAAAGGATCGGGTACTCGGCCTGTGCCTCGGCCCCTAAGTGACGTTTGCGGTAAGCGACAAAATCTTCGCTCCGTCCGTAGATCAAGTCGGCAAGATCAACGAGCCCCAACTGCTTCTGAACAATCATCAGCCATTCCTGCCAGTCCTTGTCGTAGTGGGGATCGAGACTCATGGACCTCAGGCCCGCATCGTAGGAGAGTCGATGTCGGCAAAGCGATTCGAATTGATAGAAAAACAAACCCTGGCGATCGAACTGGGCTGAACTCTTGTAGAGAGCTTCGGCCTGCAAGACCAATAGAGACGTACGAAAGTCAAATCTGCCACTGTCCTCCTCGGCTTGCCCAACTAGGAACGCTTGAAAGGGAGTGAAGTAATGCCCGAGCCGTCGCATCCCCTGCGCGATGGCACCAGAGTGTTTCAATTCGCTATTGAGGAAGTCGATCGCAAGGGGCAGTTTCGTCGTTGCCAAAACCTCGTATCGGCATTGTTGCAAAAGGTCTTGTAGAGTGAGATCTTGCCCGAGTCGCTCCCAAAGAATGCGGAACAAGTAAGCTTGTTCGACGTATTCTTCGCGAGGGAGGTGGCCTGTCATTGAATCACACTCGATGAGCTATTGAGGAATTGGGCTCTTCAGGAATTATTGTGGGTAGGAGTGTATGCTGCTGGTTTTTATCGTACTCGAAGCGGTCCAGTATAGCGATTCAACCAAGTAGTCTGCAAATTACCGTGAACCGCTTCGATCAACGATCGCTATCGCAGAGGTTCAAACAGCCATCGAGTACGAGTACCGTTGCACTGAGTACCGCTTCGCTGAGTAGCAACGGTCTTTAGTTTAGGGGGGTAATTTGTTCAA
>JBJSXX010000147.1:0-5366 GCA_046086605.1 Pirellula sp. | reverse complement strand
AGGACGTCGATAGATTCTTTCCTTTTGCAGCCTCAAATCATGGGCCAACCGGCGTGAAGCCGGGTGATCGACCCCGAAGCTGTCCCCACAATAATTCCCTAAAACCCTTAATATCCCCGGCGCTCAAGTAGCGGTGGTGGGGCGAATCGTGGGGCAGTGTTCCAGGCCCCATTGCCCGATGATCCTGAAGGCATCCTTGATGGTTGCGGCATGACAGGTGCCACCGGCGGCCGGCTCATCGGTGCCCCATTTACATGACTCATCGGCATAACATCTACCGTCTGAATCGCCGTAATCACATGCTCACTGACCCCCTCCTGACTCAGTCGGATCACTTCGTTGACATCCGGCCTTGCATACACCCCATTGGTCTGAAGCTGCGCAACAATCACATTGTCACTGACACCACCTCGCACCATCTGAATCACTTCGTCAAAAGTCACCGGACGCTTCGGAGCAACCGCCCTCTGAGGCACACCCCTGGGGATCACTGTCGGAGTCCCAACCACCACCGTCGGTTGACCTACATAACCATAGGGATAAGCCTGCATCTGCTGCTGATAGTACTGCTGTCGCTGACGCTCATAAGCCTGCCGCTGCCGCTCGTAACGATCTCGCTGATTCCCGATCAATCCACCTGCGACGGCACCAACGGCACCCCCAATCAGAGCCCCCTCAGCCGTCTGATCCTTGTGGTTGTGTCCGACCACCCCTCCAACAACCGCCCCGGTAAGCCCCCCCAAGACGGCCCCGTTTCTGGTATTCTCCTGCCCCAAAACCATCGGACTGGCAAATGCTAGCCATACCAACCCAAACGTGCCTATTTTGAATCGACTTCGCATCGCAGACCTCCGGTTCTCAATCCTTGATTCCCCGCAAGACACCCCGAGTTTTGCCTGACTTTTGGCACTCTTTGGGTCTTTGTAAGCCCCCTCGACCCACACGGACGACCCACGCGCGGTAAGATGAAACTTCATTAGTTTATCGGCTTTTGTGTGTCGAGACTGAAACTTTGTACGCCCAAGCGGGTTGGTTCCTCTTGCCCCCTCTTCAAACCCAACTATCCAACATCATGAGTTCATCGATTCCGATTGCGCACGATGCCCCTGAAACCCCCAACCTCAAGAGCAAACGTCGAAAAAGGTTCTGGCTCCTAGGTCTCCTGCCAGTTGTGCTTCTGGGCATCGGTCTACTGACGACGGGTTTGCTGGGCCCAGGCCGAGGTCCCCGTGCCCGCCAAAACGGTGCAGGTACCCGCCCCGAATCGGTGACTTTGGTCGCTCTCAACTCCGAGCCTGAAACACCCCCAACGGCAAATACACCCTCGGAATCCAATGCCGCTAGCAACAATGCAGAAGCCCTTGCATGGTCGCGGTTCCGTGGACCCAACGGCTCAGGCATCAGTTCCGATGCATCGATCCCCACGAAATGGTCCGAGACAGAAAACCTCAAATGGTCGACGGAGCTTCCCGGACCGGGTTCCTCAAGCCCCATCCTTACCGAAAAATTCGTCTTCGTCACTTGCTACAGCGGCATCGATTCGCAGTCGCGTCAAACCGACACGAGCAACCTCAAACGGCACCTGATATGCCTGGGTCGCCAAGATGGCAAAATTCTTTGGAGCCACACCGAGCCTGCCGTGCAACCCGAAGATCGCTACCAAGGGATGGGGGTCCCCGAACATGGCTATGCAACCAACACCCCTGTGACCGACGGCAAACGGGTCTTCGCTTTCTTGGGCAAGTCCGGTGTCTTGGCATTCGACCTCGAAGGAAACAAACTTTGGCAAACAGGCGTCGGAACCGATTCGGGCAATCGTGGCTGGGGAACCGCATCGAGCTTGGTGCTCTTTGAAGACCTCGTCATCGTCAACGCTTCCGAAGAAAGCCAAACGATCCGAGCCTTAAGTGCCTCCGATGGCAAGGAGGTTTGGAAGGCGACCGGCTCGGCACTCGAACTGGCTTATGGCACTCCGATCCTTGCCAAAGTCGACCAGCAACGCACAGATCTGGTGATCGCCGTTCCTGGTGAGATTTGGGGACTCAATCCTCGAACAGGTAAACTCTTGTGGTACGCCGAAACATCGCTTACCGGCAACCTATCGCCGAGCTTGCTTCTTGAGTCAGATATCGTCATTGCCTTTGGTGGATACCGATCCAGCGGTTCGGTCGCAGTGCGCATCGGCGGCAGTGGTGATGTCACCAAAACGCATACCGTGTGGACCAGCCGCAACTCGTCGTATGTCTCGACTCCAGTCTTGGTCGATGGCAAACTGTATTGGATCGACGACAAAGGGACTTATTATGTCAGTTCTGCCAAAACCGGTGAGCTGATCCAACGCAGTCGCGTTTCGAACATTACCACGCGGGATCGTCCTGTGTACGCTTCCGCCGTTTCGATCGGCAATAACTTGATGTTTCAAACCCGCTTTGATGGTCTGCTGGTGGCCTCACCAACAGACGACTTGAATGTACTGAGTCAAAACCGATTTGAATCCGACCAGAGCATGTGCAATGCGACACCTGCGGTCGATTCGGGCGAATTGTACTTGCGCTCCGACAGTCGAATCTATTGTGTAAGCTCAAACAAATAATGTTACGGTTACGAATCCTCTTTCCCTAGGAAGAATTGCATCATGAAAAAGCTTTTGATGGCAGCGTTACTCTTCGGCGCAGCGACTTGTTCAAGTCTCGCTCAGCCTCCTGATGGCCCAGGCCCTCAAGGCCCCCCAGGTGGCCCGGGTGGCCCCGGTGGTCCGGATGGCCCAGGTGGTCCGGGTCGTCCCGGCGGCTTTGGGCCTGGGATGAATCGGCCTAGCCCCGAAGACTTTGTCAACATGGCCATGCGCTTTGACAAAGACGGGGATGGAAAGCTCGGTCGCGATGAACTGATGGAACTTGCTCGCGAGACTCAACGATTCCGGATGCAAGGCCCACCGGGAGGCCCACAAGGTGGCCCGCCAGGATTGATTCAAGATGCTCGGCCCGAAGGTGGTGCGCCTCGCGAAGCACGTAGACCCGAAGGTGGCCCACCACCAGAAGGCGGCCCAAGACGCGAAGGACGCAGACCCGAAGGCGGCCCGCCACCAGAGGGTGGACCAAGACCCGAAGGACGTAGACCCGAAGGCGGCCCACCACCAGAAGGCGGTCCAAGACGCGAAGGACGCAGACCCGAAGGTGGCCCACCGCCAGAGGGCGGACCAAGACCTGAAGGACGCAGGCCCGAAGGTGGCCCGCCACCAGAGGGCGGACCAAGACCCGAAGGACCAAGACCTGAAGGTGGACCGCCGCCTGAAGGCCGGGGACCAGAAGGACGGGGACCTGGTGGATTCCAACCTAACCCAGAGCGATTCGTCGATCGCGCAATGCAATTTGATCGCGATGGGGATGGCAAACTCAGCCGAGACGAACTGATGGAGTTTGCAAAGAACATGCCCTTTGGTGGTCAGCGACAGCAAGGACCTGGCGGACCACCTGAGGGTGGACAAGGTCGCGGACGCGGACCCGGAGGTCCTGGAGGAGGACCCGGAGGTCCTGGTGGTGGATTCGGCGGACCTGGGGGACCCGAGGGTGGCCCCGGAGGTCCTGGTGGCCCGGGCGGAGAACGTCCCCGTCGTCCAGATTTCTAAGTTCTAATGAGCCTTACGGTCGGAAGTTTTCAACGACTCCGACCGAATGGATCCCCATGGATTTCAAAGCACAGCAAGCATCTTCGAGACGGTCATTGGCGCTGAGTTCTGCGTCGATGACCACAATGGCTGCGTGCAAGGATGCGGGTGTCTGGTACCCGACAAGCGATGTCGATTCTCTGGTCAGCAAACAAGAGTCGAGAATCACAAGGTCATAGTCTTTGGCCAATCGCTCGACGAATCGGGCCATGCGTGCCCCTTGGCTCTGAAGCATGCTCATCGGTTGCGGTTCGGTCAGCGGGAAGATCGCGATGTTCTCTTCGACCGAAGAGACTGCGGCTTCGTCCATCGCCAGACCATCGGTGATGCATTGATGCCACGAATTGGGCGCATCGATTTGAAGTTGATCGATGAGGCTCGGGTGTTGCAAATCGGCATCAACCAGCGCGACCTTCAGGCCGGCTTGGGAAGCCGCGCGGGCAAGGTGCATCGAGACAGTGGATCGACCGACCCCTCGTTCTCCGCTGGTGACAGCTAGAACCTTGAGGCCAGCTCGGTTCGAGGCAGACAGATGCTGGCTGACTCGCCGCATCGATTCGGTGTTGACCTCTTGGAGTTTCAAGACGACTTCGGGCCAGCAGAACGCATCGACTTCCCAAGAAGGGCTCAGTGGGTTTGGTGAATCCCAAGGCTCCTCGGGTGCAGTGGTTTGTTGAAGAGGATTCCTGGAACTCGGGGCAGCAACGGTCGAATCGGTGTCCCAAGATCCAAGGAAAGAGATTGGTGTTTGGCTCATAAGTCGTCTTCCACGGGTTATCCAAGGAAATTGATAGCGAGAAAGGCTTTATTCGAACGAAGCCCCGATGGGTTGATAGGGCTTGGGTGGATCAGGAATTTCCATCGATGTCGGTCTTGCGACCGTCGGCGGGCTGGGCGAGATGCTGATCGGTTCGTACTTTTGGCGGACCGGTGGATAGGTCTCACCGGTGAGTTTCATGGCCGAAGCACTCGATGGCTTGACCGGTAACGAGACCGGGTTGGGTTCTTTGTCACGTTGCGTAAGATCGATCGATTTGCCTTGTCGCAAAAGGATCATGTCGCGCGTGTTTAGCGAGGATGCACTAGTTGTTTTCTGAGGCGTTGATGGAGGGAGCGTCAGGATTGGGACTGGAACCGGTGTTGGGGGAAGCGATACCGGCGGTACCGGAATTGCCGGAGCGCTCGATACTGGAGCGCTCGATGCTGGAGCGCTCGCTACCGGAGTGCTCGCAGGTGGAGTGCTCGCAGGTGGTAGGGAGATCGGATTCAAAGGGGCCGTCGGATTAGGTTCACCTAGGTAGCTTGCGGGCATTACCGGATCAGATATTTCCAGTACGGCTTTATTAGAAGATTCGCTAGAGTGGTTCGATGGACTAGCGATTGGAACTGAGACCGGGGTTTGATAAGTGGCTCTTTGGGGGCCTTGGTTTTGGTTTGCAGGCCAAGTGGTGGTTGGTTGGACGCTTGGAGTTTGCGCGTTGCTGTTGAGGAGTCGTTCGTTGGCTCTTGAGCGTTCAGAGGCTCGGTCGGTGTAGAGTTTTAGGCCGATCAGGAACATTGCAAAGGCCAGAAAGCCGATCGCTGCATTCAAGAGCTTGGAGGTTTTTTCGGGCTGTGGGTCGTGGATCTGAGGCCTTGCGACATTGGCCGTGGGTAGTTCCAGGCCTGCGTCGGCATGATCAGCCAGGGGACTTGAGTA
>JBJSXX010000146.1:0-6221 GCA_046086605.1 Pirellula sp. | reverse complement strand
TTTCGGGTCGTCGACGTATCTCGCTGGGGCATCGTCGTCCACGCCGAGGATGAACTCTTGAGCATCCATCCACTGCTCGGAACCCGTCAATGGACACTGCAAGGCTTCCGAAATGCATCGATCATCAGCAAAGAAGGTGCTCTGTTTGCTCTTGATCCCTCGGGATCCAAGATCACCAAGATCGATCATCGCGATGGCAAAACGATCGAAGAAATCACCACGGAGTTTGAGGGGTGGACTCCCCTTCTAAGCATCGCCAATCGATGGCTACTGCAGCCATCTCGTCAGTCTGGAGGCGATCAGGCGAGCCGAATGAAACTCAGGCTTGTCGAACCGTCCACAGGCCAAGTGCTCCTGAGCGCAACGCATACGGTCGATACACGTCTTGCGGTCGTCAACGATCTAGGGGTCGTTGCGTTGCGAACCGATGGCTCGATGACCTACTGGAATGCGGCCAACGCGACCGAATCGAATTCGCAAGCCGAAGTAGAGGGTAAGTTCAGTAGCATTAGCGCCCAGGTCTTTGGGGATATCGCTTTAGTCTTGCCCTATGCAAGCTCGATGGAGCTCGATAGCGTCCAAGTCTCACCCTCGATCAGATCCGATCCATCGATCGCTCCCTGCGCAGGTCGCCTCTTTGCGATTCGAACCCAAGACGGCTCGATGGTTTGGGACAAAGCCCAGAGGGTCAAGCATTTTATGTTTCCGTTGAATCAGAATCGTGAGTCCCCAGCGGCGGTCTTCCTCCGACGACTAACTCAAAAGAACGTTCGCGGCATGAGTCTGGATTTTACAAGCATCGCTCTGGTCGATGTGCGCACCGGAAAACTTCTGTATCAGAAACACGATCTGCCGGCTTTCCGTGGCGATAACTTCCGCCAAACACTCGTTCCAAGCCAAAATGTCATGATGATCCGTCTTTTCGGGAACCTCTTCCGCTTCCTTTGGACAGATCAACCACCGGAATCCTCATCCGCACAGGATTCTTCTAGTGAACTTGCAATCGGCGAACTAAACTCGGAAGAATTCCAAGCGGCTGCGGAGGAGTTGGCAGAGAAAATCAAGAATGGACAACCGAATCCGGGACTTCCTTTTCAAAACAACGGAAACTTGGATCCACCGATCCCTCGATGAGAATCACATCTATCCCCCGATACTATCGGAACCTCAAGCGATGGCGCGAAATCATTCTGATTTTGCGCCGGTATGGTCTGGCTGATTGGCTAAGTCGCCTACCCTTAGATAGCATCCGGGATTGGATGAAAGATGACCAAGGTGTCCCGCTTTCAAGCTACTCGCGCGAAGCTCGCATAAGAATGGCCCTTACGGAACTAGGCCCAACGTTTATTAAACTCGGCCAAGTCCTATCGCTTCGACCCGATCTAGTCGGTAGCGCTCAAGCTGCCGAATTGCAATTGCTTCAGGCGAACGTCCCTGCCGATTCCCCGGCAGCCATCGAGAGGACCATTCAATCGGAACTCAAAGGCTCGATTCAAGACCTGTTTGAAACCTTTGAACCGGTCGCTATGGCCTCGGCTTCGATCGGCCAAGCTCACTGCGCTAGACTCGTCGATAGCACTCCGGTCGTTGTCAAAGTGCAGCACGAGAACATCCGAGCAAAGATCCACGAGGATCTCGAAGTTCTTGCAGGTCTGGCAAGCTTGGCCGAACGTATCCCGGAACTTGCCGTCTGGAGACCTAGGGAAATTGTTGGCCAACTATCCAGATCGCTCAAAAAGGAATTGAGTTTCACACAGGAACAAGCCAACTTGATCATGTTCCAAGAGGCTTTGCATGGGCAACCAGGGATCAGGATTCCTAGGGCCTATCCGAGCCACTCAAGCGCTCGTGTGCTGACGATGAGTTTGCTCACGGGCGAATCGATCAACGAGGTAAGCAACCCAGGCAAGTACACCGACCAGTACCGAGAACAATTGGCAAGGAGGATCGCGGATTTGTATGTCGAGATGATCTTTGTCAAAGGCTTCTACCATGCCGACCCACACCCTGGCAACATCTTGATCGATGCCGAGGGAACCCTCGGGCTGCTGGATTTCGGAATGGTCGGACGTATCGACGATACCCTTCGAGAAAATATCGAAGAGATGCTATGGGCGCTGTCTCTAAAGGACTCCGCGTTGCTTACTGCAATCGTCAAGAGAGTCGGAAAAGTCCCCCAAAACATCGATGACTCTCTGCTCTCGAACGACATTACCGATCTGATTGCTACCTACGGCAATCAACCGATCGAAAGGATCGATCTGGCCACCGCTCTGAACGATGCAACCGATATTCTCCACCGCCATCGCATCGTCTTGCCGAGTCAAATGGGGTTGCTGATCAAGACACTCGTGACACTCCAAGGAACCATCAGCCAAACGAGCCCAAAGTTCAGTTTGCTTGAAGCCATCGAGCCGATGTTCAAGAAACTCTGGCGCAACCGTTTATCCCCTTGGCGACAAGCCCGTAGGATGCGACGACTCTACATCGAAGTCGAATCGCTTGTCGAAAAGCTACCAGGTCAAATCAGCTCGCTGATGGAATTGGTTCAAAGCGGAAAACTCGATGTCCATCTATCCCACCGAGGTCTCAATCCGTCGATCAATCGCCTCGTTTTAGGGCTCCTTACGAGCTCCCTGTTGCTCGGCTCTAGTATTCTCATGGCATCCGAAGTACCGCCGCTACTCTTCACCCAAGGTGGGCCGATGGGACTCAAAGACCTTTCGCTCATCGGACTCGGAGGCTTTGTCCTGAGTTTGATCGTGACGATCCGAATCCTCTTAGCAATCAATCGCTCCGGCCATTTGGATCCTCACGGGGAATCGGAAGATCACGACCCGTTTATCTGATAGGAAGAATTGCTACTCGAATGCTTCATGCCAAGGTGTATCATCGGCATCGTCGGTGGCAAATGCGGGAGCATCGAGTATCTGAAGGTAGCTATCGTAGCGCCTCGGATCGAGTCTACCGTCTGCCACCGCGTCCTTGACGGCACAGGTATCCTCGTGGTGATGTGAGCAGTCCGGATAACGGCAGTGGGATGCGAACGGCCTAAGATCGCGAAAGAGACCTGTCAGCTCAGCAGGCACGATATCCCAAAGTTGAAACTGACGAACACCCGGGGTATCGATAATCGATGTCTGCGCATCGATGCGAAACCACTCGGCTGTCGTCGTCGTATGTTTCCCCTTTTGATTCTCGTTGCTCACAGCCTGGACTCGCTGCGATAGTCCTGGAATGAGACAATTCAAGAGGCTCGATTTGCCAACACCGCTTTGGCCGATAACCGCGCTGGATTTGTTGTGTATCCAGTCATTTAACGGTTCGATCCCCCAGCCTTCAGAGGCGCTTAGCATAAAAACACGATACCCCATCTGTGCGTAGCTTCCGATCAGAGGCTGCAACTTTTCAGGAGCGATCAAATCGCATTTGTTGATACAAATCCCGGCCTCAATCCCATTTTGCTCAGCCGTCGCAAGGACCCGATCGATGAGATTCGGTTTGATCGAAGGCTCGGCTGCACTGGTGACTACCATGATCTGATCGATGTTCGATGCGATCACGTGACGACGGTTCTTACTGGTCCGACACAATTCCGAACCCCGAGGCTCTATCCTTACAATCCACCCCTGATTGACTCCGTGCTGCTCGACCCGGACGGAATCACCCGTAACGACGACATGCCTCTGTGTGGTGGAAAGATTTTTCAACACACGTCGGACTGCACATCGCAGAAGGCTACCATCAGAGAGCTCGACGATCGATTCGAGTCCATGGACACGGATGACTCGTCCGGCAAGAGTCGACTCAGAGGCCTGTATCTGGATCGATTGTATGCCATCGCGATGCTCGGGATCGACCAAGTCCCCTTTGACCGTTCGTCGGCGTGTTAGATCCCCTTTGCCTGAGATGCGCTGGGAATTTTGGGTATCAATTTCATCCTGCGAGTCAGCGTATTTTTCAGTAAGACCTCGTTCGCGACGCTGACTCTGATGCCCTTTGCGAAATTCGATCCTGTTCTTCGTCGGTTTCTTCTTTGACATGTCACTCACGGATCCGAAGCGACCGAAGCTGTCGAGTCGCTGAGTTCAGTTTCGCCCAAAGCGTCTTCCGGAGAATGCACGCTAGGGCCGATCAACTGACGTATTTCCTTTTCATCAAGTTCCTCGCGTGAGATCAGCGCATCCTTGAGTTGCTCGAGCGCATCGCGATGTCGATGGAGTAGTTCCAACGCCGCTTTGTCCGCACTCCTTAGCACCTCTCCGATTTCGCCATCGATGATTTCCTGAGTCTTTTCACTGAATTGGCGTTGTTGATGCATCTCTCGACCCAGGAACGGATCGCTATCAGAGAGCTTGTAGGATACCGGCCCAAGTTTGCGACTCATCCCCCAATGGGAGATCATTCGTCGGGCCAACGATGTGGCTCGCTCAAGATCATTCTCTGCACCTACGCTTGTTTCTGAGTAAATGATTTGCTCGGCGGCCCGTCCGGCCAAAAGCACAACCAACTGATCCTTGACCTCGGACTCGGACATGTTCATGCGGTCCTCTGATGGTAGGATCTGAGTGCTACCTAGAGACTGCCCGCGAGGAATCACAGTCACTTTATGAACGCGTTGGGCTCCCGTGAGGAACCAAGCAGCAATAGTGTGTCCAGCCTCGTGATAAGCAGTCTTGGCCTTCTCGGCAGGTGCCATGACTTCCTCGCGCTTTGCACCCATGAGCACCTTGTCTCTGGCGTAATCAAAGTCGGACATGTAGACCCGTTTTTTATCCTGCCTTGCGGCCCACAAGGCCGCCTCGTTGACGATATTGCGGAGATCTGCACCGGTAAGCCCTACGGTAGCCTCGGCCAACCTCTTCAAATCCACGTCGCTATCCAGAGGCACATCCCTGACGTGAACCTTTAAGATCTCCTCACGCCCTTTGAGCGTCGGCCTCCCAACAGTGATGTGTCGATCGAATCGGCCTGGACGAAGCAACGCCGGATCAAGAACGTCCGGACGGTTCGTCGAGGCAACGACAATCACCGATTCGGTCGGAGAAAAACCGTCCATCTCGCTCAGTATCTGGTTGAGTGTCTGCTCCCTCTCGTCATGACCTCCACCAAGCCCAGCACCACGCTGCCTGCCGACGGCATCGATTTCATCGATGAAGATGATTCCAGGAGAGTTTTGTTTAGCCGTTGCAAATAAATCGCGAACTCGCGAGGCCCCGACCCCAACGAACATTTGTATGAACTCGCTCCCATTGACCGAGTAAAACGCAACCCCAGCTTCGCCCGCGATCGCCCTTGCTAAAAGAGTTTTGCCGGTCCCGGGGGGGCCATTGAGCAACACGCCTTTGGGGACTCGCCCTCCGAGCTTTTGAAATTTCTCCGGTGACCTAAGAAATTCGACAATCTCCTTCAGGTCCGCTTTGACTCCCTCAAGACCCGCGACATCATCGAACGTGATCGCTTGATCAGACGGCTCAAATCGCTTGGCCGTCGAGCGGGTAAATCCATTTAAGAAGTTCCCGCCCATCATGCTGTCCCGCGAGCGCCTCATAAGCATGAAAAGACCTGTGCCTAAAAGGGCCAGCGATCCGAGAGATAACAACAAATACAACGAACTTGAATCCGAAGCCGGAACCACATCGTAAACCAGTGCGGGCTTTTCTTTTCCCTCCTGCTCCTGACCCGTGGCGGACTTGGCTAAGCGTAATTTTTCCAATCGCTCGAAAAGATCCTTGCGCACCTCACCCTCGATGGGCAACGCGACACGGAAGTTCTCCGACAAACGAACCGCCGATCCATTGGCACTGGCCTTTGGCGTAACCCGCTTGCCCGATGCATCATAAGTCACCGGTTGCTCAGGTGCGACAATAAACGTCCCCTCAGCACCGCTAGGATAAATCGTCAGTCGCTGGATGTTTTCCCTCTGAAGTTGCTCGAGGAAAAAGCTGTAGTCGATCGGAGAACTCTCTCTGGCATTGGGCACAAACAGGATCAGCAAACACGCCAGCAAAAGAATCGCTAGCCACCAAAAATTCCCCCCCCCTCGAGCAACTTGGCCCGGTGGCGATGGGATCGGAGCGTTAGGTTTCGTGGTATTCATCAATAACAATGCCGTCGGAGTTCAAAAAGCGGGCCCATGGCCCCCCAGGGACCTTCGTATGTGATTGTAGCAACCGAAGAGCAAAAATGGGTAAATCAGGAATTTTTGTGGCAATTGATCG
>JBJSXX010000145.1:0-3083 GCA_046086605.1 Pirellula sp. | reverse complement strand
GCCATCGCAAGTTTACGGTTATTGTTTACCCATCGGACCACACGATCGACAAGCCCATCGCGAAGGACACTGACGGGCTGGCCAGCTAAGAACCTCTCGATGTCACTGGAGAGTTCAAGCGGAGTCAAGTAGCGGAGTTCTCGCTCAGGGCAGAGAGCTTTTAAGCAAATGGCTTCCAAGGCCTTGGGCACATCCGGATTGATCCGACGAGGAGTCGGAAATCGGTATTTGCTTATCTTCTCGACTGAAGAAGTCTTGGATTCGCCTCCGGGGGATTGTCCTGTTAGGATGCAATAGAGGATGGCTCCAAGCGAATAGACATCCAAGCGTGGCCAATCGACAATCGGTTCTTCACGATAGCATTCGGGGGCCACATAGCCACGGGTACCGACGCCATCGCTATGGGTTCTGCTCAGAGGCGGGCTACTTGAATCGCCTATGGATGCATCAGATGATTTCTTAAAGAGACCTGTGCCCCTCGATTTGGGCATGGGGTCTGGGCCCTTGTAGAACTTGGCCAACCCCCAATCGACGACCAGTGTTTCACCGAATGGCCCTATAAGAATATTCGCAGGTTTTAAATCCCGATGGCAAACGCCTTGGCTGTGTGCGTAAGCCACTGTATTGCAAACATCGATCAACCGTCCAAGGAGTTGTCTTCGCAGGAGAGTTGCAGACTGCATATCCAACGAATTTTCGTGCAGTTCGCGGATCGCTTGCCTGAGGGTTTTTGCGTTCTGTCCTGATACAAGCCGCATGGTGTAAAAGGGCTGATCGTCTGAATTGACACCGAGACTGTAGATTGGCAGGATCCCTGGGTGTTCCAAGCGCGCGGTGATGAGCGATTCCTGGAGGAATCGTTTTTGATAACGCTGATCGTCGGCGCTATGGGGATGGATTTCTTTGAGAGCGACTTGGCGAGAGAAGCGCTCGTCCCATGCGATCAGGACGCGACCCATGCCACCTTGGGCGATCTGATCGAGCACGCTGTATTCGTGCAGAGCTTCATAGCCAGAATCGGGTGGATACGAAGTCTTCTTGCCCGTTGGAACACGAAGTTCTGCAAGCACTTCTTCGAGTTCCGGGCGGATGAGATCTTGGTACTCGAGTGGGAAGGAGGCAACGTAAGTTTCAAGATCGACGTTTTGGCCCGAGCGAACCGCGACTTCGATTTCTTCGCACGTCAGTGCCAGTTGCTTGAAGATCTCGACCGATGGGGTTGGATCGTCGGAGGATCCCATACTAGATTTTTTCTTGATCAGAATATTGTTGCCAGATCGATTGGATCCAATCGATACGAGCCACGACGGTGCGGCGAGTGAAGCCAAGGGCGATCGCGATTTGGTTTTTGCTCGCACCATCGAGTCGCATCAAAGCGATGCGGCGTAGTTTGCCTGAGGGATCCGATAGGTCGAGTCGCGAGAGGAGGAACTCGCATTGATCAGCGACCATGGCCACCCATTCGGGCGATTGCTTTGGGTCATCGAGCAAGCGTCCGAGTTGCAGGTGCATCGTAGCGGGAGACAGAGCCGCGGCTTGTCGCTTTTTACGCGACGAGTCACGTCGCACGTTTCTGGCTTTGTTTAACGAGATGGTGACTAAGAGTTTCCAGAGTTGTTTGCGGTTGGCTAGTGCAGCGAAGTTCCCCTGATGGATACCGCGATGGAGTTCACGAAAGGCGCTTTGCGCGAGGTCTTCGGCATCGTAAGTTCGATCTTGGATATTCTTCAGTTGCTTGCGGGCTGTTTTCACCAATCGCAATCCGAATCGCTTCCAGAGCAGATCTGGAGCTTCTTGGAAGAGGTTCGATGATTGGTTAGTTAGCCAATGAGAAACCGATCCGGGATTGGATTCGTGGTTCATGATGCTCGGACGGCGTATGGTTTGGATACCGGCGTGAAATAGAGAGTAAAAGTTTAGTGATTCGTCGATGTTCTTTCAACGAAAATACTTTCGTTTTTGTTAGCCGACGAGCGCGAGCATCGGGCAGCCAACAAAACACGTCTAAATAGTCCAAGATTGTCAGCGCACCAAACCCACTCCAGTATTGAGCGTGGTTTTAATCCGGCAGCGGCGGATTTTTGACGGCATTGACGGTGTTGACAAGATTGACTGTGTTGACTGCGGACAGGATTGACCACATGGACCTCGTTGACAGCGAGCGTCAATAAGGTCAACCAACCAACAGAGTCAACCAACCAACAGGGTCAACCTCGTCAACAACGTCCGCCGTCAATACCGTCAACACGGTCAATAAGGTCAATGCCGTCCAAACCCCACGCGTCGGCCGACGGCCGACGCGTGCTCACGCAGCCCGTGCGATGCCGCCCTGCGGCGGCAGGTGGTTGCCTTCGGTTGGGCCCCAAACGCAGCGTCAATGGGGGCTTTGCTAACTTCCTCGCCGTTGGCTGCGGGTTAAACGATTGTTCGCCAAAGGCGAATACATGCTCCGTCGGCGGCGGGTTTCTGAAAGCATTGACGGCTAACATCACCCTACGAATTATCGGCGGATGCAGTGCGGTAGGAATCGGCTGGTGTTGTGGGTCACGGCTTTAATGTCCTCGCGGATACCCATCCCACAAGCCCGATCGCCGATGACCCAACTGCCCAGTACCGCATATCCATACTCGGATCGATACAACGGTTGATAAGCTTGATAGATACATGGTTGGTTCCAATAAGGACCATCGGTGATCATCTGTGCATGTTGCTGCTGGGTGACGATCTCAATATTGCTCCCCTCCCTTGCTAAAATCGGCTTGCGAACATAATCCACTTCAAGGGGTTCAAACGAGCTTTCGAGCAAGTACTTGTGATCGGGAAATAGTTCCCAAAGTACCGCCAAGATGGTTTTGTTGGAAAGGAGCATTTTCCAAGGTGGCTCTGTCCAAATGGTCTTGGAGTTCAGCAAGTGCCTTGCAAACTCTTCCTTGAGCATCCACTCCCAAGGATAAAGCTTGAACAGATAATCGATCGGTTGGTACTGATCGTCCACGAACGATTTAAGCTCGGTATCGAACCCGATTTGCGCCATGTTCAAGTAATGCGTCTCGATGCCAGCTTGCGAAGCCGTATCACGCATG
>JBJSXX010000144.1:0-4376 GCA_046086605.1 Pirellula sp. | reverse complement strand
AGAAGACCTACCAAGCGAACTCGTGGCCAATTGCCTTCCGGGACTAAGGCGGCTGCGGTGATCAAACTCCCTGACTTCATAAGGTATTCCCATGCCATTGGCTCGTGACCTGCGCGCCCCGCGCGACTTCGTTGTATTGCTTTGCTTCCTGCTATTCCCTAGCTTGCTTTGCCGTGGGGACATCATCGGATTTGAAGACAATTCGCTCTACTCCCAAGGCTCCAGCGGTTTGTACTACAACGGCGATTTGGGCAACAACACCACCAACAACCAAGGTTGGAAAAGTGGAGGAGTCGGTTTCTCAAACTCCTACACCTTCGATAACCAAAACAACTATGGCTACTGGTCGGGCTTCTCCTATTCGAGAGTCAATGCCGGCAACGTGTCTGGATTTCAAAATCAGTACGCAGCCAAACCCGGTACGGGATCGGGCGGCTCGGCTCACTACGCGATCGCTTACAACTCGTTTGTCGGCGATTCGATCATCACCTTCGGTGCCCAAGTCCAAGTTGCATCCATCGATATCACCAATACCGCGTATGCTTATTTCTCAATGAAGGAAGGTGATCAATTCTCCAAGAAGTTTGGAGGAGACTCTGGCAATGATCCCGATTTCTTCAAGCTTCGGATCCTCGGCTTCCAAGGTGCGACGCAAACTGCAGCCGTCGATTTTTTTCTCGCGGACTATCGCTCTGATAACAACAGTCAAGACTACGTCGTGGATCAATGGACTCGTGTCGATCTGGCGAGCTTAGGAGCGATCGATTCACTGAAGTTCGCTCTCTTGTCGACGGATAACGGGCAATTCGGGATGAACACGCCCGCCTACTTTGCCATGGATCGCATCGAGTTTTCCGCAGTCCCCGAACCGGGCTCGGTGGCCCTCTTGAGCATCGCCGCCTTGGGATGGTGGGTCAGAAAACGGACTCTGCGACGATAAGGACTATCGCTGAAGGATCTTCCCGGCCTCATGTAGCGAGTCTTGCAAAGATGGTGCGTCGGTAAGATGGCACCAAGATAGTCGTACTGCACCACTGAGCTCCGGCTCACGCACCCCCATGGCCGATAGAACGTGACTTGCCGTTGCACAAACGCTCGTACAAGCCGCTCCATCGGAGATTGAAACACGATCTCGAATCGAATCGAGCAAGTCGTCTGCATCCCAACCTGGAATCGAAAGGTTCAATACATGCGGCAGCCGATGCTGTGAGTCCCCATGAATCGTTGCTCCATGGTGCATCGCCCATTTTTGAATCATCGCACCGAGTTGCTTACATACCACTTCTCTAGGGGCATGCTCATCGAGTGCAAGCTGGGCTGCCATACCAAATCCAACCACAAGCGGAACGGCAATCGTGCCAGGGCGTAAGCCTAACTCTTGTCCCCCACCAACAAGAATGGGTTCCAAAGCACCATCATGATCCTTGTTCCTGCGGATCACCAATGCCCCAATTCCTTGCGGGCCAAAAATCTTGTGTCCGCTTACGCTCATTGATGTGATTCCTGGATGCCGTAATCGCTCGATATCCCTCGCGAATCCTTGAGCCGCATCGACATGCATCCAAATTCCCCTCGATTGCGCCTCTTGGGCAACTTCATCGACCGGTTGAACAATTCCAGTCTCATTGTTGACATGCATTAAGCTCACGAGCAACGTGTCGGGTCGCATCGCATCGATCATCGCACGGCTCGATACTTGACCATCGCTCTGGGGTTTGATCAATGTGACTTCAAATCCCATCGATCGCATGCGATCCAATGGCTCTAGCACCGCTTTGTGCTCAATCGCCGAGCTGATGATGTGCATCTTGCCAGTCCATTTTCCCCGCTGGGCCAAACCCAAAATGGCAAGGTTGTTGCTTTCGGTTGCTCCACTGGTGAAGTAGACTTCGTGACGTTTGGCACCTACGACACTACCAATCTGATCCCGAGCACGATGCACAGCCTCTTTGGCTCTCTGGCCGTGAAGATGCGGGCTACCGGCGTTGCCTTGCAAGGATCGATAAGCTTCAACGATCGCTTGCATGACCCTAGGCTCGATCGGATTGGATGCGTTGCAATCGAGGTAAACCGGCTTGGTAATCTCCTGGCTCATTCAACCGCTCTCATAATTCACTGAACCGTTCCAACGCAGCCACGCTGTAACAGATCGGATAGTGCTTCTCGTAATACCAAAGCTTAGCAAAGTAAAAACCGATCGGGCTCGGGGGAAACTCCGTTCCCTCCTTCGTGCGCCTTGAGATCCATTCGATGCCTCGAAGTAAGACATCGCGTAAATTGACTTCTGGAAGCTCCCGTCCAAAACCGCTTTGACATAGTGCCGAGAGGGTCTCGACGGCAAGAGCCGTCTCCTCGATCGAACCGAGTTGACTCGGATCTGCACTGAGAAACTCCTCGCGTAAGGATCCTCGATCAGAGCCCGTCCAACTCCCATCGGATTGCTGAGCTTTTACTAGCCACCTTGTTGCCATGGACATTCGCCGATCGATCTCAAGGCTCGCATTTTGTTGGAGCCAATCCTGCTTGCGTGCTTCGTTCCACGCCAACAACACGCGACTGGTTCCATACGTGAGGTTTTCTTCGTCCCGAACGTACTGATTGCCAAACCAAAGGGGAACCCACGCTCCGTCGTCCCGCTGACGCTCTTTAAGAAATCGCATCGCTTGCTCGATGGATCGCTTTATTCTCGCTTGCATTTTAACTTCCGCCAGGTCGTACCAAGCCAACCAAGCTCGGATCGCATGGGCGGTGATATCCGGATTGGATCGATCGAACGGGAGTGTTCCCCAACCGCGGCAGAAAGTAGGGATCCCACCGTCGCGGTTTTGCAAATCGATCAGCCACTTGGCCCCGGCGATCGCTTGGCCAGCTAGCTCGGCTTGTTGTTTTGCATCCCCGGTTGCTTCCCGGTAGAAGACCTTCAATGCGAGCATCGCACCGGGTGTGTCATCGGCATCGGGAACCCCTCACTTAAAGGAGTCCACGACCACCCCCCCGGTGCAGCATTGGTAAAGGGATGAACCACCCGATACTGCTAATCACAGATCCATCGCTTTAGCGAATATTCGTTTTTGTAGAACTCAACCTCCGCGCTGGTCGATCGAATCAGTGCGTTGATCGAAAGGCTGGTCGCTCATGCATTCCTAAGTGTTCGAGCCTGGCTACCTGTAGCGTCAATCGCCATGCGACAGCTAGCGCAAAATCCGGTGGGTCGGTGTGGGTGGGAGTGGTCGAAAAGCCGACGAATGAATTTCCGATGCGGATAATTTAAACTGTTGGCACGATTTTTGCAAGGATTCTTCGACGGCTTTGCGGAGTACCTCGGGGTCGGCTTCAGCCCTTAAATTCACGGTTAATTCGCCTTGGGACAAGCCCTCGACCAACGCATAGGCTTGCTCGACTTGTCCATCCTCACGCACCAAATTGGCAACCGCAAGGTCGTTTCCTTGGTCAGGCAGGATCGTTCCTTTCAAGTGGGCGATCGGGATCTGCTGGGTGCTGCCAAGCCGGCTATGGATCGATTCGAGGAGTTCGACCAGCATCCGGTTGCCATCGAATTCCTCGCCACGAATGGTCCATGACATATTTACCCAGCCGAGTAAAGCTTCGCCCTGCGCATAGACCTCGTAATCGACATCCATCGTCGGCCTGGTTTTGTCGTGCGATGTTTCTAATTGAGAGAACCACTCCAAAACACCCTCGGAGTTTCGTAGACTCACTGTCAAAATTTCGCTCTTGGGATAACGTTCAGCGAGTGTTTTCAGCAGTCTGTCCAAGCTAGAGGGATCGAGCAACTCTTTTTTATTGACAACGATCAAATCGGCCTCTTCGAGCTGCTTGCCATAGATGTAGTTGACCTTGGGTGAAAATGTTTTTCCTGCAAGCAAACCGAGGAACCGCTGCGCTCGGATCGGGTCGACCAAGACGCTAAGCGGGGCAATGCTATAGCGATCGCCATACATCTGCTCTAACGGATAAACAACGGTCGATACCAAATCGGTGCAAGAGCCTACGGGCTCAGCAAGATAGACATCCGGACGCGCTTCGCGTTGGAGTTTCTCGCTGGCTTGTACTAAAGAAGGAAACCTGCAGCAGAAACAGCCACCTGCAATCTCCTCGGTGGCAAACCCGCTCGAAGAAAGGATATTCGTGTCGACCAATCCTTGGCTTTGGTCGTTGGAGATCAGCCCGACCTTAAATCCCTTGCTTGCAAAATACTCGGCGGCCTTGAGCATGCTCGTGGTTTTCCCAGCACCCAAAAACCCGCCGATCATGATGTATCTTGGCATTAGCATTTCTTTTCTTCCTGTTGCTCTTGGGATAGGATCCGATCGATAGCAACATCCAAGGCTGCGATGTAGCCTTGGCAATCGACC
>JBJSXX010000143.1:0-23792 GCA_046086605.1 Pirellula sp. | reverse complement strand
CTCGATGGCTCTAGGAGCCATCGCCGCTGTCAAAGCAGCCAACAAGACAAACGATGTCAGAGTCGTCGGCTTCGACAATATCTCCGCTGCCCAAGAAGCCATACGCGAAGGTCGTATGCTTGCCACCGCCGATCAACACGGAGATCAATTAGCCGTATTCGGAATCGAATTCGCCATGAAACTCCTGCAAGACTCCGACGCGAAACTCGAAGATCGCGAAACGCCCGTGGACCTCATCACGGCCGAGCAACTGAAGTAACGATTCATCTCAAAAGGCTCACTACAGCGTGCTGGTCCTCGACGCTCTGACGAAAGATTTCGCCTCGCGGGCCGTCGATCGTGTCAGCCTTGCGTTTCAAGCCGGACAAGTCCACGCGCTTCTGGGAGCCAACGGTGCCGGCAAAAGCACCCTTTGCAAAATGATCGCAGGCATGATCCAACCCACCCACGGGACCATGCAGCTCGCAGGAAACGAATATTCTCCAAAGTCAAAAAGGCAGGCTCAGCGCTCAGGTGTCCAAATCGTCCAGCAGGAACTTAATGTCCTGCCCACGTTGAGCCTCGCTGAAAATCTGTTTTTCTCACAACTCCCAAGCCGACTCGGGATTCTCAAACGTCGCGCCATGCGCGAGCATGCCCACCAAATCCTTTCGGAATTCGGGCTTGGAAAACTATCGCCCGACGCCCAAGCCTCACACCTAGGCGTCGGCCAACAGCAAATGCTCGAAATCGCTGCCAATACCTGGCAACAGACCCAAGTCCTCATCCTCGATGAACCAACGGCTGCCCTGAGCGCTGCAGAATCTGAAATCCTCTTTGAGAAAATCCATCAATGGAAACAAGACGGAGTCGCCATCCTCTATATCAGCCACCGACTGACCGAAGTTCAAGCGATCGCCGATAAGATCTCTATCCTCAAAGATGGAAAGCTCCAAGGGACCTGGTCCCGTGGCAAACTCAACCATCGCGATATCGTCGCTCACATGACGGATCAGACAGATCAGACAGATCAGACAGATCAGACAGATCAGACAGATCAGACGGATCGGACGGATCGGACGGATCGGACGGATCGGACGGATCGCGGGTGGATTTCGGAGAAATCCACCCGTGCGCTAGGACCAGGTGAGGATCACCTTGCCAGAGTTCCCCTGCTGCATCACTTCAAAGCCTTTTTCGAATTCGGTGTAATGGAACCGGTGGGTGATCACAGGCGAGATGTCTAAACCGCTTTCGAGCATCACCGTCATCTTGTACCACGTCTCATACATTTCCCGTCCATAGATGCCTTGAATGTTGAGCATATTAAAGACAACGATATTCCAGTCGATGGCGATCGGTTCAGAGGGAATCCCAAGCATCGCTATTTTGCCACCATGGCACATCGCATCGAGCATCGATCGGAATGCGGCAGGTGAACCGGACATCTCCAAGCCGACATCAAAACCCTCCTTCATCCCGAGTTGTTTCATCGCATCTTCGAGCGACGTCTCCTTGGGGTTGATCGCCAGAGTGGCACCCATGGTTTTGGCAAGATTTAGTCGGTAGGGATTCAAATCGGTAATGACCACATGCCTTGCCCCAGCATGCTTAGCGACCGCAGTGGCCATCAGGCCGATCGGCCCGGCACCGGTAATCAAGACGTCTTCGCCAAGGCAATTAAAGTGCAATGCCGTATGCACCGCATTTCCGAAGGGATCAAAGATGGCGGCAATGTCTCTGTCGATGCTGTCATGATGATGCCAGACGTTGGTCATCGGCAGAGCGATGTATTCAGCGAAGGCGCCGGTTCGATTGACTCCGATACCTTTGGTGTCTTTGCATAGGTGTCTTCTTCCAGCCCAGCAATTTCGGCAACGTCCACAAACGACATGCCCTTCACCTGAGACGACATCTCCGGGGGAGAAGTCTTTGACGTTCGATCCGACTTCGACGATCGTGCCGACGAATTCGTGCCCGACGACCATCGGTACGGGGATCGTTTTTTGAGCCCAGGCATCCCAGTTGTAGATGTGCAAATCGGTTCCGCAGATACCCGTTTTCTCAACTTTGATCAGGCAGTCGTTGATTCCGACCTGTGGAAACGGGACATCTTGAAGTTCGAGTCCGATGTCTCGGCGGTGTTTCACCAGTGCTTTCATATTCCTTGTCGCCCCTTTTTTGGGTTCCAATTGGGTGGGTAAATGGGTGCGAATCAGCGAATTTCTTCGCTATTTCGGACTGCAGTTGAGGTAAAAACCCTGTATGATGGAAGATCCGGAAGCTCACGTGCGTCCAATGCCTGCCGCAGTCAAAATCGTATTCGATGAACGGACAGCCTGTCTATCCCATAGCTAGTTTACTCTCAGCCGACCTGTGGCTAACCGATGGCACTGCGCTGGCATACACGATCACCGAACCACCTTCGTGGATCGTCCTTTCGGTCTTTTCTTTGATAGGACTGTTCTTTGTCTTCCACCGCTTCTGGTCCTTACGCAACCTGGACATCCTGCTGATCCTGGCTTTTATTCCAGGCTTCATGCTCGTTTACGAGGGGCAACAGGAAGCAGATGCTTTGGCGTTAAACACACCGCTGGTTGACTCGACCAAGGATTCGACCGACTTGGATCCCACCTTCGAGAATCCATCCCAGGAACCAGCTCGCAGCGATTCGGGTTTGCCCAAAGAGAACCTAGCCAAGGGCGCTGACTCGAAGATGTATTGGGGGTTTTTGGTTCTGCTGACGTGTTGCGGTTTGTTAGCAGTTCGGATGCTTTGGGACACAGGCATCGTACGACGACCACTTCTGGAACCGAATCTCAACAGTGGAGGGATGCTGTTTATCGGAATCTCTTTACTGATATTCCTGATGGTTAATATCGCACTCAGCACACCGCGTCCTAGAGCGCTCGGGCTTGGAGGTTCAGGACTCGTCAGTGGCGGGGGGCCGGGCAATGTTTTGATTCGATCGATTCCAAGTATCGAAACGATGCAATCGGCAAAAGACGCCGAGAGCCGTTCAGGCGTAGCGAGTGTTCCAGTCGCTCAACGGCAGCCTCAGCCATTCAATGCACTGCTCCCACGCATCCTGGCCATCGGAGCGAATCTGATTTTGATCGTTTCGATCGTGGGGATCGGTTATTGGCACTTCGGTAGCTTTAATACAGGGGTCGGAACCGCAGCATTGTATTTGATGTTGCCCTACACGGCACACACGGCTGGCAGTGTCGATCATGTGGTTCCTGGCTCGCTACTTCTTTTGGCAATCCTGATGTACCGTCAACCAATCTTGGCCGGGCTGTTCTTGGGCTTGGCCGCCGGGGTTGTCTACTATCCGTTCTTTCTGCTCCCTCTTTGGTGCAGTTTCTACTGGCAACGCGGTGTTCGTCGCTTCGCCCTAGGCTTTGTCTTCTCCGTGGCCATGTTGATCTTGGCCATCGCATTATCGCGACAAGGTGACTTCTTGGTGAATCTAGGTTACATGTTCGGCATCAAGCAAATCGAGATGCGAGAACTTGGAGGGATCTGGGCACTTGGATGGCATCCACTGGTTCGGATTCCCATCATCGTTGTCTTTGTGATCTTAAGCATGTGCTTTGTTGTTTGGCCTGCCCAAAAGAATTTAGCCACCCTCATGGGTTGTTCGGCAGCGTTGATGGCTGCAGCCCAGTTCTGGCACGGCTTTGGCGGCGGACTTTTCTTGGCTTGGTTCCTACCCTTTGCGATCCTGACGATCTTTCGTCCTAACCTCGATTATTGCGTGGCCTTGGAGGTCGTAAGGCCTTGGCGGAAAAAAGCCAAACCTCCAGTCAACGAAGAACGCAATAGCCCGCCGATGGTCGCTGCCTAAGAGTTCTTCGATTCAGCAAATTCTAGGCAACAGTTCCCCTTCAGGCATCGGCACAATGCGCTGGGTTCCATATGCGGTCATCGCGATGACCCTCGATCGATACTCTTGGGTAACTTGTCCGATGCAGCAAGCCTGTGCTCCAAGCGGATGGCTGCGAAGAATCTTCAAGGTAGCTTCGAGCCCCTCAGGAGAGACGATCGCAATGAGCTTCCCCTCATTGGCAACGATCCAAGGATCAAGGCCGAGCAGTTCGCAGGCCGACTTGACCTGTCCCCGGATCGGAACACTTGCCTCATCGATTTGAAAACACAACCGGCTCGACGATGCAAGCTCATTGAGTGTTGCGGCGATCCCTCCGCGGGTTGGATCTCTCATGACCCGCAAGCCTGAAACGCAATCGATCAGTTCCTTGGTCATCGTATGCAGCGGAGCGCAATCGCTATGTAGCATCGGCTCAAAAACCAATCCGGTCCTTTGGCTCATGATCGCCATGCCGTGATCACCGATCGACCCACTTAGCACAATGCAGTCGCCCTCTTGGATTTGATCAGGACCAAGTACCAAACCCTTTGGTACTTTTCCAATCCCGGTGGTGGTGATGTAGCATCCGTGTCCTTTGCCCCGCTCAACGACTTTGGTATCGCCCGCGACAATCCGAACCGAACACTCTTGGGCGGCCCGACCGATCGAGCTAGCCAATTGAGCAAGTTGCCTGATCGGAAACCCCTCTTCGAGGATCCAAGCGATCGTCAGTGCGATCGGCTCTGCTCCTGCAACTGCCAGATCGTTAACCGTTCCGTAGATACTCAATGAGCCGATATCGCCGCCTGGGAACTCCAGAGGTTGGATAACAAAGGCATCCGTACTCACAGCCACTTTGTACTCGGAACTCCAATCGAGCACAGCGCTATCGCTGCGGGCAGCGAGCTCCGGGCTTGGGTAATGTTTGGCAAAAACCTCCTCAGTGAGTTTTGCCGAAAGCCTTCCCCCTGATCCATGCGATAGAGTGATCGTTTCGGTGTCGGATTTTGGAACTGAGCAAGACCAGTCCTCTAGACTCATCAATGAACCTCGTAGACTTTCTGCTTGCTCTCTTTGATCGATTGATACAGATAGTACGCTGCGCAAGCACCTTCGTTGGAAACCATAGGGGCTCCAAGCGGATTGCTGGGGTTGCACAAACTGCCGAAGGCTGGGCATTCAACGGGGCGAATTTTACCGCGTAGCACATCCGCAGCTCGGCAAGGAGACGCTTCACTCGATGGATCGCAGCGAACAGAAAAACGCTCGTGAGCATCGTAATGAGCGTACGCGTCTTGGAGCTTTAACCCGCTTTGAGGCAAAATGCCGATGCCCCTCCAGGCCTGGTCGCATCGTGTAAAGACCTCAGCGACAACTTGCTGAGCATGAGGATTGCCATCGATCTTGGCGATGTGTTCGTAGACATTCACCACACGATCGTTACGCGGGTGGCTTTCGAGTTGCTCGACCACATTGAGGATGCCTCGAAGCAGATCGACCGGTTCAAAGCCTGTGATAGCGATCGGGATCCGAAATTTTTCACAGATCGCTTCATAAGCTTGATAGCCGGTGATCGTACAGACATGGCCTGCAGCCAGGAGTCCATCGATACCGTGGTTTGGATCCGAGAAGATCGCTTCGAGCGCCGGTGGGACAAGGACATGGCAGACCAGAGCGCTAAAACAACGCAGGTTCTTCTCTTTGGCCAAGCGAATCGCCATGGCCGTCGCCGGCGTTGTGGTTTCAAAACCAATAGCGAATAGTACGACTTGGCGATCCGAGCCTCCTTGGCTCTCTTGAGCTAGAGCCAACTGGTAGGCTTCCATCGGAGATTGAATGATGCGAACATCGGCTCCGCGACTCTTGGCTTGCATCAAATCGCCAGCCGATCCGGGGACCCTGAGCATGTCACCGAAGGTGCAAAAGATAACGCCAGGTATACTGGCGATCTTGATGGCTTGATCGATCGTCTCGATCGGAGTGACGCAAACAGGACAACCCGGACCATGCACGATGCGAATCGATTCGGGCAAGAGTTGATCGATCCCGTAGCGCAAGATCGCATGGGTTTGGCCTCCACAGACCTCCATGATGGTCCATGCGCGAGTCGTCTTGGCTCGTATTTGCGCCACCAAACTGGCTACATGGTTTGGATTGCCAAAATCGGTTGCTTGCATGGCCTCTAACCCGAAGGTATCTGATCGATCGTCGCGAGGATCTCCATGGCCCGATCCAAATCGAGTCTAGCGATCGCAAATCCCACATGCACAATCGCGTAATCCCCGATCGCAATTTCAGGGGTATATTCCAAACATATTTCTTGGACCACTCCACCAAAGTCGGCTCGGCCCATGCGAAGCGAGCCCGAGGTGTCGATGCTCACGATTTGTCCAGGAATAGCCAAGCACATAGAAACATCTTTGGATTCAGTTGCCAGCGGGTCAGTGTCTCGAAGCATCCTCCGACGCTATGATAGTCCCGAACCAAAGATTTGGATACCATGAGGGTCGACAAGGAGACTTGCATGCATGAGCTCTCGATCGCAAACGAGATTTTTAAGATCCTACAATCGCACGCACCGCAGGGCAATGCAACGGCCATCGGAATTCGCCTTGGGGCTTGGAGTTGCGTTCAGGAACAGTCTCTGCAAAACAGTTTCCGTTGGGTAACCGACCAAACACCCTTTAGCACCGTCCGACTTGAAATCGAGCGCATCGAGGAGATCTGGATCTGCAAGACCTGCCAGCAATCCTTTGATCAGAGCAAACAGGCTCAGAGCGATCCTCAAAATTGTCCGTACTGCGGCGAAACACTGGAACTGCTCGATGGGCTTGGCGAAATGAGTGTCGAGTGGATTGAACTACTCGACGAGCAAGCGACCCAGTAAGAGACCTAGAACCATGGAACCTCGAATCCTCCAAGTTCGCACCAAGATCCTCAAAGCCAACGATACGTTGGCCAGACAGATGCGAGAAGCGTTTTTATCGCAACGCATCTTCGTCAGTAATTGGGTCAGTAGTCCAGGTTCAGGAAAAACTCTTTGGCTCGAGAAAACCCTCGGGCGAATGATCCAGCGTGGATTGAAAGTTGCCGCCATCGTCGGTGATTTAGAGACCGATCGCGATGCGCAGAGACTGCTCCGCAGCGGAGCGGCGGTTCGACAGATCATGACCCACGGATTGTGCCACCTCGAAGCCGAAATGGTTCAGCAGCATTGGAGCACTTGGGAACTCGGCCAGATCGATCATCTGTTTATTGAGAACGTCGGCAATCTTGTCTGCCCGACGAGTTGGGATTTAGGTGAATCGCTCCGCGTTGGTTTGCTCAGTGTGACCGAAGGGGAAGATAAACCACTGAAGTACCCAGGGTTGTTCAATACATGCGATGTGGTCTTGCTCACGAAAATGGATCTAGCTCAGGCTTGCGAGTTTGATCGAAGCGCTGCGATCAAGAACCTTCAAACCGTCAGGCCCGGGATCGAGGTGTTTGAGACCTCTGGCAAAACTCTCGATGGACTTGATCTGTGGATCGATTGGCTCGAAGCCCGACGCCAACTCACCCTAAGATCGCCTTGACAATCGCTTCATGAGGGACGGCCTTGACGGTCTCTACATGACCGATCTTGCTCGGCAAAATCAATCGCAAGCCGCCATGCAAAGTCTTTTTATCGAGCATCATCGCTTCGAGCATCGCATCAGGTGAAATCGGTTTATTTGAAGCAGGGAATTCGATAGGTAGCCCAAGAGCAGCAAGCAAGTGCGTTTGACGCAGGAGATCTTCCTTGGTCCATCGCTCGATATTAGCAGCGAGCCTGCCGGCCATCGTCATTCCAATCGATACGGCTTCGCCATGCAAATACGTTCCGTATCTTGCGAGAGTCTCGATGGCGTGTCCAAAGGTATGACCATAGTTGAGAATCGCTCGCAGTCCTGTTGTTTCGTGCTCATCGGCCGCGACGACTTGGGCTTTGAGCTCACAGCAACGCTTGACTAAGTACTCAAGTACGTGAGTCTTTCTCGACAGGATCGAAACGACATTGGCTTCGAGCCATCCGAAAAACTCTGCATCCATGATCACTCCGTATTTGACAACCTCAGCAAGACCGCTTCGGTATTCCCTTTCAGGAAGCGAATCGAGCGACATCAGGTCGATCCAAACCAAACTCGGTTGCCAAAATGCACCGATCACATTCTTGGCCTCTGGCAGATTGATGCCAGTCTTTCCACCAACACTGCTGTCGACCATCGCCAATAAGGTTGTAGGGATCTGAACGAGTCGGACTCCCCGATTCCAAGACGCGGCAAGGAAACCCGCAAGATCTCCTACGACACCACCTCCGAGGGCAACGACGACCGCCTTGCGGTCAGCTTTGAGATAGGCCATCTGCTGCCATAGCTTTTCCAAGATCCGAACCGATTTGCTCCCTTCTCCGCTTGGGACTTCGATGATGACCGCATCGGATGTGGAAACAGCCATGGCCTCTCGAACTCTCAGTGCCATCGGCAAAATGTTTTGGTCGACGACCAGAATCAGCTTGGATGCGTCGGGGCAGCTCTCGCGCATCGCCAGTGCAAGATCTTGGGCTCCTGGAGTACCGATGTGGATCCGATAGGATCGCTGGCCCAAGGGGACTTGTATGCTTTGCATGGCTTGCCGTCGGTTAGGTTCTCAAGTCGGATTTGTTGATCGCTAGCACGACGTTCGAATGGCACAGATAGTCGTGCAAAGCTTTACGTCTTCCCAGCAAAAACAGTGCGATGGAGTTTAAGCCAAGAACGGCGATCAAGGAATATTCGATCCCTTTGGAAATCGACACCGACTGCAAAGAAATGTACAAAGCAAGCGGGAAAAACCAAGCGAATGCATTTCGAAGAACTTCCCGAGGAACGAGCTGCTCGCGCCGGGGTGGCAGTCCATGTTCCTCGACGATCCTGAGTTGAAACAGGTACCGTCCAAGCGAGGGCCAACCCCTGTAGATCAAAAACAAATAAAGGGCAGGAACGATCAAGGAAGCAAATGCGAGGATCGGAATCAAAAGCTGCCGGCTTTCGATCCCAGAGGCCTGGATTCCAAAAATGGAAATGGCAAAGGGAGCCATGGCCGCCAATAGACAAACCTGATCGACCGAGTAAGCCATCAATCGCGGAGCGAATCCTGCAGAAGTAGTACTCACGGGGGCAATGTCTCTGAGGGCTTCGAGCAACTCATCGTAATTTGAATAACGATCCTCTGGGTTGCGAGCCAAGAGTTTTTGCAGCAACGTTTTGAACTCCCGAGGCAATGCCGCAGGCCATGGGTTTGGGAACGCGATTTCTGAAGCCAACAGAGACTCAAGCTTAGCATGCAAAGAGTCTCCTTTGAGTTCGATCGGTAATCGAGCGAAGACCATTTCAAAGAGGGTCACGCCCAATGCATACATATCCGATTGAATGCTGTAGGCACCACCTCGCAGTAGTTCGGGTGCAACATAAGCTGGAGTGCCGGCCAATGAATTGGCTTGACTCCCATCGATGTTTTGCATCCGTGCGAGACCAAAGTCAGAGATCTTGACTCGACCTTCACCCGCGAAGATCAAGTTTGCCGGTTTGATGTCGGCATGGATCAGATCGAAGATGGTCGCATGCTTCAGTGCCGATGCGACTTGGATGCAGTACTCGATCGCTTCGGGATAAGGGATTGCACCTTGGCGACGGATGCGTTCGGCAAGCGTCGGACCGGGCAAAAGTTCCATGGCCAAGAAGGGTTCTTCTTCCTGACGACCCACGTAGTAGATCGTGACGACGTTGGGATGATTGAGCCTCGCTTGCGCGATCGCTTCGCGAAGCATATCGTCGACGCGTTTGGAAAAATCATCCCCACGCTTCCGCATGACTTTCACGGCCACATAGCGTTGCAACGATGTATCGAGAGCCCGATAGACCGCACCCATGCCGCCTTGTCCAAGCTGCTTGTCGAGCTTGAAGTGTCCAAAGACTTGATCGGTCATCGCATCGACCGGAGCGAGCTCGACCTCACAATCCTCGGCTGAGCTCTGAAGGCTCGTAAAGCTCACGGTCGCTTCGTAAGCATCCTGGAGGGCTTCTCCCAAGACCCGACGAAAGCAAAACGGGCATTGTCCACCGCGATCGGCTTCGACGGCATATTCGTGACCACAGACGCAGTGGTAGACATGGTCTTTGGTGACCGGCAAGTGGACTTCGGAATCTGTGTCGGGTGGGCTTTCTTGCATAGCTTGAGCTCTGTTGGGAAGCTATTGTACACCGGCTGGTTTTTTTCCGAAGATCCTGCGTCGGACTAGAAGATGAGATAAACTATCGTTTTGGGTTTAATTTTTCACAAGTATTGGAAGGTTTTTTGATGAGTTGGATCGAGTTGCCTGAAGATCACCCCACTCCATCGTTGGTGGTGGATGCCGCGACGGTCGATCGAAATTTGCGCCGGATGCAAGATTACTGCAATGAGCATCGGCTCAGTCTCCGCCCCCATACCAAAACACACAAGTCGATACCGATGGCCCAACGTCAGATCGCATGTGGGGCCCGAGGCTTGACTGTCGCCTAGGTAGGTGAAGCTGAGCAAATGTTCGCAGCAAGCGGTGATCTTTTCATCGCTTATCCAGCCATCGGTCCAGTTCGTTTGCGCCGTTTGGAGCAACTGGCTAGAAAGTGCTCCGAGTTGCCCGATGGCCGATTGGCCTTGGGGGTCGACTCGAAACAAGCTGCCGAAGGGATCGCGCATGCGGCGCGGAAAGCGGGAGTGAGCATCGGAATCATGGTCGATTTGGATGTCGGATTCCACCGAACGGGCATCGAATCGAGCCAGCAAGCGATCGATCTATGCACTTGGGTTGCCAAGCAAGCCGATTTAGAGTTCCGGGGACTCATGTGCTTTCCTGGTCATATTCTCCCTCAAGCACCCAACGAGAGCTGGGATCACTACCATCATGCAATCGCACAAGTGGTCGAACGTCTAAAACAACTTGGGATCGAGGTCCCGGTAGTCTCCGGGGGATCAACACCAACGGCAAAAGAATCCCATCGCAATCCCATTTTGAACGAAATTCGACCAGGAACGTATATCTACAATGACCTAAACGAGGTCGCCTTGGGTGTCGCCAGCATCGAGGACTGCGCCGCGAGAATCGTTGCTACCGTCGTAAGCGTTCCGTCGAAGAACAAGTTCATCTTGGACTCAGGGAGCAAGACGCTTTCGAGCGACCGCAACTGCGTCGACCCCGATGGTGGGTTTGGCAAGGTGATCGAATATCCAGAGGCAAAAGTGAGTCGACTCAGCGAGGAGCATGGAGAAGTGGTTTTTCCAGAAAATTACAGTGGCCCAAAGCCCAGTGTTGGCGATCGTCTTTGGGTGATCCCAAATCACATCTGCGTTTGTGTCAATCTGCAGAACAGCTATTTCTTGCACACCGACGGTCAGCTCGAGGAACTTCACGTCGATGCACGGGGGATGCTAGTCTAGCATGAAGGTTTCGATCCTCGTCCCAGCTTACAACGAACAAGCGACCATCGGCATCGTACTGCGCAAATTGATGGCCGTCGATTTGAACGATAAGAAAATCGGTCTGCAGGTCGATCGTGAGATCATTGTCGTCGACGATGGATCAAGCGATGGCACCTATGGGGCCGTCGAAGCCTTTATTCAAGACAATCCCTCATCAAGCCAGAACATTCGCTTGATTCGCCAACCGAGGAACATGGGCAAGACTGCGGCGATCGCCACGGCCATCGATGCTGCAAGCGGAGAAGTTCTGATCATCCAAGACGCGGATTTGGAATACGATCCCAAAGAGATTCCCGGCGTTTTGTTTCCGATCTTTGAAAACTGGGCCGATGTGGTCTACGGCAGCCGGTTCCTAGTCAAAAAAGCGTCCCGAGTCCTGTACTTCTACCACTATGTAGCCAACAAGTTTCTGACACTTCTTAGCAACGTGCTTACCAATCGCAACATGTCCGATATTGAGACTTGTTACAAGGCTTTCCGTCGCGAGGTGATCGTGCCGCTGGAACTCTCGAGCAAAGGGTTCGGGATGGAAGTGGAAATCACCGCGATGGTTTGCAAGACCATCGCAAGAACTTATGAAGTCCCAATCTCCTACTACGGGCGAACTTATGACGAAGGAAAGAAAATCGGAGTTTGGGATGGAATTGCCGCGATTTGGTATATCTTATACTACAATCTGATCCACCCGGTGACCGGGCAAGGTCAGGCGTATATTCAGACCGTCAATCGATCCCTCAGAGAGTTGCATTCGAGAACACCTCCAGGCGAAATCCACGATCCCAACGAAATATGAAGTTTGTATCCTGCCGACAAGACTGGGTGGCCGACCCTTGCGATGTACTGGTCGTTGCCCTCGATGACGAATGGGCACGCCGCCCGGAATTCCAAATGATCGATCGGGCTAGCTCCGGTTGGTTCTCTCGGGTGATGCAAAGCGGCGAGGTTTCCACAAAACCCAACAAAGTATCGGCATTGATCGCTCCGACAGGGATCCCTGCAGGCGTGCTTGCCATCGTCGGTACGGGCAGCAAATCCTCCACCTCCTGCAATACCTTCTTTCGCGCAGCGGGTGCTGCGATGCGGGCCGTGGCGTCCAAACAACGATCGGTTTTGAGGTTCGTCGGATTTGGAAATTCGCCACTAGAGACCCGAGCCGCGATCTGCGGCGCGATGGTCGGTGCCCAGGGCCAAGACCTATTCAAGAGTGAAAAAACGACCTTCGCACCCACGACGGTTCAATGGGTCGGTGCCAACGATGCCCAAATCCGCGCAGGGGAAGTCATCGGCGAGTCGGTCAATCTTGCAAGGCTCATGACCAACCAACCTCCGAACCTGATGTACCCCGAAACCTTCGCCCAACGAGCCACCGAAGTCGCCAACGAAGCGGGGTTCTCGATCGAAACTTGGGACAAAAATCGCCTCGAACAAGAGCGCTGCGGATCATTGCTTGCAGTTGCTCGAGGGTCGGTTCGCGAGCCGCGTTTATTGATCTTGCGATACCAAGGCTCACCGCCAGACTCTGAACCCTTGGCACTGGTCGGCAAAGGGGTCACGTTCGACTCTGGCGGATATTCGCTCAAGCCAACCGATGGCATGCTGACGATGAAGTGCGACATGGCAGGAGCTGCCAACGTGCTGGGTATCTTCAATGCGATCGCCAAACTCAAGGTGCGCCGCAATGTCATCGGTGTCGTTGGGCTGGTCGAAAACCTCGTCTCTGGCGATGCGTTCAAACTCGGCGACGTGCTGACGGCTCGCAGTGGTAAGACGATCGAAATCCACAACACCGATGCCGAAGGCCGATTGGTGCTTGCCGATTGCCTGAATGTTGCCTTGCAAGAAAACCCAACTCAAATCGTCGATTTCGCAACCCTTACAGGAGCTTGCGTCGTGGCCCTTGGTACCGATGTTGCCGGGCTCATGAGCAACAACACTCAGTTGCAAGCCGACGTGCAATCGTTCACCGAAAAATGCGGCGAGCTGACTTGGCCATTGCCCATGCATTCCTTCTATGGAGAACAGATCGCGGGCAAAGTTGCCGACATCAAGAATGTGGGTGAAGGCCGATGGGGAGGAGCCATCACGGCAGCAAAGTTCCTCGAAGAGTTCGTCCAAGGCCGTCCTTGGGTTCACTTGGATATCGCTGGCCCGGCCTTTATGGATTCACCTAAGCCTTGGTGCGATGCCGGGGGAACCGGATTCCTAGTCCGTTCGTTTGCCGAATGGCTCTTGGCATGAACAGCGATTTGGACGAATCGACTCAGCAGGATCCTCACGGAGACCTCTGGCGGCAGTACCACGAACTGGCCGAATTGGCCGGATCGCTTGCACACGAAATCAAGAACCCTCTGTCGGTCATCCACATGAACGCCGACTTGCTGAGCGAAGAGCTTCACGAAAGCCAGTGGCCGGGCAAGCGCAGGGCGATCTCCAAGGTGGACATGATCAAACAGCAATGCCATCGCATGGAGAATCTCCTTAGAGATTTTCTGCGGTTTGCACGCATGCAAGACATGGAACTGACCCTCGGTTCGCTCAACGAACAGATCGCCTCGGTCCTGAACCTGTTTCAAGCTCAGGCCGACAAACAAGGAGTTCGACTCGAACGATTCCTCGATTCCAATCTGCCGAATATTCGCCTGAACGGATCATCGCTCCAAGCCGCATTGATCAATCTAGTGAAAAATTCGCTCGAAGCGATGCCCGATGGTGGGGAGCTTCTGATCCGAACGTATGTCATTCCAAGCGGTGTTGCGATCGATATGATCGACACCGGCTGTGGCATGGACGAGACCACGGCAATGAGAATGTTCGAGCCGTTCTATTCAACCAAACCCGAGGGATCCGGGTTGGGCTTGCCGACGACCCGCAAAATCATCGAGGCCCACGGTGGCCGAATCAGTGTGCAAAGCGAGGTTGGTCGAGGCACGAAATTCGTCTTGGAGTTCCCCACTCCTGTTCGCATCGCTTGATCCATCCGGCGTCGTTAACGATTCCTCAGCAACCATAGGATCGGGCTCGATGGATTCTCCAAATCGACGAGCCTCTCGATCTGGTATCGCTCCGATCGCTCGGTAATCCATTCCTTGACCGCAAGACTCTCTGAGAGTCCGTCTTGATGCCCAACATAAACCAAAATCGAAACCATGGCATTTGGAGCGAGCATCGGCTCAAGTGCATTCAAAGCCTCGATCGTCGAATGAGCTTTCGTCACGATCGATTTGTCCGAGTGAGGGAGATAGCCCAAGTTAAACATCGCGCACGAGACTCGACCGTAGTACTCCCTCGGGACATGCAAACCAAGCTGAGCATGGTCGGCTAAGATGCACTCGACACGCTCCGAACAGCCAGCTTGCTTCACTTTCAATTCCGTGCGAGAAATCGCATCGGCCTGAATGTCCAAGGCGAAGACTCGGCCATGGGGCCCAACGCATTGTGCTAAAAAGAGTGTGTCAAATCCATTCCCAGCCGTCGCATCGATGGCAATCGATGACTCCCAGATGCATGGCCGACAACGATTTTGAGCCTCTAGAGTAAAGTGCATCCTTCGAATCAGCTTGAACGAGGATAGGAACCAAGGATGTCCAGTCGTAGTGCCCGTTGCTTAAGCTTGGCTATCGCATGAGATAAAGTGGACTGAGCAATATGACCTTCGAGTTCGACAAAAAAGTAGTATTCGTTGGGGCACCCTGGTACAGGTAAGGATTCGATCCAGGTGAGATTGATGCTGTTGTCTTTGAAGAGCATCATTGCATCGGCCAGTGCACCCGGTTGATGAGGGACTTGAAACAACAGCGATGTCTTGTCATTGCCTGTCTGTTTGGGTTGATCCTTGCCGATGATCGCAAAGCGAGTTGCATTGCTCGGATCATCCTCGATCGATTCACAGACGACGGAAAGATCGTATTGGCTAGCGGCCTCGATCGATGCAATCGCCGCCGCACCAGGCTCCTCCTTGGCGATCTTGGCAGCGTGTGCCGTACTTGAAACCTCGATCCGCTGGGCCTCGGGCAGATGTTCAGCAAGCCATCGTCGGCATTGAGAGATCGCTTGCGGTTTGCTGTAGACTTTGCGAATCCCAGATCGATCCGAGTTCGAAAGCAAGTTGTGATGGATGGGCAAGAGAACTTCACCGCAAATCTGGATCGGTCGCTCGATGAAGTTCGACATCGTATCGACGATTCGACCGTCGGTACTGTTCTCGATGGGAACAACTCCATAGCGGGATTGCCCTCGCTGGACTTCCTCAAAGACGGCCGCGATCGAAGCCACTGGATGGAGCAGATGGGTTGAGCTAAAGAACTTCAAGGCGGCCCCATGGCTGTAGGAATGCTCGGGACCCAAATAGGCCACCCCAAGCGAACCTGCAGCCTGCTCGAGATGGCTGAGTCCTCGTTTGACCAGCAACTCCCAAATTTCAGACCGCTCATGAACCAACTGAGCAATACTCGCATCGATTTGACGGAGCCTCTCTAACGGTGGATCCTGCGCTGCATCGGAGTCTGGTCGCTCGGAGTTAGGCATATTCAATGCGTTTTTCCTGTCAATTTGACGGTAAGAGGATCGATGCTCGTCGTTAGCGAACGAATGAAGCTTCGCAAATTTAAGCGCAAACCCTTGTTTTGTATAGAGTTAAGCTGTTTTGTCGCAGAGAAAAAAGGCCTTTGGCACAACTCTTGCTATCATGTCAAGCCAATCAAGGTTCTCGGCCACCTGGGAACCAAGTTTACCAAGTACTTTCAATATCCTACCGACTAAACGTTTAGGGAGACACCCACCATGGCATCAGGCGAAAAGATCATCGGAATCGATTTGGGAACCACCAACTCGGTGGTGGCCGTCATGGAGGGCTCGGAGGTCAAAGTCATCCCCAACGCTGAGGGAAATAGGCTTACCCCAAGCGTCGTTGCGTTCAATGACAAAAGCGAAACGATCGTCGGAGATCCAGCACGTCGCCAAGCCGTCGTGAACCCTCGCAGGACCATTTACTCGGTCAAGCGTTTTATGGGACGTCGCCATTCGGAAGTCGAGTCCGAAGAAAAGATCGTTCCCTACCAAGTCATCGGTGGGGCCAATGAATATGTAAAGGTTCAAATCGGTGATCAGCAATTCACTCCCCAGGAGATTTCTGCCAAGGTTTTGAGGAAGCTCAAGGAAGCCGCCGAATCCTACCTCGGGCACCGAGTGACGAAGGCCGTGATCACCGTTCCTGCTTACTTCAACGACGCTCAGCGTCAAGCGACCAAAGATGCCGGACAGATCGCTGGCTTGGAAGTCGCACGGATCATCAACGAACCTACGGCAGCTGCGTTGGCGTATGGCCTGGACAAGAGCAAGGATCAGAAGATCGTCGTATTCGACCTCGGTGGTGGTACGTTTGACGTGTCGGTCTTGGAAGTCGCTCACAACAACGACGGCGAAGCCGGCGGCAAGATCTTCGAGGTCATCAGCACCAACGGCGATACGCACTTGGGTGGTGATGACTTTGACCAATCTCTGCTGAACCATGTTGCATCGATGTTCCAACGAGACAACGGAATCGATCTACGCAAAGATCCAATGTCCTTGCAACGATTGCAAGAGGCTTGCGAGAAGGCCAAGAAAGAACTCAGCAGCCTACCACAAACCGACATCAACTTGCCGTTCATCACTGCCGATGCCACGGGTCCAAAGCACTTGCTAACGACCATCACTCGCAGCACCTTCGAAGGCCTGATCGACCCACTGATCGATCGTTGCCGTCAACCGGTTTTGCAAGCCTTGCAGGATGCCAAGTTGCGTCCGGCTGAAATCGATGAAGTCGTTCTCGTTGGAGGTTCGACTCGCGTCCCTAAGGTGCGTGAGTTGGTCAAAGAGATTTTCGGTAAGGAGCCACACCAAGGGGTGAATCCCGACGAAGTCGTTGCTGTCGGTGCAGCCATTCAAGGCAGCGTGCTCTCGGGCGAACGCAAAGACGTTCTGCTCCTGGACGTAACCCCACTAACTTTGGGTATCGAAACCGAAGGTGGTATTCTGACGGCCCTGATCGAAAGAAACACCACAATCCCTGTCGAGAAAAAACAAACCTTCTCGACCGCAGCCGATAACCAGAGTGCCGTGACCGTGAGCGTCTTCCAAGGGGAGCGCAAGATGGCGATTCACAACCGTCTGCTCGGTCAATTCAATTTGGAAGGGATCGATGCGGCCCCACGTGGAGTTCCTCAAATCGAGGTCAAGTTCGATATCGACCAAAACGGTATCTTGAACGTCTCCGCTAAAGACCTAAAGAATGGTAAGCAGGCGAGCGTGAAGATCGAACAATCGAGCGGTTTGAGCAAGGACGAGATCGAGCGAATGCGCCGCGATGCGGAATCCCATGCCGAAGAGGATCGCAAGCAAGTCGAGTTGGCCGAAGCTCGCAATCGAGGCGAGAACACGATCCATGCGCTCGAAAAGGCGATCAACGATCAAGGTGACAAGCTCGCTGCATCGGACCGTGAGCCCCTCGAGGCAGCGATCAAGAAGTTGCGAGATGCCTTGACCACCAACGACGCCGAAGCGATCAAGCTCGCAACAGCAGAACTAGAGCAAACCGCCAACGCATTCCGATCCGCGTTTGCTTCGACACCCCAAAGCTCGACAGCATCGCCAGAGTCCAAGGGACCCAATGACGATGCGATCGATGCGGAGTTCGAGGTCAAGAGCTAAGACCAAGGACACGCCAAGACACGCCGCCTGAGGGCGGCGTTTTCTCGACGGTATGGACTTTATTGACAAGACTGACTGCGTTGACTGCAGACAGAATGGACAAGGTTGGCATTGTTGAATCCCATCAATAACGCCGACCTCGTCAATGCCGTCAAAAACCCCTCTTGCCGCCGAACCCGGGCCCTAGACACCCCGGGTTTTTTGGCTTTCTATCGAACGCCGATGCTTTCGAGCGGTTTTTTTATGGGTACACTTATGGAGCCCGAGATCCAGAAAGTTCTTTTTGCTCCCAGGAATATCTGAAATGACCTCTCTTTGCGAAATGTTTTTTCGTCGAGCCCAAAGCCGATCGCTATGGATCTTGGCCGCCGCCGCGATGATCTTCGGTGGTTGCACCCCTAGTGACAACAAAAACGCTGGGCAACCCAAAGCCACATCTCCCAACAGCGATAGTGCCTCTTCGGTGAGTTCGGCCAAGCCGACGGCCAAGCGGATCATTCTTTTGAACAACACCGATTCTCCCTTTTGGGATGCGGCTCGCGCTGGAATCAATAAAGCCCAAGCGGATCTTAAACTGGCAGACTCAGGATTCAGTGCCAGCATGGATTCCAACGACGGTACAGAAACAGGGCAAATCGAAAAACTCAGGCAGTATGGCACTCAAAAAGATATCGCTGCGGTGATCATCTCCCCAATCTCTTCGACGAATCCAGCCATCGCCGACGAACTCAAGAATCTTAAGAACAAAGGGATCACCATCGGTTGCTTTGACAGCGACCTGGATGCCAAATATCAACAGTACCGAGAGTTCTACGTCGGCACCAATAACATCGCCGGAGGTAAGGTTCTAGGAACTGCGGCCAAGATACTCAAACCCCAAGGTGCACCGTACGTGCAATTCGTCGGCGTCGATAGCCAACAAAACGCCATCGAGCGCATGGATGGATTCACCTCGGCCGTTGGAGATGGTTTCGTTCAGAAAGATCGCAAACTCGATGATGCCGACCGAAACCGCGCCCGTGACAATGTCAGAGACGTGATCGCCAAGTATTCGGATCTATCAATTTTGGTAGGCATCTGGTCCTACAATGCACCAGCGATTGTCGACGTGGTCAAAGAGAAAAATGCTCGCGATAAATTCACGATCGTCACTTTTGATGCCGAAGCGATCGCGATCCAGCAAATGGCTGACGGGATGATCGATGCGATGGTCGTCCAAAACCCTTTCGCCATGGGTTACGAATCCGTTCGCTATGCCTTTGCAAAGGCCATGGGTGATCCTAACACACCGAAACAAATGTTTCCAAACCTCGGCAAGGCCGGCGGAGATATCCTTGATACAGGTTTGAAGGTTGTCGTTCCACCGGGATCTCCTCTGAAGGCCGAGATGTTTGAATCGTTTGGAAAGAGCGTCGAATTCATCGACCTCCCAACCTTCCAAGAGTGGCTCAAAAAGTACGATCTGACGAGTTCATGATCAGCGATAAGAACAGCTTCATCGGTCGGCTGCTCTCGAGCGTCGAGGTCAAACTGATTGTCTCTTGGTTGTTGGTGGTTCTAGCCACAATCGTGTTAGATACCAACCACACCTATTGGAATTCTCCAGCGGAATCGGCGCAGTTGATCCTACGTCAAACCGTGCTGCTGGGCTTTTTTGCACTCGGTGCGGCGATCATCATCATCTCCGGCGGTATCGACCTCTCGAGCGGTTCGGTCATCGCGATGAGCGCCACGGTCTTCGGATCTCTGATGATCGTCTTGGACCCCGAGGGGTTTAAAGCCGGGCATGTTTCCACCAACGCCGTCATAATGAGCATCGCAGGAACACTCCTAGTCGGTGCGATGGTCGGCACGCTGCATGCATGGCTCATCACGAGTGTCGGCCTCCCACCCTTCGTCGCAACCCTCGCGACTTTGGTGGGACTGCGCAGTTTTGGTCGCGGATTAACTCCAGCCCTCACTGGAGGTAAATCGCAAATCGACTTCCCAGATATTGCGCTTCGTGACAGGCTAAAGGATGTCACCTCGATATCCATTCTGTTTGTCGTCTTTGCATTGATCCTCTGGTTTCTCATGAGCCGAACGGTCACAGGTCGGCATCTGCAAGCCATGGGCGGGAACGAACAAGCAGCCAAGCTCAGTGGTATCCGCACCGATAGGCTCAAATGGCTTGCCTATGTCATCGGAGCCGTTTCGGCATCGATCGTCGGCATTATATCCTTTGCCGATACCGGATCGGCCAAACCGGATATCATGGCCCGAGGCTACGAACTCAACGCCATCGCCGCTTCGGTCATCGGCGGATGCTCGCTCCAAGGTGGTGTAGGCACGATCCCTGGAACCATCCTCGGTTGTTTGTTCCTGAGAACCATCATCGATGCAGTACAGAAGATCGTCGGAGCAGGTGCCGATGTTTACGAAGGTATGATCGTCGGTATTGTGGTCGTCGTAGCGGTGACCTTTTCGCAGCGGGGCAGTAGTCAATTCGGTGGCAAAAAATATTTCTCCAACGCGATAGGTTGGAGCGTCATCCCCACACTAGGCCTCCTTACCGGTCTGTCGTACTTGCTCTTTTTTGGCAAACGAGAATGGTATGCCCCCAACCAAGCCTACGTGATCGCAGGAGCGGTTGTCGTCGCTCTGGTCATTCGCGCCTTTTTTGAAACGAAGTCCAAGGCATCTGGTCAGTCATGACCCAACCGATCGTCTCGATCCTAAATATCAGTAAGCACTTCGGCGGCACCAGAGCTTTGCACGAGGTCTCCTTTGATGTGCTTCCCGGCGAACTCCATGCGATCTGCGGTGAAAATGGAGCCGGAAAAAGCACCCTGATGAAGATCCTCTCGGGAGTGATCACTTCCTATGACGGACAACTGTTGATCGATGGCTCAGAGGTTCACTTCACCGGAACCAAAGATGCCGAATCCGAAGGGGTCAGCATCATCCATCAGGAACTGAACCTCGTCGAACAACTCTCGGTGGCAGCCAACATCTTCCTAGGTCGTGAGCTACGTACGAGCTATATGCTCCGAGACGATCGAGCGATGGAGCACCAATCGGAACTGTTATTGAATTCACTCGATTGCGATATCCCGGCGAATCGACTTGCTGGTTCGCTCCGAGTGGGTGATCAGCAACTGATCGAGATCGCCAAGGCGCTGAGCATCAACAGCCGGATTCTGGTTATGGACGAACCGACCAGCGCACTGACCGAGGCCGAAGTCCAGCGGCTCTATCGCGTCATTGCGAAACTTCGCAACCAAGGGACGACCATCCTGTATATCTCCCACAAGATGGACGAAGTGTTCCATCTTTCGGACCGTATCTCTGTGCTGCGAGATGGTCAGTTCATCGCCACTCGAAACACCAAAGAAACAACGCCCGGCGAGATTACCAAGCTTATGGTCGGTCGCGATATCGAGTCGCTCGAACTTGGGCCTCGTAGCCCAAGAGGTGATTTGGTTTTGGAGGTCACGAACCTATCGCTTGCATGGCCGGGCCATGCGCGCGGTTATCGATTGAAAGACATTTCGCTCGAACTCTATCGAGGTGAAGTCCTAGGGATCGCAGGTTTGATGGGCGCTGGACGCACCGAACTGCTCGAGTGTCTCTTTGGAGCCTCTGCCTTGGAGCCTACGGGTGAGATACTTCTTGATGGCGAGTTGATCCAGCCACGGCACCCTGCCGAGGCCAAGAAAGCTGGCATGGCACTTGTGACCGAAGATCGTAAGCGCTTAGGTGTTTTTAACACCATGAATGTCGGTCGGAACATCTCGATGTGTTCGCTCAAAGAGGCCCTCATCGGGCTGATGCTCAGTCGATCGAAAGAGCAACAGCTTAGCGATTCAATGGTCAGCAATTTAAAGATCAAAACAGCGGGGCTAACTCCCCCGATCGGATCGCTCAGTGGAGGGAATCAGCAAAAGTGCATCGTGGGTCGTTGGTTGCTAACGGATCCCAAAGTGCTACTGCTTGATGACCCAACGCGCGGAGTCGATGTAGGTGCCAAGGCCGAGTTGTATCGGGTGATCCGGGATCTGTGTCGTGAAGGCCTTGGCGTGATCGTCACCAGCAGCGAGCTTCCCGAACTACTGACCCTCAGCGATCGAATTATGGTGCTTAGCGAAGGTCGCAAAACGGCTGAGTTTCGAATCGAAGATGCAACCCAAGAAAAGATCTTGGAAGCCGCAACAAAGAGTTGGAATTCTTAATACGAAGTCAAGCAAATCTGTCAATTGGCGTTAGGCCAAACGTTCTGAACCAAGCAACCGCCTAATTCACTTTGCTCGATCTTGATCGAACCCCTGTGTTGACAGCAGATAGTGTTGATGGATGGATGAGGTTGGGCTCTGGCCGTCAATGATGTCAATCCTGTCAACACAGTCAATGCAGTCCAAAAAAGCATCGCCGATGGCGGCGTGACAACAAAGCTAGCGAACTTATCGAATCAGGCCGCACTCTGGCGCTAAGAGATGATTTCGGAGAAATCATCGACAATCCCAAGAATGCGGCCAAGCGGCAAACCCGAGCGGTTGAGTTGCCCCGAGGAAGAGCCTAAGGCAATTCGATATTGATCGTCCTTGTTGCTTGATCTTTCTTGGTCACCTTGCCAAAGTCCACGGCTTTGATCGCGTCCTCCAAAGAACCAGCAAACCCAAGAGTGATCGTGGCTTTGTTTCCAGAGGAAGACATCTGAAAGTTCGACACTTTAAGCTTCTCTTTGAGCTTCTCAAGGATCGCACCGGCATCCAATGCGGACTTTGATTCAAGAACAAATCGGACGTTGGCGGACGAAGGTTCTGCTGCGGGAGGAAAGCCACCCGGAAAACCAGGCCCTGGTCGGCCACCTGGGCCCTGCGGCCTAGCGAATCCAGGCTCTCGACGCATCGGGCCACCAAGATCATTAGGCGGCGTATTTGGATCGCTCCCTGCGCGGGATCGTCCTGCTTGAAGACCAGGGGGTGCGGCGCTACCAATCGAGGAAGACTCTGGATTTTTCCCCGGATCACGCCTACCCAATCCACCGCTGATTGCATCTCGTTGCACTAAGTGGCTGTTGACCCCATCTGCTTTGTTCTTCGCGGTTGTCCAAAGGGCTTCAAACTGCCCCTGGCCGTTGGACGACTTGTCCAAATTCGCCTTGGTCGACCAGTAATCACCGATCTGTTTTAAGGTGGCCACGGTCGCTTCTTTATCGCCGCTCTGAACGGCTTTCTCGAAGGGTTGCCTGAGCATCCGCATGGCGACAAAACCGGCTTGGCTAGCTTGCTGCATGAACCGATCCGATGCGGCTTGATCCCCCTTGGCTTGCTGAACTAGTCCTCGAACAAAGAGCATGAACGGATCGTTGAAGGTCTTCCACAGAGACTCTGCCGATTGATCGATCAGGTTCAAGTTTACCTCGGGCAGTCTGGGGTCAAGCGCGGTCATCGCAAACGAGATGACTGCCAGATCCGCGCCAGGGTCTCCTGGATATTGCTTTTTGAATTCATCGATTGAGGCTGAAGCGTCGGATGAGGATTGATTCAGTGCATTGGCGACTTTGATCAGCCTTGTGGTGCGGCTCGGCTCGTGGCTTGCCATGGTGATGGTGGAATGGCCTCCTCCGCTCTTGTAGGCGTGCTCCAACCGTCCTCCGTGGCCTCGGTGGCCGCTGGCGCGCACGGCTATCGACAATGCTTCGTCGGCCCTGGGCTGCTTCGAGGACAAGGACCTGGGCGCCTGCCGCTTCCCTGCC
>JBJSXX010000142.1:0-7050 GCA_046086605.1 Pirellula sp. | reverse complement strand
TTGCCTTCGACCCAATCGGCTAAGCCGACGCGAAATAGACCTTCGCTGTTGGCTTGTCCTCTCGCCATGATCGGCGTGTTGTAGATGGTCTCGATGTTCCCCTGGCTATCAACAGCAATTAGCCCTCCAGAATCAGCCGGCAACGTCTTATCAATCGCAAAACGCCCCGCATCCCCAAGCGTCTCTCGCAAGTATTCCATCCGGGACGAAACCGCGGAGGCTATATGGTTGCGTATGAACAACTCACCCACTCCCGTACATGAGACGGCGCAAGTGCGATTGTTCGCATAGGTTCCGGCCCCAATGATCGGTGTATCTCCTATCCGACCATATTTCTTGCCTAACAATCCACCCGTACTCGTGGCCGATGCCAAATTGCCATGCACATCCATCACCACACATCCCACCGTCCCTAGGTAAAACAATCGATCCTCGCCCCGATCGTGATCGAACCGCGATGTGGACTCTCTCTTGGCCGCCTGCCTCTTTTGCCACTCCTTCCAACTCTCGATCTGCTCGGTGGTCTTGAAATACTCGCCGCTCTCGGTCGGCAGCCCAAGCTGGACTCCAAAGCTGTCGGCTTCCTCGCCTACCAAAAACACATGCGGGGTCTTGTCCCGAACGGCTCTGGCGAGCGAAATCGGATTGCGGGTCTTGCGCACATTGGCAACCGCCCCACACGTCAAATCCGAACCATCCATAAGGCTTGCATCTAGCGAATATTCGCCGATTTCGTTCAAAACAGCTCCACGGCCAGCGTTGAAGTGTGGGTCGTCCTCAAGCACCCGAACAACCGCCTCGACCACGTCGATTGCTTTGGCGGATTCCTCAAGCATCCCCGCACCGGTCTTGAGCGCCTTGCGCAAGCCCTCGATGCGGACCTGACGCTGTGCCTGGTTCCATCGCTCTAGCTCCCCGCCCGCACCACCATGGATGGCAATCGTCCAACGCGGTTTACTCGAAGTCGAAACTAATTGGGACTTGTCACTCACAGTGTTGCTCTGGGCTAAAGAATTCTGGGCTGTTGATTGTTTTGTTTGCAAAAGCAGGACACTCAAAACAAATGCAATCACATAAAGACTGCTTGTCCGATACCCCGCATGCCGATGGCACAAGTATAGCCACGAGGAAAGTCGCATGGTTTTTCCTTATTCTCTGCACAAGGCTTCGTCGAGATTCATCATCGTTAAACAAACGTTCGCAAGAGCCGCTAGCTCGATCGGATCAAGTTCTGCACTGGGCTTGCTCTCTCCGATCGCTAAAAGCGACATGGCTGAATCGCGATCCAATCGGAACAAATCCTGCTGCTTGGCAAGAGCCTTGCGCATGATCTCAACCTCGGTGTCGCTTAAGCTCCGGGACAGTACGCGTCGCGAAACAAACTGCAACTGCTCTTGGGCATCTCGGGTCTCTTGCATGGCCAGTTGTGCCAAGTTCCTCGATGCCTCGACCCACGTCGGATCGTTGAGCGTCGTGAGCGCATGCAAAGGTGTGCTCGTTTGCGACATCTTCACCCGACATGCCTGGCGATTCGATGCGTCAAACATATTGGCTGGCCCAACGGTCCTGCGCCAAAACGTGTACAAGCTCTTTCGATACAAGTTCGCACCCGACGACTTTGGATAAGTAAAGTCGCGTTCTTTGGTAATCGCCAGCGAATCCCAAATCCCCTCTGGTTGGTAGGGATAAACCGCAGCGCCACCCAAGCTCGACACGAGCATCTTCGAAGAGGCCAAGGCCCAATCGCGAAGCACCATCGCCGGCAAACGGAATCGACTGGCTCGAGCAAACCACTTGTTCTCCGGGTCCTTGGCCCGATTCTCGCCGCTGGCTCGACTCGATTGAAGGTAAGTCGAACTCAGTAGGACGCTACGCTGTAGCCGCTTGGTATCCCATCCTTCTTGGCGATACTCGACGGCCAGATAGTCCAACAGCGGCCCATGCACGGGATACTCGCTTTGGACCCCAAAGTCCTCGGCCGTCTTGATCAATCCGACCCCGAAGAAGTGTTGCCAGATACGATTGACTGCTACGCGGGCTGTCAGTGGATGCTCGGGGGCAACGAGCCAATGTGCTAGTCCTAGTCGATTGCGCGGTGCACCTTCGGGCAGTTTCGGCAAGAAGGCTGGAGTGTCAAAGGTGACCTCGTCGCGCGGTTTGAGATACTCGCCTCGCTCAAGCATATGAGTCTTGCGAACTTGTGCATCGCTCATGATCATCGGTCTTGGGATCTGATCGGAGCGATACGAGTTGAGTTCGTTACGAACCCCTTGCTGAGCTGCCAACGGAGGGATCTTGGCAGTCAAACTCCCGAGGACCTTCTCATCGAAGTGCTTGCGTAGCGAAGGTTCGAGATTTTTCTTTTCCTCTTCGCTCCGTTGATCCTCGGGTTTGCCCAGCACAGTCGCAATGGCTTCTGGTAAACCTGCCGTGCTCGGCGCGACATTCAGTCGCCAACCGTTGTAGGACGCGTCGATCAGAGGCTGAGCCTCTTTTTGAAGGGCCGCGATGCGGGCTTCAAACTCCTCGATCCGTTTTTTATTCTCCTCGGTAGGAAGCTCGATCAGCGGAGGTGCGACTCGAATACGGCTCGAAAAATACTGAGGTACACCACTTTCTGGAACACGATTGAATGCATCCATGAGCGAATAGTAATCACGCATCGTGATCGGATCGTACTTGTGGTCATGGCACTGAGCACAAGCCATCGTCAGGCCCAACCAAGTCGTGGCGGTGGTATCGATCCGATCAAAGAGAATCACAAAGCGCTGCTCCTCGGCGATCGCTCCACCTTCGCCATTGAGCAAGTGGTTTCTGTTGAAACCGCTTGCGATCTTCTGATCCACGGTCGCATCAGGGAGCAGATCCCCGGCGAGCTGCCAGAGAGTGAACTGATCAAAGGGCATGTTCTCGTTCAAAGCGCGTACCACCCAGTCTCGCCACATCCACTGCCAAGTGTCCCCGTCTTGCTGGAACCCATTGCTGTCGGCGTAGCGGGCCGCATCGAGCCAGGAAAGGGACATGCGTTCACCGTAAGCAGGATCGGCCAGGAGTTCATCGACGAGTTGCTCGTAGGCCATCGGGTTTGGGTCGTTTACAAATTGCTCGACTTTCTCCGGTTGAGGTGGGAGTCCGATAAGATCTGCATAGAGCCGCTTGATCAATGTACGCCGGTCTGCAGGCTCGCTCGGAACCAGTGCGCTGCGGTGGAGGCCTTGGGCGATGAAAGCATCGATCGGTCCATCGGCCCAGCCACGAAGTGTTTGTGCCACATCATTCGGAGGCGCGGGGATGGCAGGATTGCGTGGGGTATCAAAGGCCCAGTGGTTGGAATATTGGGCTCCTTGGGCAATCCAGCGTTTGATCAAGTCCTTTTGAGCATCGCTCAAGCGTCGATTCGATTTCGGCGGTGGCATCACCGCATCGGGATCGGTTGAATCGATCCGTGTGACCAACTCGCTTTTACCGAGATCACCCGGCTCGATCGCATGTCCGGCGATTGCTGCATCGCGCTGATCGAGCCGCAAGTCTGCTTGACGTTTGTTGCCGTCTTGTCCATGGCAATAAAAGCAATTCTCCGAGAGGATCGGGCGGATATCTCGGTTGAAATCGATCGGCGCAGAATCTTGAGCATGAAGACTCGGAGCTAAGGTCTGATGTGCAAGGAAGGGTGCAAGAAGGCACACAAAGAAAGAGGCCCAACCGATTCGGATCCTCGGATGTTTTGATCGGACGGTTTGCATGGTGGCCGGGAGGTGGGATTGGTAGTGGAATTTGAGGTGGGATTCGGCAGGCGCCATTATGGTTCAGGAGCCAGCGGTGGGCAATTGCCACCGGAGCGGATAATCGTCAAAGCCGTCAAGGTTTCACTGACTGGCCTATCCGATAAAGCTTTGAAACGCTGGACTCAACCTGGGTGCCGGTCGATCTTCCAAGCGTCGTTGAAAAGAAGGGATTCGTAGTACCTCGAATTTTCTGGAGCGTGGTCCTGTGCCGAGGTTGTCGCTGATCGTTCCGTTCCAATGCGATTCTCAGGCATTGGAAAACACATTGGTGTCGGTTCTTGAGGTTCGCGCTGCAGACGACGAGCTCATCATCGTCCATCGGGGTGAATACCAAGATCCCTATGGTCTCAGCGGAGATGAAGCGACGGTCGTCGAGACGGCTGCATCGAGTTCGCTTGCCGAACAACTCAATACGGCCTTTCGGCGTGCAAGCGGCGAAGTGATCCAGGTGGTTGTACCTGGAATGATCCTTGAGTCCGACTGGTGCGATGATGCACTGGTTGCCTTTGACGAACTCGACGTCGATATGATCGCACTTGGGATCAAGTCTTCCAACTCCCAAGACCTGCAATATGGTTTTGAGTCCGATGCGATGCCGCAAAGACGTTTGACCAGCGAACCATCGAAGATCGCAGGCCCGATGCTCGGTGGAACGATGATCCGACGCAGCACTCTCGAATGCTTAGGGGGCTGGAATATCAAAATCCCGAGCGACCTGATCGACTTTGAATTGAGTTTGATGGCCAAAGTTTTGGGGTTGCATGTGGGTGTGGTCGAAGGCGCTTTGATCCAGTGCCAAGAGGCTCGAACGATGGTTCTGTCCCACTACGAACAAGGCAGATCGATCGGACAACTCGCATGCGCATTTAGCGAAAAATCGAATTCAGCGATCACCGTCGAGCCGCTCGTCAAGCGATTGGGACATCTGGCAAGCGGATTGGTCAATCCCAAGCTTGCTGCAGAGAGGCTCGGTTGGGTTCTGGGAGTGCGAGACCGATCTTGGGTCGAGCCGATCGGCAAGCGAATTGAGACGGCCCGAAAGTCCTTGGCCCAGCGCAAGAGTTCTTGGGAGGATCGACCTGCCGTAATCACCAATCCTGGTTTTCCAGGAAACTCGCAGGATCGTTCCCGCAAAGCGGCCTAGAGCAATCTGGCCAATTCCCTGGGCTTGCGATATCATCCAGAGGATCGTCGTTTGATTTACCCGTGATCGGGTTATCTGTGTCTGGGATCATCTGCAATGACAACACGCAAAGTTCGCGTCGCAATCGTCGGCGCTTCGGGATACACCGCTTTGGAAGCCATTGAGTGGCTGATCGACCATCCTCATGTCGAGATCGTCGCGGCCACGAGCCGTCAGGCCGACGGCAGCATGCTTGCCGATATGCATCCGTCCCTTTTGCGTCGGATTCGATTGCCGGTCGAAGACCTCAGCGCATCTCAAATCGCTCAGCGGTGCGATGTGGCGATGACCTGCTTGCCCCATGGTGCGTCGGCTCACATCATCATGGAACTCCTTGCTGCAGGATGCCGAGTGATCGACCTTTCGGCCGACTATCGATTGAGCACACCGGAGCTGTATCAAAAGTGGTATGGCGAAGCCCACCCGGATCCTGGCCGCTTGGGTTCTACCCCATACGGACTGCCGGAGCTTTTTGCCGACCAATTGGCCGATGCGGCGCTAGTTGCTAATCCAGGCTGTTATCCCACTTCGGCGATTTTGCCTCTATCGCCGCTGCTCAAAGAGGGGCTCATTTCGCCCAAGGACATTGTGGTCGACAGCAAGTCTGGTGTTAGTGGCGCAGGCCGTACGCCAAAACTAGGGAACCTTTACTGCGAAGTCAACGAATCGATCAGTGCATATTCGGTTGGCAATCACCGCCATCAACCCGAGATTGTTGACATCGTGAAGCGTTTCAGTGGCATCGAGCCTGAAATCATCTTCACCCCTCATCTGACACCGATGGAGCGAGGCATTCTTTCGACGATCTATGTCCATCCGGCTGCGGGTGTCACGGCCAATCAGATCCGTGAGTGTCTTACGAGCTACTACCCACTCGATGGATTTGTTCGAGTCGTATCGCACCTGCCGGCTACTAAGTATGTAGCAAGAACCAACTATGTCGATATCTCGGTGCGCGAGAACGGACCTAGGATTATTCTACTGAGCGCCATCGACAACCTGGTTAAAGGTGCCAGTGGAGCAGCAGTTCAGAATCTTAATCACATGTTTGGGTTCCCTGGGGCCACTGGATTAAGGTGATCGAGCGTGGCCAATGAACCGTCGGATCGTGTCTATTCTCCAAAGAACTACGACCGGCGGTTTGTCGTGCTGGCCATTGGCTTGTTTGTTCTAGCGACTTTCACAAACTTGCTTCCGTACTCTTACGTCAGTTACGGCGGTTTCCAAAGTGTGACTTGGATAATACCGTGGCTACTAGGTTCGATTCCCCTAAGTGCCGCAATGATGTGGACCTCGATGCAAGGCCCTGGTCGCTGGCGCCAGACGCTCTTAGGAATCGTTTATCTATTTGCGCTCGCATGTATAGGTGAACTCGTTTTTGGGATCTTTCGAGGATTTCGACTCGAAGTTTTTTTGCAAATCGATCTACCAGTGATCTTCATGCAATTGATGAGCACCCTATCGCTCATCAAGATCGTAAGCCTGATCACAGGAATCGAAATTGTTGATCGAAATGCTTCGAAAGCGCTCGCAAGATCCACGTGGACCATTCGCCGTTGGCTTTGGCTTTTGACGTCCATCGCAGTCTTTGTACAAACCTCGATTGCACATGCGCGCTGGTACGCAAGGATGCTACCGACTAACGTCCCTTCGGTAACAAGTGAATCATGGTTCTCCTCGGTCGAACTCTTTTGTGTGCTGTTTCTGATCTCTTCAATCGGTCAAACGGTCTTTCCATTCCTCTTGGCGGGTTGGTCTTTCTCTGGCAGGCGATGGCGGTTGTACGCAATCCCATTTCTAGTGCTTGCGGTTTACGCGGTCAACTTGCTTTGCATGGATTTCATGAACAAGCTCAACAGCACACCTGGGTTCGTCGGGTTTGATGCGTACAGCATTGATTTCTTATTTAGTTTACTGGTTGGTCAATTTGAGCTCTATACGGCGTTGGTCTGGTTGATCGATGTCGCTATCGCATCGCTGGCAATTTGGATCGGTTGCCGATGGGCCAAGAAAGAATGGCTCTTCAGGTAACTTTGTGGCAAGGAGTAGGTGCTACTGGCAATTCTCGTACTCGTACTCGTA
>JBJSXX010000141.1:0-13291 GCA_046086605.1 Pirellula sp. | reverse complement strand
TTGGATCACCTCCGAATGATCGAAGCGAACTTTCGCATTGCCCGCATAGCCATCCTGCGCAGGGCGATACCCCAGCGCACAAGCGACTCTCGTGGCATAGTCTCCATGCTCTAGACCCAAAAGCCGATCGTATTTGGCAGGCTCGATCCCTTCCATCGGACATGCATCGATCCCCAAATAAGCCGCCGTTGCCATGAGTTGCCCAAGTGCGATGTATCCTTGCTGCGTAGCCCAGTCCCCAATCCGCTCGGAACTGCTTGCCAAAAAACCAAGGATCACTTTGCGATAATTCGCCAAACTATCGATCGATACATTGCGCGTCTGTGCAACGCTCTCTAGGAATCTGTCAACGTACTGCGCATCCATCGACCTGAGTGTCGCTATCACGACCAAGTGCGAGCAGTCCTTGGGCTGCTGCTGTCCCCATGACACCGCAGGCAATTGGGCTTTGAGCTCCGCATCGGTCACGACCACAAACCGCCATGGCTGCAATCCAAAACTGCTTGGCGTGAGCACCAAACTCTCTTCGATCGCTGACCAAACCTCCGGCCCGATCGTCCGATCGGGATCAAATCGCTTGACCGCGTACCGCCAGTGCAACGCACTGAGCAGCTCCGCAGGTGTAACCGAGGGCGTTGGATAATCCTTAGGTGTTTTCATTTCTAGCTTTCGGTTGGGATCAGACAGATCAGACGGATCGGACAGATCGGACAGATCGGACAGATCGGACAGATTTTTTGAACCAAAATCGGGCGAGTTTTGCAGCTAAGCGTTATAGTGCCAATCGGTTTGAAATCAACTGAAATCAGGGAGGTTTAACAATGAAAAAACTACGTCAAAGTGGTGGATACAGGACATTGGCATCCTTTCAAACGACCACAATCATCTACGATGCCACCGTACGGTTTTGCGAACGCTTTCTCGACGCGCGATCTCGCACCGTCGACCAAATGATCCAAGCGGCCCGCTCGGGCCGACAAAACATCGCCGAAGGTAGTCGAGCTTCGGCAACCTCGACCGAATCAGAACTCAAACTCACGAACGTGGCCCGTTCGAGCCTCGAAGAATTACTGCTGGACTTCGAAGACTACCTCCGACAAAAACGATTCAAACTCTGGGATCGTGACTCCGATGAATCCAAACAAGTCCGACTCAAAGCAACCGGACACCCCGAACTCGTCTCTTTCACAGATTCCGATCGCTGGGATCTCTATTCGCCATGGCTTGAAAATGAGAGCCCCGAAGTGCGAGCCAATGCCATCATCTGCTTAATCCATCAAGCGAACTTTCTTCTAGACCAACAAGTCGGTAGCCTCGAACGTGACTTCATCCAAACCGGCGGTTACCGCGAGCAACTTCATGCTGCTCGCATCGAACATCGCGCTGATCAAATCGGCGATGACTCGCCAAAATGCCCCGACTGCAATGGGCTTATGTCGATCCGAACCGCTCGCAACGGCAAACGTAGCGGCTCCCAATTCTGGGGCTGTGTGAAATACCCCAAATGCACAGGCACTGTGCCGATCGATTGATCGGACGGATCGGACAGATCGGACAGATCGGACAGATCGGACAGATCGGACAGATCGGACAGATCGGACGGATCGGACGGATCAGACGGATCAGACGGATCAGACGGACGGACGGACGGACGGATCGGACGGATCGGACGGATCGGACGGATTTTTTTTGAACCAAAATCGGGCGAGTTTTGCACCAAAACGCTATAGTGACTTTAGATGCCCAGAGTCAAACGAATTGGAGCTGAAAAAATGATTTCTGAAGCAACCCAAGCAGTCGCGCGACGCGCTACGGAGATTTATGAGGAGAAACTCAAGGCAAATTTGGAACTCTCGTACCCCAATAAATTCCTGGCTATTGAACCTGAATCGCAAGAGTATTTTTTTGGTGAGACTCTCAGCCAGGCAATTCAGGCCGCTAGGGCAGCCCACCCAGATCGTTTAGCGTTCGCCCTGCGTATCGGGCACCCCACAGCCATCGAAATCGGAGTTCTTCACCAATGATAGGGAAAGTCGATGCTCTCGGACGGGCTCTGCTGGATTTGCAGGTCTCCCCAGATATCAATCAGGAGCCGACCGCCATCACGGCCTGGGTTGATACCGCATTCAATGGGGAGTTGGTTGTCCCTCGATCGATCATCATGTCCGCAGGTTTTAAACAAAGCGCTGGCTGTGTTGCGAGACTCGCCGACGGAAAGCAAGTCATCCTGGAATCCTACACGTGCGTTTTGGATTGGTTCGATGGAAAGGAGTCTATAGAAGTCATCGCCAACGATGGCGAGACTCCTCTGCTTGGGATTGGACTTCTCGATGGTCATCGACTCGTGGTCGATTACCTCCATCGTTCGCTGGAGCTTGAATAATACAATTCACTCTTCGCCCAGAATCGCTAGCGCGAGCTTGCCCTTCCATTGCAAAAATAACGTCTCAAACGTCTGGGCACCCGCCGGGCATCGGATCACCGAATCGCCATCGGTGAGGATCCCCCAAAGACTCCCATCACCGGTCCGCCCCTGACATAGCAATCCCTCATTGCCCAGTGTCCTAAGCCTCGCAAGCGGCTCGATTTGCTCGAATCCCTTTTGCCCCAACGCATCGAGCCAATCTGCATAGGAATCCTTTTGGCGACCCGTCAGCGATTCCCAATCGACCCGCGACTCCGAATCGTCTTGGACATCGTTAGCCAAATACATCGCAAAAGCAGCATCGTTGCTCAATGACTTGATGTCCAACCCCATCGCACTTGCAAAAGGCCCCGCGAATCCAACATTCGAATAGTTCCCATCGCCCGTGCCGTAATCGAACTGCAACAAGAAACATTCCTGGGGGCCTTCGAATCCCGGCCAATGCATGGTCCGTTGCTCGACAAGCTCAATCTTTGACGGAGGGATCGCAAACTGCTCGGGTTGACTCAGCCAGATCGCTAAATCCGATTTGGCTTTGGCAAGCGAACTGGTCCATTCGGCTCCAATCCGATCTTCAGCTGATAGCTCTTGCAGATAAGCGATCGCGCGCGAGCGGGACGAGTCGTCTTGTAAAAGCTCGGCAATCAGATCCAGCGCACGAGTCTCACCGAGCTTCACCAACCCATAGGCCGCCTCAAGCTTGATCCGGCGATGCCGAAGCTCGATCGCTTGATTGAGTTTTCCAATCGCCCGTGGATCACCGATGAGTGCAAAACTATCGCAGCAGGCCACCAGCAATGAGACCGCGTCAAAAAGGATGCGCTGGATGACTTGGACGCTGTCGGAAAACTTGCGAGGGTTCTCTTCGAGCGCCTGCAGTTGCATAGTGACGGCTCCGAAAACATTCAGGAGCGACTCGAACTTACAAGCAGCCGGATGTGGCGTTACCCCATGCTTGCGAACCATACTATTCGCTAGATCCAGCGCAGGGGCCAGGACGCTTGGATTCTGGGTGTCGAGGATTCGAGGAAAAACGTCCGCGAGTTTCCAATCGGTCGATTGCATTAGGGTAGATAGCCCATGCGCGCTGTCTTTCCAATCCCCAGGGGGTGATTCGACGAGCAAATCAACCGCCAGTCGAAGACTCGATGAATGACCACTGAGGAACATCGCTTGGAGAAACAGCCCGAGGCATTTGCTCGGCTCGTAGCGACGGAAGGCTCGGTAGCATTCAAAGGCCCGTTGAGAGACCATCAGTTGCACGAGTTTGGCGGTTTGGTCTTCGAACGTCGTTGTGCTGGTCCGAGACAATTGGCATAACCAATTGCCTAGGGAGCTTAAGGCTTCTTGGAGCAGAGCTTTACGGTGATCGCTGAGACTTGCAAGCGTATCGCGCTCGACGGACTCCCATTGGCAAATTCGCTCAGCCAACAGCAGGGTTGGCAACCACTCATCGGGGGCATTCCATTGCAATCTGCGGGGAGATTCGGAGTCGGGAATCGAGGGGTCCAAGGCATGTTCGAGCCTCGCTTGGCACTCCAAAGCCCAGAGTTGGTGCTCGGGAGAATAGTCGATTGGATTGATTTCCATGTCAAAACAGCGGGTTTGGATTAGTCAAAAGGCCGAATTCAAGGTATCGTAGACGTTGGAAATTCAATAGGAAAGTGCAGATATGACGTCATCGATGCCGGAGAATTTCTCCGAGCTACCCCTCTCACCGATCATGCAACGGGCACTTGCCCAGATCGGGTGGACCAAACCCAGTCCCATTCAGGCCAAGGTGATCCCCCCTGCCCTCGATGGATACGACATCTTAGGCCAAGCTCGCACGGGAACCGGTAAAACCGCTTCGTTTGCGATCCCGATCCTCGAACAACTTGATCCCCTGCGGGTGCATCCGCTGCCTCAAGCCCTCGTCTTAGTCCCGACACGGGAACTGGCCAATCAAGTCCATGGCGAGTTCGTGAAACTTGCCGCTGGTTGTCCCACCGAGATCGCCGAGGTCGCCGGGGGCAAGCACATGCAAAAGCAGCTAAAGGCACTTGCTCAAGGCGTGCAGGTGGTCGTCGGGACTCCAGGCCGGGTGATCGATCACATCCAACGCGGTTCGCTGCGGCTCGGTGGACTTTGGTGCGTGGTGCTCGATGAAGCCGATCGAATGCTCGATATCGGGTTTCGTCCGAGCATCGAAAGGATTTTGCGCCGTTGTCCCGAGAATCGACAAACGATGCTCTTGAGTGCAACCCTCGACGAGCGGATCCGTGATCTTGCGAATCGATACCTCTTTGAACCGGTCATTATCGATTGCTCCGATAAAGATGTCTCGGTCGAGACCATCGAGCAACGCTTCATATCGGTCAGCCCTGATCGCAAGCATGAGGTTCTCTTGCAGTTGCTCGAACGCGAGCAACCTCCCCAAGCGATCATCTTTTGCAGAACCAAAATTGGTACCGCCAAGCTCCATCGGCAACTCGAAAGATATTATGTGGGTCGCACGGATCGAAAAGTTCGTGTCGGAACGATCCATGGAGATATGAGCCAGCCGCAGCGAGACGAGGTCTTCAAGGCACTGCGAGAAAACAAACTCGATATCCTTGTGGCCACCGATGTCGTTGGCCGCGGGATCGACGTATCCTCGATTTCCCACATCATCAATTACGATCTGCCCGACGAATGCGATGATTACGTCCACCGAGTTGGACGCACCGGTCGAATGGGGCGATCTGGGATCGCGTTTTCTTTCGTAAGCAAAGATCAAGGGTACATGCTCACCGAGATCGAGCAGAGGATCAATCGGATGCTCGAAAAAGATCCGCTCTCGGAGATCGTCGGAAAGCGTCGCGAGCCATCGAGCTCCGTCGACTCAAGCCGAGGATCTGCAAGCGAAACGGCAACCAACGAGTCTTCATCAAGCGAGTCTTCATCAAGCGATGCTGCTACACAAGCACCAGCGGCTCAGGAGCCAATCGAGGCCGATTTGCCGTTTGGATCAGCTCCCGCACGACGCACACTGGGACGTGCCAAGAGCCGTGGTAGTGTCCGCAAACGCTAGGTGCTGCAGGCAAGCGCTGAACCGAGGGTGATGCCAGGGGCCGGTAAGCTACTGTGCCCTCGCAGATACATATCGATGGCCCGCGCTGCTCCACGCCCTTCGTTGATCGCCCAGACGACCAGCGACTGACCACGACGGCAATCGCCTGCCGCAAAGACACCTGGAACATTCGTTTCAAAACGACCATGCTCGGCCTTGTAATTGCTCCTTGGGTCGGTCTGGATTCCCAAGAGTTCCGAGACATATTGCTCGGGGCCTAGGAAGCCCATCGCCAGGAGGACAAGATCCGCCTCGATGATTTGCTCGCTGCCTGGGATCTCGGTCATGTTCATCTTGCCGTTTTCGAACTTCCACTCGACACGTACGGTCTTGATTCCCTTGACGTTCCCTTGTCCGTCGTCGACGAACTCTTTGCTCAGGATATTGTAAGTTCGAGGGTCGTGACCGAATTTCTCGGTCGCTTCTTCGTGCCCGTAATCAGTACGGAAGATGCGAGGCCACTGAGGCCATGGGTTGTCAGCGGCTCGATCCTCAGGCGGACGATCCAGGAGTTCAAAGTTGACCAACTGTGAGCAACCATGACGCATGCTTGTTCCGATGCAGTCGCAACCGGTATCACCACCACCGATGACGACGACCTTTTTTCCTTTGGCCGAAATGTATTTGCCATCTTGGTGATTGCTATCGAGCAAACTGGAGGTGTTGGCTGTAAGGAACTCCATCGCAAAATGGACACCTTTCAATTGGCGACCGGGGATCGGCAGATCCCGAGGCTTGGTCGCTCCGGTAGCCAAAAGCACAGCATCGTTCTCGGCCATGAGTTGCTTTGGATCGACGTTTTTACCGACATCTGCACCGGTGACGAAACGGACTCCTTCGGCAGCCATCAGATCCAATCGTCGCTGCACGACCCCTTTCTCGAGTTTCATGTTGGGAATACCGTAGGTCAGTAGTCCTCCGATGCGATCGGCGCGTTCGTAGACCGTTACGCTGTGTCCGGTTTTGTTGAGTTGATCAGCGGCGGCGAGTCCAGCAGGTCCACTGCCGATGATCGCGATTTTTTTGCCGCTTCGAACTGCTGGTGGACGGGCCGTCACCCAGCCTTCTTGAAAGCCTCGGTCGATGATCGCGCATTCGATGTTCTTGATCGTCACCGGTGGGTTGGTGATCCCAAGAACGCAGGCGCCTTCACAAGGTGCTGGACAGACTCGACCGGTGAACTCGGGAAAGTTGTTTGTTTTATGCAGTCGATCGAGGGCTTCTTTCCAGCGTCCGGTATAGACCAGATCGTTCCATTCGGGGATCAGGTTTTGAATTGGACAGCCGCTGGCCGACTGGCAAAACGGTACCCCGCAATCCATGCAGCGAGCCCCTTGGGTTCGCAAGTGCTCTTCGGCAGGATCAGTGTAGATCTCGCGGTAATCTTCAAGTCGAACGATCGGCAAACGCCAAGCGACCTTCTTGCGTTCAAATTCTTTAAAACCAGTTGGTTTTCCCATGATCGATATCGCTTTGATTTAATGCTTAAGTTGATACAAATCCACCAAAATTCGTGCTCGTGCTCCAAGCGTCTGCGGAGTCTCTGTTTTTTCGAGCACGAAAAGCCAGAGTGGCTGACACATCCTGTACGAATTGAAGCCGAGGTGACATGTTAAACCTCGATTAAAGTTCTTATTAGCCATTTATTTCGTTGCCTTGGCCGAAGCGACCGAGACATTCCCGTGGCCGCTTGCGGTCCCTTGCAGAACCGATTGCGTGGATTGTTCGGCAAGGACTCGCTTGTAGTCGGTCGGGATGACCTTCACAAACTTCGCCACGCTTGCTTCCCATTGTTCGAGAAGTTTTTTGGCGATAGGCGATTGGGTCATTTCGGCATGCGAGGAGACCAGCGAGTGGACTTCGAGGATGTCTTGCGAATCGACCAGCGGTTCTAGTTCGACGGTTCCGAGGTTGGTTCGAATCCGTAGTGCGTTGATATCATCGAGCACATAAGCGATCCCGCCGCTCATGCCGGCGGCGAAATTTCGCCCGGTTGGACCTAGGATCAAGACACGACCGCCGGTCATGTATTCGCATCCGTGGTCACCGACTCCTTCGATCACCGCGGTACAACCGGAGTTTCGAACAGCGAACCGCTCGGCGGCTCGGCCTCGAACAAACAGTTCACCCATGGTGGCACCATAGAGGCAAACATTGCCGATGATGATGTTGTCTTCTGCTTTGAAGCCCGCTCGGCGGTCTGGATAGATCGCGATGCGACCACCCGAGAGCCCTTTTCCGACGTAGTCGTTGGCATCCCCTTCGAGTTCGAGTGTCACACCGTGGGCAAGGAATGCACCGAAGCTTTGTCCTGCGGACCCTCGGAACCGAATATGGATCGTATCGGTTGGCAAACCGTTTTGACCATACTTCTTGGCGATGTTGTGACTTAGGATCGTCCCGACGGTTCGATTGGTGTTGATGATGGGTAGGTCGAGTCGAATGGCTTCCCCGGTTTCAATCGTCCTACGGCAACGAGGCAAAAGGACTTGCATGTCGAGGGACTTTTCGAGCCCGTGATCTTGAGGGATCGCGCGGTGCATGATCGTATCGGCCGTGGGACCCTTTGCGGGCTTGAGGATTGGAGTCAGATCCAGTCCGTCGGTCTTCCAATGTTTGATCGCATGATCGACTTTCAAACAATCGGTTCGGCCTACCATCTCATCGATGCTCATGAAGCCCAAGGAAGCCATGATCTCGCGGGCATCTTCGGCAACCATGAACAGATAGTTGACCACATGCTCAGGTTTGCCCGCAAACTTAGCCCGAAGCTCCGGGTCTTGCGTTGCGATTCCAACCGGACAGGTGTTCAAGTGGCATTTACGCATCATGATGCACCCGAGAGTGATCAAAGGTGCGGTTGCAAATCCAAATTCTTCGGCACCTAGGAGAGCAGCGATGACCACATCTCGACCGGTCTTGAGTCCACCGTCGGTTTGGAGTGTCACGCGGCTGCGCAGATTGTTCATTGCGAGGGTTTGGTGAGCTTCGGCGATCCCGAGTTCCCAGGGGAGCCCAGCATGCTTGATGCTTGTCAGGGGGCTAGCTCCCGTTCCACCGGTATCACCACTGATGAGGATATGGTCCGCATGGGCTTTGGCTACACCCGAGGCGACCACACCGACACCGACTTCGCTCACGAGTTTGACACTCACGCGAGCCGAAGGGTTTGCGTTCTTCAGATCGTGGATCAATTGAGCGAGATCTTCGATCGAGTAAATATCGTGGTGCGGTGGTGGGCTGATGAGTCCCACACCCGGAGTGCTGTATCGAATCCGGGCGATGTACTTGTCGACCTTTTTGCCTGGCAATTCTCCACCTTCGCCTGGCTTAGCACCTTGGGAGATTTTGATTTGCAACTCATCGGCATTGGCTAGGTATTCGATCGTAACACCGAATCGTCCCGATGCAACCTGCTTGATCGCTGAGCGTTTGCTATCTCCGTTGGGCAGGAGTTTGTAGCGCACTGGGTCCTCGCCACCTTCGCCGGTGTTGCTTTTACCTCCCAAGCGGTTCATGGCAATGGCGAGTGTTTCGTGGGCTTCGGAGCTGATCGATCCGAGACTCATCGCACCGGTGCAGAATCGTTTGACGATCTCTTTGGCGCTTTGGACTTTTTCGATCGGCACAGGGTCGCGGGTGCTTTGGAATTCAAAGAGTCCTCGCAGGGCATAGCGCATGCGGGCATCTTTATTGATATGGTCCGCGAAACGGCGGTAAGCGTTCTTGTCACCATTCCTCGCGGCGACTTGGATGTCGGCGATCGCAGCCGGATCCCAACCGTGCTTTTCACCTTCGGCTCTCCAGTGGAACTCACCGACGTTTGGAAGCATTGACCAAGCGTCAGCGCGATCGGTGGGGAATGCCAAGGCATGGCGGCGAAGTGTTTCTTCTGCGAGCACATCGAACCCGCAACCTTGGATTCGGCTGCTGGTACCTTTGAAACAGCGATCGATGACTTCGTCTTGCAATCCCAGAGCTTCAAAGATCTGTGCACCCTTGTAACTGGCCAGGGTACTGATCCCCATTTTGGCCATCACCTTGAGCATCCCCTTGGCGACAGCTTTGCGATACTGCGAGACGATCTTCTCTTCGTCTTTTTCCTCAAGCATGCCGTCGCGGGAGGCTTGCCACAAGGATTCGAAGGCAAGGTAAGGATTGATGGCATCGGCCCCAAAGCCGATCAGTAGGCAATGGTGATGGACTTCACGAGCTTCACCGGTTTCGACGATGATCCCGATGGCCGTACGCTTGGCGACTTTGACCAAGTGTTGATGCACTGCACCGCATGCCAGCAGGCTGCTGATAGCGACTCGATCTCTGGAGATCGCGCGGTCGGAGAGCAACACCAAGGTGTAGCCATCATCGATCGCTTTTTCAGCTTGGGCGCAAATCCGATCGAGGGTCGCTTGTAGGCCAGCTTTTCCTTCAGAGCGATCGAAGGTGATATCGATCGTCGCGGTCTTCCAACCGCGAATATCCATGTGCTTGAGGGCACCGAGTTCTTCGTTGGTCAAGATCGGGTGGTGGATCAGCAACCGATGGCAGTGTTCGGGGGTGGCTTCGAGTAGATTCTTCTCTGGGCCGATGTAGCACTCGAGCGACATGATCACATCTTCACGGATCGAGTCGATCGCAGGGTTGGTCACCTGTGCAAAGAGTTGTTTAAAGTAGTCGTACACGAGTCGAGGCTGGTCGCTTAGGCAAGCGATGGCCGAGTCATTGCCCATCGAGCCGATAGGGTCGACTTGCGTTTGGATCATCGGTACGAGCATAAAATGCATTGTTTCGATCGTGTATCCAAAGGCTTGCATGCGAGGCAAGAGAGTCTCTGGATAGAAACCGTGCCACTCCTTGGCCTTGGTCAATTGATCGAGAGTGATACGACCATTTCGCAACCATTCTTGATAATTGCGTTTGGCTGCAAACGAGGACTTGAGCTCCTCGTCGGGAATCAATCGACCTTGATCAAAGTCGATCAGGAACATGCGACCGGGTTGGAGTCGGCCTTTTTCTTTGACGATCGCAGGGTCGACAGGTAGTACCCCAACTTCGCTGGCCATGATCACCCGATCGTCGGTCGTCAAGTAATAGCGACTTGGACGCAGCCCGTTGCGATCGAGGGTCGCACCAATGTATTTGCCATCGGTAAAGACGATCGACGCTGGGCCATCCCATGGTTCCATCAGGCAACTGAAGTACTCATAGAACGCCTTTTTCTCTTGGGACATCGTGTCGTGCTTTTGCCAAGCCTCGGGCACCATCATCATGATGGCTTCTTGCAAGGTTCTTCCGTTCATCAGAAGAAATTCAAGAACGTTGTCGAAGGTGCCTGAGTCAGAGCACATCGGCTCGACGACCGGAAAGAGCTTCTTGAGCTCGGCTCCGAAAAGTTCGCTTCTTGCCATCCCCTCGCGGGCTCGCATCCAGTTGATGTTTCCCCGCAGCGTATTGATTTCGCCATTGTGGCTCATGAACCGCAGCGGCTGGGCTCGATCCCAACTCGGGAAGGTATTGGTCGAAAAGCGGGAGTGGACCATCGCAAGATGGGTCTCAAAATCCTCTTCGGACAAATCTGGGTAGTAGGGGACGACCTGTGCAGGAGTAAGCATCCCTTTGTAGATAAGGGTTTTGGTCGAAAGCGAGCAGACGTAAAACAAGGAGGCTTGTTCCATCGTGCAATCGTTGCGCAGTGCATGGCTTGCTTGCTTGCGGATCGCATAGAGTTTGCGTTCGAACTCTTCGCTAGTTATGCCATCGGCGGCGCGAATAAAGACTTGTTCTGTCCAAGGCTCAGCCGAGCGAGCGGTAGGTCCGATGTCGGCAAGATCCGGTTGCTGCGGGACATCCCGCCAGCCGATGAGCGTTTGTCCTTCGGATTCAATGAGGCGATTGAAAAGTCTGCGGCACTTGTCTCGCTCGGAGGCAATCTTGGGAAAGAAAATGTTGCCTGCAGCCCAAAGGCCTTTGCTCGGCAGATCGGTTCCGAAGAGTTGTTTCGCGACGCGACGCAGGAACTTGTCGGGCAATCCGACCAAGATCCCCGCACCGTCACCGGTATTTTGCTCGCAACCGCAAGCTCCTCGGTGATCCATGTTCTTGAGGATCGTATCTGCATCGCAGACGATTTGATGGCTAGGAACCCCTTTGACATTCGCAACGAAGCCGACCCCGCAAGAGTCTTTTTCAAGTTCGGGATCGTACAAACCTTGTTTGTGTGGGAATCCGTAAGGAGTGTTCATGGACTGAGATTAATGCTGGAATGGGTTACGAGTGATCGAGACAGAACACCTGATGCTCAGTCGCACGCAGAGAGGCCTTCCTTGGTTGCGACCGAGCGAAATTCGAGGCTTAGGTCGATACCGATGCGGGTGTATCCGACAACACATTGGTGCGACCGTTGCCATTTGCCGAGGTCGAGGATTCGTTTTTGGAGTGGCCTGCGGTATCCGATTCTGAATCCCCTGGCCAGACGACATTGCTCAAAATTAGTTCCATAAACGAACGCGCCACGCGGGACATCGACGTATCCCGTTTTTGGATAATCCCAAGAGGACGCGTCAGATTGAGTCCTTCGCATGTGAGCATTTTCAAAGAACCTGCAGCGACCTCATTTTGAACCGTGAGTTTTGGTAGGATCGCTACTCCACTGTTGACGATCGCCGCATGCTTGACCGAATCGATGTTATCCAGTTCGACTGCTATCCGCATCGTGACGCCCAATTGGCGCAGTTGACGGTCGATCTCTTGGCGAATCTTCAGGTTTTGTGCAAAGGCAACCAAGGCGACTTGGGAGAGATCCTCGGGGCGGATCGGTTGACCGAGCGAGGCCAAGCGGTGACGCGGAGAGGCGACCAGAGCCATCGGCTCATGCCTCCAATTGGTAGCAACGATCGAGTGCGTAGACTCTGGGTAACTGACCATCCCGAAATCGACAGTTCCCTGTTCGACCATTCGGTAGACTTCGTGAGGGTGTGCCAAGTGGTAGTTCATCGTGGCCAGTGGACAAGCCTTGGCGAACATCTCTTGGAGGCTTGGCAGATAGGAAAGCCCCATCGAGTAGATCGAAGCGACCATGACCTGGCCGGTAATGGCTGCCGGGGAGTTGTTTCCAGCACGGACGTCTTCGACCAAAGCGTCGAATTGACGAAGGACACCCGAGAGGCCGTCAAAGAATTTTTGTCCTTCGGAAGTCATCACAAAGGGCCGTTTGGTGCGGTCGATGAGCTTCACTCCAAGGAATTCCTCGAGGTGCTGAACGCTCTGGCTCGCGGCGCTTTGGGTCATTCCATGCTCGATGGCAGCTTGGGAAAAGCTTCGCTTTCGAACCACATCGAAGAAGACTTTGAGGGACCGAATGTGAACCGCTTGGCTAGCCGCTCTTTTATCTGCTTTGCTAATTTTAGATCTCCCTTCATTAAAATAGAACATTAAGGATAGCCGAAGCGGAGTGGATCGTCAAGTTGATGGCGAGTGCCAAGGGCTCGGAGCGGTTGAGCAGACCCTTGAAAAACGCGAGGAAAAGCGACCTAGCGGGAGAATAATTACCTTTGCGACTCCCGCAAGGGAAGATTATCGAATAAGCAAATAATCCGAGAAATTAATTGAGTCTATTTGTAGCATTAGATATTCGATGCGGGCGTGAGTAGGACGGGCATCCCGGCCCGTCTGTCCGGACGCTCATCGAAAGCGTGTAGTTCTGGCCTCCCGGCCCGAACTACCCCCTAAACGCTCGCCCAAGTTTGGAATGCGTTGTTGACATCCCCTGCACCTGC
>JBJSXX010000140.1:0-2528 GCA_046086605.1 Pirellula sp. | reverse complement strand
CTCGAAACGTAGTCCGGGTCTCCAGGCCCGGCAGTGGTTTAGCAGAATAGCGACGTGCGGGTCGGAGCCCCGCCCTACGGATCACTCGAAACGTAGAATATACCAGTGAGCATTGGGAGCAATTCCCAGTTGGTAAGTTCGGACTGAGTATCAAACACGCTCAAGCAGCATGGCTTCGGCGTGAAGGCCCGGACCGAAACCTAACACAAGCCACAAACCCTCTTCACGAGGTAAACCTTCGCTTTCGGATCGCCTCAGTATCTCTTCCATGATGAACACGATCGTCGGTGAAGACATGTTGCCATAGTTGGCCAACGTCTCCCGGCTTGCACTCAGGCTCTCAGATCCTAGTCCCATCGCTTCTTCGACCGCATCGAGAATCCTCGGTCCTCCCGGATGAACCACCCACTGCTTGATCTCCTTGGTCGATACCCCGAGTGTCCCAAGCCAAGTTTCAAGAGGCGCACGCAACTCCTCTTCGATTCGTTTAGGGACCTGTGACGAAAGGGTCATCTGGAATCCATAGTCCCCGATTTTCCAAGTCATCAAGTCAGCCGAATCTGGAACTTTGAGGGACAACGAGGAGACCATACGCCAACTTGGATCGACCTGAGGCATCGCAAGGGCTTGGCGATAAGGAACGACAATGGCACTGGCCGATCCATCCGAAAATAACGAATTGGCGACGATCTGCTCGGGATCCTCGCTGTACTGCTGATGGATGCTGCACAATTCCACAGAACTCACCAGAACAACAGCATCGCCATCGGCTTGGCAGATCGATTGAGCTACCCGCAGTCCGTTGACCATCGCATGGCACCCCATGAATCCAACATGGACCCGTTGGACAGTCTCCCTGAGCTTGTGGGCTTGAATCAGTGCATGATCCAAACCCGGTGCGACAAAGCCTGTACAAGACACAGTAACCACATGCGTGATCCTCGATGGTGCAATACCGGATCGTTCGATCGCCAATTGACTTGTCTTGGAAATCAATGGCCCAGCATGCTGGGCATACACTTCCATGCGCTGAGCGGTTGTCGGGCCATAAGGCGCCGTTTCGCTTGGGGGGGTATAAAAAGATTGGCGAAGATCTGGTTCAAGATGATCGGGCCCAAGCAAAACACTCGATCGTCGGCGCACGCCCGATTTTTGATAGAGTTTCGGTAGTACCTTGTTCCAACGCTTCGTAATACCCAATCGTTGCACAACTCCTGCCGCAACATCTTGGTCGATCACTCCGTCTGGTATCCCTGTGGCAATCGAGATGATCGTCGCTGGTTCTAGTCGGTCATCCATTATTGCACCGCATCTTTCATCAAACGGTTCCTAAGTGGCGGGATCCAGTCAAAAGCCTTGAGCACCCATTTGGCGCGGGTCGGATGGCGTGCTTGCTTGGCTACCCAATGGCAAACGCGTTGTCGGACTCGCCGGTGACTAGCTACATAGTCTTCCCATGCTTTCCTACTTGTGCCTCTACTGCTCGGATCTCGTTCGGCGCGCACCAAAAGCGGCACGAGGGTCTCTGCGTTCTCCAATGCCCATGACATGCCTTCGCCTGTGAATGGCTCAACATAGCCCAGTGAATCTCCAACGACATAGACACCATCGCTCGCAACCCGTGCAGACACGCGGGTTAATGCTGGTGTAGCCATCCATTCACAACGCATCAAAAAGTCGGTATCACGCAATCCACAGTCACTGAAGATTTGACTCACGGCCTTCGGAATGCTCTTGGTATTTGAAACGGCATGAGGATCAATCGCCGATGCAAAATCCACTTTGTTCCCGTCGGTAAAACAGATTCCGACATACCCCTGCTTGGATGCAAGCATGTGCAGACAATTCCTCGACGGCTCAAGCAGATGTCTTAAATCCGCACATTGTCTAGCGATCGAATCGAAATCGACGATCGTTTGAACACCTATACGGGAATCTGGATCGACCCATGTTGGCCACTGTTCGAGAGGCTTAAGCGGGGATCGTGTAAGCCCTGCGGCAACAATCACACTTCTGGTCGATGCAATCGTGCTTTGTTGCTTTTCCTCAGAGTGGCCCACGCTTCTTTGGGTAGGCCTTAGACGTACACAGACGACAGGGCAATCGACATCGAACGAAGAAACCGCAGCAGAATCGGACGATTCCAAGGCAGCGTGAGTCCCTTCGAGGAAAGTGGCACCACAGGCCTTGGCTCGCTCAACCATGAGAGTATCCAAAGTAGATCGCCGGACACTCGTGAGGTTCGGGATCGGCCAACGATATCCAGCAGACTCCATCTGTAAATGGAGTTCGCTAAGATCGATTGCTCCAGCGGAGCGAATATCCGCAAGCAGTCCAAGTTTCTGCAAGGATGCTTGGGCGCGGTGGTTGAGGCACCCGCCACAAACTTTCTCCCTTGGGAAGCGTTTGGATTCGACCAGCAAGACCTTCAAGCCTGCTTGAGCTGCCAAGATGGCTGTCGCCGATCCTGCCACACCTGCACCGATGATGATCGTGTCCCAGGTCCTTTCGCAATGCCGCTGGATCTC
>JBJSXX010000139.1:0-5615 GCA_046086605.1 Pirellula sp. | reverse complement strand
GAAGATTTTCGACAGAAACAATCAGCAATCAAACCGCTTTGGCCCGTACACCTGGGATACGTTCCTTGAAGCACAGGTTCGCCAACCACTGCTTCTAGGTGCGGGTACAGAGTTCAATCGGATAGCTGGTCCAGGGGCCTTTCCAGGACAACTCAACGGCGTCCTTCTGGCGAGAGTTCGAACGGACATCAGCCTTGTCGATTTTGAACGGTCTGTTCGCGATTTCGTTGCTGAGATAGAGAACGCCTATTGGGATCTCTATTTTGCTTACCGCGATTTGGATTCCAAAACCCAAGCCAGAGATCAGGCGATTGTTACCGTCGAAAGAATCGAGGCTAGGAAACTAGGATCAGTAGACAAAGAACAAGCTCTTGAACAGTTGTGGCGATTCGAGTCCGATGTCGTTGATTCGCTCAATGGTCGAGTTCTAGACGGTACACGTTCGAACAACGGTTCAACCGGTGGCACGTTCCGCGGAACAGGTGGCGTGCGAATCTCTGAACGAAGGCTTCGATTGATCCTTGGGATGCCCATCAATGATCGACGACTATTGTATCCCTCGGATCAGCCAAGCTTAGCCCAATTAGACTTCGACTGGGAAAATTCGATTTCCGATGCGTTGGTTAATCGTGAGGAACTCAGGCGTCAGCGATGGGTGATCAAACAACGGGAACTGGAATTGATCGCCAACCGAAACTTTTTGAAGCCTCAACTCGATGCGATTGCTGCGTACCGACTTAGGGGATTTGACGCGCAGTTCAACACTCCCTTCGACAACGACTTTCAAGAGTGGTCCTTGGGATTGGACTATCTGATGCCGGTCGGATACCGACGTGGACATGCCGCTGTTCGAAATACACAACTTGCCCTTGCGCGAGAAGCTCAAGTGCTGGTCGAGCAAGAGAGAGCGGTGCACTTCGGACTCAGCAATGCGATCAATGAGTCAAGGAGAGCATTTGAAAACCTCGTGATCCAAAAGAGCCGATACGAGTCGGTAGAGAATCAGATTGAAGCCTTGCGAGCGCGGGTCGAAAAAGGACAAGTGGAGCAGGTCTTTGTGTTGCTCGAAGCTCAAAGACGCCGATTGGACGCTTTGATCCGCTACCACCAATCGGCCGTCGAGTACCAATTAGCCGTCAGAAATGTGAACCTCGAGCGAGGAACCTTGCTAACCTATTGCAACGTCTTCTTAAACGAAACACCCTCGTCGGACTTTATCGCAAGCCAGGGGATTCAAAGAGTTGGGTCTCAAGACACAACAACTGTGCCCCATCATCGAGATCCAGTGATCTCCACTCCGACTCCAAGCCCCATGGTCAGCTTGCCCGATGCGATTCGCTAGGTGGAATCAGAGCTTGCACTAAGGGTCTGTTACGGATCGAAACCCGCGTTCGCGAAGTAATGGAACGACTTTAGGTCTGACCAACGCAAAGCTTATCCTTGTAGAGCGAACGGGGAAAACCAATCCCTCAACCGCAGAAGGAATCCAGCGAGATATACTCTCATCGCTTTTGGATCCGCAAGCCATCAAAATTTCTAAAGGACTGTACCAAGGCAACAAGCTATGAGATTGAATTTCCGATTGTTCCGAAGCATCCGATAGTGTTTTTTGTGTCAATAACTCGCCAAACCCCCGATTCAGGTGCGCCATTGTCCACTCAGGACTCCTTGACGAATCAGCTAACACAAACGAGATTCCGTCAACGTTGCAGAGTCGATCATACCAACGAAGATGGCACCCCTCCAACCATGCCCTCTTAGGAATCGCTATCGGTAGCAGCGAGCTTGCCGGATCTACACTCGGGTACAACGGATACCAAGCAATATCTGACGGATTACCTAAACCTAGTTTCGAAAAGGACGCTATTGCGAAGAAATCTAAATTGGTAAGGTAGAAGTCACTGAGAAAGGACTCTCCCGGTGAAGGAGGTTTTGACCACGTGTAGAGTCGTTCGAATGTTCCATGCTCCGGAGAATCTTTACTGCCTCCGAGAGAAGCATGAAAAAGATCTAGGCAAATCCCAGCTAGACGCTCTTCGATCGATCCCATGATCGAAAGATTTGTAGGCGCAAGCCGGATGTCTAATTGTGAAGAAGAGGATTGTTGGAGAGAACCGGCTGATGCACCTGCTGAACTTGGGTGAACAATAGACGACCCTAGGCTCGAACCAGATCGTCGAATCGAAATCGACGAACCCGCCTGAGTGCCCCATTCTTCATTCGACGGTTCCCAAGCTATCTCAAAAACACTCTTACCCGCCGATATCGTACTCGACTGAGTCAAGGATCTTTCGGAAATCGACTCGTCGAATATTTTTGTGCCATTTCGACTGTTCAGATCCCGAATGAAAAAGTGCTCTAGCCTGTTACATACTTCAAAATGTTTCGACGACATGTAGTCATCTTCGCACGCCACATGGGATGCCGTGGTCCTTCCGACGACCCTCGATTCCCCCGGTGGAACGATGACCCTAAGCCCCCTCTTGGGGCCATCGACGACCGACAGAATGAGATTTCTCGGGTTCTGGTTCAAGATGCGGATACCACGCGGTTGCAGGACTAACACAAATCTGCTTTCAGTATGCTAGAAATTAGACACTTCGTCCAGTTTTTCACGAATTACCTCAAGAATAAGATCACTTTTCGGTGTCGGTCGGCTTTTTGTCGACGAATCAAAGGATTCCGTGCCATTTCAGATCACTACATGCGGAACTTTCCGGATCTTTGGGAAAACCCACAGAATTCCTAGAAAGTGATCATGCAAATCGACCGATACCAAAACCGGTGCGCCATTCGAAGGTGCCTGCTTGTGACTCTGCCTAGCCCAAGATGTACTCCCGGTCGGAGGACGCCATGAAATCGATGACCCATGCATTGATGTTTTTAATGACCCTTCAGGTATTCTCCTGGGCACAAGAAGTCGATCCCCAAAGGGATTCTCAAGTCGTCGTCGAGCAAGCCCGATTCGCACCCCTTCCGCATCTTCCTGGGTTCGAAGCGTCTCACGCGGTCTTCACCTCCGATCCTTCGACTAGATTCGTTCCCTTACCCGCTTTGGAAGATCTACCACCCGCCCCAGCGCCACTGGTGGAACTAGCAGAAGCACTTAGTCCTGGATCCTATCCGATCGATCAAAAGGACAAAGGAAGCGACGCAGCCAAACCCATGCTCAAAACAGAGGGACTAGAAGCCTTCCAACGGAACCTGGATCCCTTCAAGATCGTTAAAAGCTCAGACGCTTCCTACTCCAGCAATGGCGAGAACCGCCAATTCATCGAGGAAAACTTGAAAAAGGGCTCTGGCTTGAGCGGGATCGAGAACCGTCCAGACCCACGTTACTTTAGCTATTGGCCCAGTGTGAATTCCTCCTGGGAATCCCCTGCGTTTTGCTACAAGCCCTTGTACTTCGAGCAACCTAACCTCGAACGCTATGGAATCGGCTACGGCTGCCCGACCAACGCTTTGGTATCAGGAGGGAAATTTTTCGTCGATGCAGCCCTCCTGCCAGTTCATCTCGTCAGGCAACCTCCAAAGTCCTGCGAATGCACCTTGGGACACCGTCGTCCAGGCTCCTGCGCACCAATTCAAAGATAATCTTCGCGTGAACGCCCTCTTGAGTCCGCCTGCAATCTAACCCAGGTGCCTTGCGCACAGTACGCAGGCATTTCTTCCCGTCACCCCCTCTTCTGGGGTGTCGCCCGCCCCAGCTTCATTTAACCAATTGTCCGATTGGTTTTTCTGCCCGGTGATACAAACGGAATAATCGATTTCCGTTACCGCTAGCAACTTTTTTAGCCCACCGGCATCGAAGGTTTATTCCATCAAATGGGAATAGAAGGTTCAAAATACATACGAACCGTAGCGGTCTGTCCTTATCATGGGGTGTGCCAAGGACGGTCTTGTAGGTCGTCGTTTCCATTCCTTTTGTTTCTCATGCCTATTCGGTCCGGTGCATCCTATGCTCAAGGCCTTCTCCAAAGCTGCCTCGAAGTCCATCGTTGCTTTCGTTCAACTGCAACTTCGTAATCTTCGCCGAAGAGCGTTCCACCGCGCACTTGCCTCAGGATTTCAAAGACTCGAGCCCAGACGCGTCTTGACCGTCCAAGGAATCTTCGATGCAGCCTCCGGAAACCTCTCGGTAAATATCACTCCAGGGGACAACACGACCGCGACGATCGGCAGCCTCGATGCAAGTCAGTTCTTCCTAGATGTCGATGGCAATTCCCAGTTCGACAACAATGGCTTGGATCTTTTCGGGTTCAAATCCGACCTGAAGAACATTATTATTACGGGTACCGCCGACCCGCTCGCAAACATCGGTCGATTTGTTTGGCAAGATCACTCCGGTTCCACCTACCAACTCGATCAACTATCTGCCAACGACCTATCGAGCATCTCTCTGGATTTGACAAGCAGGGTTTCAGTCCTTCAAAACTCCAACCTACAAGCCTCCAGTTCAGTAGTCATTCACAATACTGACCTACCCTTAGACCCGAACAATACATTCCTTCGCTTCAGTAACGATCTGAATGTGAATGCCTCAGGTCCAAATGGATCCATATTTGTAAATCTGGATTACACAATAACCGTTGATGGCACCCTCAACTTACAAGCGTCCCAAGGTACCATCGCTCTGAGCGATATCGATGCAAAAGAACTCACCGCGAATGCTCGCGGGAATATCACAGATGCCGACAGTGGTTTGGATACACTAGATATTCGAGCCGACAAAGTCACTTTGACATCGACTACAGGATCCATCGGAGGGCCACTGAGCAATATCCTCTCTGCCAATGCACAGTCCACCAACGCCCAAGCTCTAGAGATCGCTGCTCGAACACCCGGATCGCTGGACTCAAGTTTTATCGCGACTCAAGGTACAGTCTCGATCTTCGGCAGCGAATTTCCTTCCATCGTCGACACCAATAAACTCTGGATTGGTTCGGATGCAAATATCCAAGCGACAAATCTAAGCGGAATTTCAAGCCGCGTTGGCGACTTGGCACTGGTCATCGATCCTGCGAATAATATGGCAGGAGGTGTCTTGTCCCTCCCAGACTCACTTGCCGTCAACGGTGACTTGCGCATCCAAGCGAACTCAGTCACTGCAAGCGACGGATCGATCGACCTTCAGGCCAATCGAGTCCTGTGGAATTCTATCCAAGATGCGGAATTCACGATTACCGCCAATCAAATCGATGCTCAATCGCTAAACAGCCTGCGCATCAAATCGACCCAGGCCATCATCGTCAGTGATCTTAATAACGACCAATCCGGTCTCCAAGCTTTAGGCACCCTCGCCCTGGAAACCCGGCAAGGTTCCATCACCCTAAACGCCTTGGTCAACGGAAACGGTTCGACGGATATTCTCTTGCAAGCCCTTGCAGGTGGAATCATTGCGAATTCCAACATTCAAAGTGGTTCGGGTGATATCACGCTATCGAGCCAAGATGCACTGGTGATCGGGAATCAGATCCGCACCGCAGCTCCAGGAACGATTGTGCTTGAATCCCAAGGCTCCGTGACGATCGGACAGTCAAGCAGTTTTGATACCAACGGAGCCAATCTTGGTGTGTTCAGTGGTGGAGAGATACTCATCGGGAGCATCAATGCAG
>JBJSXX010000138.1:0-19104 GCA_046086605.1 Pirellula sp. | reverse complement strand
ACCGTAGAGCTCTGCGAGACGATCGAATTCGATCGCAAAGTCGGGGTTCCAGAGGATCTCTTCGAAGGGTTTATGGAAATCGATTTCGATCATACGCATGGCGAGTTCGCAGGCGGGGCTGACTGCATCGAAGGTGTCTCGATCGATCTCAGGGATCTCTTGCGTCGGCTCGGGCAGCTTTCCTTGATTTTGGAGTTCGACCAAGTATCGATTCCAAACTTCTGCGGATCCACCGAGCCCTTGTTCGAGGCATCGCTTGACGAACTGATGGTTTAAATTCTTATCACAGAGCATCGCCTGAAGGCTTTTTCCTTGTGCGATGGCTGCGAAAGATTCCAGAACCGTTTTGTCGATGTTCTCGTCGAGCGGTTTAGGGCGTTTTTTCCCTTTTGCGGTGCTCGGTGCGCTTTCAATTGGATCTTCGGGGCCGTCGACAAGATCGCCAACTTGGGTTTTATCGAGTCTCTGCTGGATCTTTTTGGCGTACTCTTCGGAGAGTTCAAAGCCCATGAATTGTCGCCCGAGCTTTTTGGCGACGCACAGGGTTGTGCCGCTGCCGCCGAAGGGATCGAGCACGAGGTCTTGTGGGTTGCTCGATGCCCTGATGATGCGAGCTAGGAGCTGTTCGGGCATTTGGCAGCCATGGAACCCTTCGCGCTCCTTAAAAGTGCCGGCGACGCGGGCAAAGTACCAAGTGTCATGGCTTGGGCTAAAACTCAGCGGTGCGTCTTGGGGGCGGGTGATCCAGGTGTTATCAGGAAGTCTGCCGTTGGGGTTGGCTCGGGCATCAGCGTAGACGATTTGTCTTGCCGACTGAACGCGAATCTGAGGATTGAGACGATTGAAGGTGAATTGATTCGGGTCTTTGATGAAGTGGAACAGGTGGGTGTGTGAGCGGCTAAATCCATTGACACAATTGACACCGAACGTGTAGTACCAGATCACCCAGCTACGGCAATGGAAACCGATTTTTTTGGCTTCCACTTTGAGTTCTGCCGCGTACTCGTCTCCGATGGCGAGCCAGAAGGTGCCATCGGGTTTGAGCACACGATGGACTTGGCCAATCCATTCGAGACTCCATCGCAGGTAGTCTTCTTCCTGCTTCTTGTCATCGTAAACATCGTACTTGTAACCGATGTTAAAGGGTGGGTCGGCAAAGACCAAGTCGACCGAGCCAGCCGAAAGCGACTTGAGCAATTCGATGCAATCGCCTTGGTGAAGTTGATTTTTGGCCAGTGTCAACGCTTGAGCCCTGCCCAGGTAAAGAGATCGAGGTTCCGTAAGATCGCCAGATTTTAGCGAGATTCACGTGGGAGGCTAGCGTCGCAGCATTAGTCTTTTTCAAGCCGAAACTCGATTGCTTGGATCTCGATCAACCCCGAGGCGTCGATTGGTTCGAGGAGTCTCAGTTCGCACATGCCTTGTTTTGCACTTGGGCGGAAGGTGCCAAGTTTGGCAATTTGGAAGTCCTTCATGAGCGATTCGGATTTTCGTGTGACACGATCATTTTTGTCGCCACGGAGGGGAGAATCATGGGCCGAGGCGATGGATCCGATTGTCTCGTCTTCGGCAAACGTCATTTTAAGTTTCCTTCCGACGGCCGATTCGCTGGCCGTGTAGTGGATCCATACCGAGTAGGATCCAGGTTGGAGGAACTCAAGATCCCAAAAAACGGAATCCTCGGGCGTGCGAATATTCGTAAAGAATGAACAGTTGGGAGCCGTGTCGCTACGTCTGACCGAGGGGCCTTTGCATTTACCGTCTTGTGCAGGCAGGATAGCGATTGGACGCTGGGGGTGTCCGACGAGGAATGGACGCTTGGCTTGGGCGGAACGCAGCACCTCCTCGCGCCAGCGTTTGACATCGTTTGCCATCGAGGCAGCTTTCTCGGGCTCCGACTGTGCCAAATCTCGTTGCTGTGAATGATCGCTGATCAGATCAAAAAGGGCGTTGTCTGGATCGAGTAAGTACTGGTCTTGTCGCATCGCGACGCGGCCGCTCCAGTGTGTGAAGAGCGAGCGGGAAAAGTTCGGAGTTGACGGATTAAGGATTTGCTTGGCGATGCTTTTTCCGTCGAGGGGATGATCTGGATCGTTATCGATGGGAATTTTTGCAAGTTCGCATAGGGTCGGGGTGATATCGATCGCACCCGAGAGTTGTTCGACACGATGGTTGGGTGGAATCACGCCTGGCCATTGGATGATCAGTGGAGTTCTAACTCCACCTTCATCGAGTGTCCCCTTGCGGCCTTTCATGCAAGCGTTCCAGCGAAAACTGTTTGGCCCATTGTCATTGAAGTAAACGACGATGGTGTTGTTTCGCAGTTGCAGTTGATCGAGACGCTGGAGAACTCGTCCGACGTTCCAATCGATGTTTTCGACCATAGCGATCGCAGCGCGCGTGGTCGGCTCATCCTCTTTTTCAGCAGGGCGACCAAGATGACGCATCGTCAGTGGTCGGTCTTTGACGCGATCCCAGTAGTCGTCGGGGACTTGCATGGGCGAATGGGGGGTATTGAACGGGACGTAACAGAAGAAGGGTTGGCTGGCGTGTTGTTCAATGAAACCGATTGCATGATCGGTGAAGTCGTCTGCGACAAAGCCTTTGCCTTGGACTCGGTTGCCGTTGTGTTCCAGGGGTGGTGAGAAATAGTCACCCCAGTGTCCGGAGCAAAAGCCGTAGAATTCGTCAAAACCGCGAGCATTCGGGTGGTAGGGAAATTGTGAGCCGTTGTGCCACTTGCCAAAAGCTCCGGTTGTATAACCAGCTTTCTTGAGTCGATCAGCGAGAGTGACTTCGTCCAGATCGAGGCGCTCGTCACCTTGTGTCACCCCCATCGCGCTACCTCTGGGGTGGTATCGACCGGTGAGGAACTCTGCGCGGGTTGGAGCACATACGGGGCAGACGTAAAATCTTTGGCAGACTGCACCTGAGTGGGCCAATTGGTCAAGATTGGGTGTTTGGAAGTTCGAGTTTCCTTGAAAGCCGAAATCTCCCCAGCCTTGATCGTCCGACAAGAAGATCACGATGTTTGGTGGCGAGTCAGCGAGTGCTGATTGCCCCGGTAGCAACACGCTAAGGAGTACGTAGAAGACAGCTAAGAGCTTCAGATGGTAAGACATTTTCATCGATTAGGTTTTGGTTTGGGGGTCGAGTGTGAATGAGCCTCCATCGAGGACGCGGCCCTCGAGGTTTCGAAGATCGACGGTTAGCTTTTTTGAGCGGGCATCGACGCGAACCGTACCAAAGGACTGCTTGCCATCGCTGGGAGCCAGTGGGAGTTTGCTGCCGGCGGGTGGAGCGAATTGAAATTTAACTTCGGGGCCAAAGGTACCATCGAGGGCATTGGGGCCGAAGGATCCGGCGTGAAGAGGACCGGCGACGAATTCCCAGAAGGGGAGGAAGCTATTGGGAACTGCGGCACGTTGGGGATCATAGTAATGGGCGGCTGCGTAGTGGACATCGGCGGTGAGCCAAACGGTATTGAAAATTTCCGCTTGCTTGATGAATCGCAAAAGATCGGCCATTTCCATTTCACGGCCTAGTGGCAAACCTGCATCGGCATTCGCGACAGCTTCGAAGTAGTCCTTGCCTTCCATCGAGTCTCCTACCGAGATGGCAAGTGGCATGTCACTGCAGATGACTTTCCAGATTGCAGTACTTGTGTGGAGCGAATGTTTCAACCAAGCGAGTTGTTCGGTTCCGAGGATTGTCGACTGAGAATCAAGTGCGGTTTGTTTGTTGGTCGAGTTTGGTCCTCGGTAGCTGCGCAGATCCAGCACGAACAGGTCCAAGAGGGGGCCTCGGGAGAACTTTCGGTAGACACGACGCTCTCCGGAGGCTTGAGGCAAGAGTGGGTTGTATTCGAAAAACGCTTGTGCTGCGCGGTTGGCTAATTGCCTGCCGAACTCGAGTGCATCGTAGTGATCTCGATCTTTGCGGGATTTGAGCGATTGCTGGGGGTACCAATTGTTTGTCGTTTCATGGTCGTCCCATGAGGCGATGATCGGCACAGAGCGGTGCAAGGAAAGAAGATTTTGATCTAGCAAGTTGTATTGGTAGTTTCCTCGAAAGTCGTCTAAAGAGGATGCGGGTTTCGATTTCGAGGGGGTCGTCAAATTCTTCCAGATTGTGCCGTTGGCAAGAGTGATCTCGGCGGGGATGGGGTTATCGGCGTAGATCATATCGCCGCTGTGGACGAAGAACTGGGGGTTGAGTTTCTCGATGGCCGAGTAGATTTTCATCCCACCCCATTCGAGGTTGATTCCGAATCCTTGACCGGCTGTGTCGCCAGACCATGCGAAAAAGACATCGGAGTTGCCATCGTCGGGAGTTGCAAAATGTCCGAGGATAGGTGGACTTGAGCCGCCTGAGTTCTCGAAGTGAACTTGGTAGAAGATGGTTTTGCCGGAAGGAAGGCCCGTTAGGATGCATCTTGCAGTCCAGTCACTGAGGGGACTGGTGGTAGGTCCGAGGATTCGCTTGGGGTTTTTCAGGCTGGGGTCGGTATCCCAGTGGACGATCATTCGGGCGCTTAGGTCGGATCGGCTCCAGAGGACGGCGGAGTCGTGGGTGACTTCTCCGCTCATCACACCGAAGGGTTGATTTGGTGAGTCGATCCAATTGGCGTGGGCGTTTTGTAAATGAGCGAAGAGGGACGTTACAACTCCGGTCGTTGCAAAAGAGCGCGAGAAATCGCGGCGTGAGATCCTTTGATTGTTTTTGCGCTCCATCTTCGATCCTGCGAGAAATGTTGTGGTCAAATAGTATGGGCTGCCGGCTTTTGTAGTAATCGTACTCGAAAAAAAGCGTTGGGACTCAGGGGCTTCGATTTCGATTTCGAGCACGAGCGCGAAGTGACTGGGGCTTGAGCACCTCTTATTTCACCCACAATGATATCTGAAGCTTCGTTGATTCTAACTAGTTGAGCTTCCGTTGATTTCTTGCACGTTACTTGTCGAAGCATTCGCATTTTCCGAGGGTCGGACAAAGGCTATAAACCATTTCCCGCCAGGAATTCCCTCGCAACTCCAAATTCCTGAGTAAGCTCCCTCGCCGATACTTGCGCCATAATACTCGATGGCGTGTTGCCCTATGTATTGCTTATGCAAATAGATTTTGTCATCCCTGAGTTCACCTCGGATCTTGAAATCCCCGACCATATCGGTTCCAGTACCAAAGATCGTTCCATCAGAGAATGTCAATTGCAGGTCACTCATCGGCTGACGGCCGTACCCTGCCTGCTCCCACCAGCCAACACATTGCATCTGACTCATTGGGTGCCTTAGTTAGCCGTGGTTTTTATAGACCATGACACGAACGATTGTTTTGGCCCGTTTTTCATCGAGTTCGAATTTTGTGACTAAGCCGTCGATGAACTCTTTTTCTTCCGCGTCGACTTGTCCGTTCGCTAGAACGATATCGACTGCATTGGCAAAGACCGATTCACGAAGCTCGGGTGGTACGACTGTGTAGCACTTCTCAAGTAGTTTCTCGGGTCCACCTTTCTTGAGTGCTCCCATCAAACGATCCATGATGGCGCTGAATTGCTGGGAAGAGAGTCTTTTGTAAAGCTTCTTTTGACTCAGGATCAGAAAAAGGCTTTGAGCTTCTTCGTCTGCGACGTGTCCATCGCAAGCCGAGGCGCAGAGCAGAACTCCCGCATAGCCTTCTTGCGGTCCGTAGGCAGATTCGTTGAACATGCCGTTATCGCCCAACACGTCGTCGAACACACCCATGATGAAATCCTCTTCAGTTGCTTGTGCGTGAAAGTATCAAAAGGATAAGAAAACTTAAATGGCTTCGGGTTTAGTAACTCTTGGAGCCTTAGGCTCAGCCCGTGTTCTTAATGACCATGACTTGGGCTATCGTGCGGGCAATATTCTCGTCGACTTTCAGAGAGGTTCGGAGTTTTTCGATGAACTCCTTTTCTTCGGCATCCACGACACCGTCGGCAAGAACAATATTGCATGCGTTGGCGAAAGCAGCGTTGACGAGTTCTTTGGGAAGAGATTCACAGCAGCCATCGACTAGAAAATCGGGGCCTTTCTTTTTCAAGATTCCCATGAGTTTATCCATGACGGTTCCGAATTCCTTTTCGTTGACTCGCTGAAAGAGCTTCATTCTGCCGACCGCTGTGGTCAGGTTTTCCGCTTCTTCGTCCGAGATATGGCCATCACAGGCGCTTGCGGCAAGGAGAATACCGGCGAAGGCTTCTTGCGGCGACAGTTTTCGCGAACTTTCCATTCCGCCGAAAAGAGAATCGAACAGTCCCATGGAAGGGATCTCCGTAGTTGCTAAAAAAAGTGTTTTCTTACCCTTTCGCAAGATAAACAATGAGGATTTGCAAATCAAGCAGGCAAAGGATGCAGAGAGTGTGAATTTCGTTGGCTTCCAAACGTTTTCGAGCAGGAGCGCGGAGTGGTAACTTTCTCACGGGATGTTCCAATCGAAAATTCCGCAAATAGGCTCGTTTTCCACGCCCCTGGGCACTTCGCGTTGTGGTTCGTCTATTGGGAAACAGTGCGATGGGGTATCTTAGCCATCCATGAGCGATGCAATTTTGATTGAAAAAGTCCTGGCGTTTGTTACGACCCCCGAATACCGTCCGATGAAGCCCCGGATGATCCTTAAGGTGCTTAAATTGCCCGAGGATCAGTATCGGGAACTGAGGCGTGCGATCAAGCATTTGGTTAGCCAAGGGCGGGTGATCTATGGGGCAAACCATTTGGTGCTGTCAGTTGCTCGGACTGGGCAAGTGCGAGCAAGGGGTGGACAAGGGGCCTTGGACTCCCCGCAGGATGGGCCACCGGCGAGTGGGGAAGTCGTTGGTATCTACCGCGCGGCACCTTCGATGGGCTAAGGTTTTGTCGAGGTACCTCGTAGCTCGCCTGTTGCACAGTCAGCCACTGCGTCCGATTCCCAAGACGGCCAACAGATATCGGGTGAGCCGTCTGCGAAGGTTCCACTTCCGGTGAAGGTGCCTGATATTTTTATACCCGAAGCGCGCAAGCTCAACGCGATGGATGGCGATACCGTGCGTGTTCGCCTTCGAAGTCCGATGCGAAGTGGAATGCGAGGGACAAAAGAGTCTCCTCGCCATGTTTCGGGGCGGCTCGAAGGTGAGGTTGTTGAAGTTGTCGCGCGAAAGAAGCGTGAGTTTACTGGGACTTTTCAATCCGATGGACAAAAGTCTTTTGTATGGCTCGATGGGGCTAAGCTTGAGCGGCCAGTGACGATCGGGGATGTTCGAGGATTGCCTCTCGAGAACAACGACAAAGTTGTGGTTGAATTGGTGAAGTTCCCTGATGAGTTCCAGCCGGGCGAAGCCGTCATTTTGAGGGTGCTCGGGAGCATGCGCAATCCGGCCGTCGACACGATGGCCGTGATGATCCAATATTCTCTGCCAGAGGAGTTTCCTGAAGCAGTGATTGAGGATGCAAGAGCCCAGGCAGATAGGTTCTCTGAGGATAGGATCCCTGAGGGACGCAAGGATTTGACGGCCGTTCCAACCTTGACGATCGATCCGGTCGATGCCAGGGACTTTGACGATGCGATTTCGCTGAGCAAGAACGAGAAGGGGAACTGGGAGCTGCAAGTTCACATTGCCGATGTGGCTTTTTTTGTTCCTGTTGGAAGTCTGCTCGACGAAGAAGCACGACAGCGCGGCAACAGTGTTTATTTGCCTGATCGAGTGATCCCCATGTTGCCCGAGACGATCAGCAATCACTTGGCGTCACTGCAACCGGACCGCAGAAGGTTGGCCAAGACGGTATTCATGGAGTACACACCCGAGGGTGTTTTGATCCATGCAGAGGTCTTTAACAGCGTGATTCGAAACGCTTATCGTTTCAACTACGAGCAAATCGATCAGTACCTGGTCGATCCGGAACCTTGGAAGGAGCGTCTTATACCGGAGATTTTTCAGCTAGTGCGTGACATGCATACGCTTGCGATGCAGCTTCGGGCGATACGCAAGCGGGATGGATCGGTCGAGTTGACGTTGCCTGAGGTCAAAGTCGATTTGGACAAGCTCGGGAAGGTCAAAGGTGCGCATGTGGTGCATCACACCGAGAGCCATCAGATGATTGAAGAGTTTATGTTGGCGGCCAATCAGGCTGTTGCAAGTTGGCTGGACCGTTTGAAGTTACCTTTCTTGCGCCGCGCCCATGCTCCGCCGGATATGCTCAAGACCCGGCGATTGAATCAGTTCATCCGGGCACTTGGGATCCCAGCAGAGCAGATGCAGGATCGGTTCGAGATTCAGCGGGTGATCGATAGTGTCAAAGGCAAGACGACTGAGTTTGCCGTCAACTATGCGATTTTGAAGAGCATGTCCAAGGCTAAGTATCAGTGCGAATTTGAACGGCACTATGCGTTGAACATGACCCATTATTGTCACTTCACGAGTCCGATTCGGCGCTACCCAGACTTGGTCGTGCATCGGATTGTTGACAAGTTGGTTCAGGGCAAGAAGGCGCATGAGAACACAGAGGTGCTCGAGCAGCTCGGGGATCATTGCAGTCACACTGAGCAAAATGCGGAGAGTGCCGAGCGAGAACTTGTTCGAGTCAAGTTGCTACATTTTCTCGAGAAGCGAAATGGCGAGATGTTCACTGGGATCGTCTGGGGGGTTAAGCAAGATGGACTCATCGTGCGTGCGATCGAGGTTCCGGTCGATGGAATGGTGTCGGTAAGTCGTTTGCCAGCGGATCGTTACCGATACGATAGAGATACGCACACGCTCGAGGGTTACCGCACAGGGAATCAGTTCCGATTGGGGGATGAGTTGATCGTGCGAGTCGAGCGAGTCGATTTGGCTAGGCGGCAATTGGAATTCCGGTTGGAGAAGGTCACGCATCACCAGCAAGCAGCTCCTGCTGGTGAGGTGAATCGCGGAGGTGACCGGCGGCCGAGAGATCGAAAGCCCGGCGATCGTCGATCCGGAGGGCGAAGCTCAGGGTTCAAAGGGCAGGGAGGTAAAGGGCAGGGGGGCAAAGGGGCCGGTGGGCCGAAGCGTAAGAAGCGTCGGTAGTCTTTAGAGTCGCCTGAGATTTTGGTACAGTAGGTAGAGTGTCGTTTAGGTTCGCCTTGAAAAATCTCATGCTTTGGAGGTGCATAATATGTCTGGCCAATCCTCTCGTCGTTGTTTCTTGAAAAGTGCTGCAGTCTCCTCGATGGCCATCGGTGGAGCATCGATTACAGGATGGGAATCGTGTTTAGCGAATGTTGCACCCGTGCGGCATTCGACTCAAGACATCGTCACTGGGGCTGGGGACTATCAGTACCGCGTCAAGCATCATTATGTGCAATTGCCTTCGGAGTACTCATGGCAGACCACTCATAATGTCGCCGTCGATTCGCAGAATCGGATTTATGTCATCCATGAGGGACGGGAGGAATTGAAGGAGCATCCGTCGATTTTCGTTTTCGATGACAAGGGGAAGTTCATTCGAGCCTTTGGAAGTCAGTACCAAGGGGGTGGCCATGGACTTGAGGTTCGTAAGGAGGGGACAGAGGAGTTCCTGTATGTCAGTGCTTATCAGCAGGTGAAGGCGTTTGCGAAGTTGACGCTTGATGGCAAGGAGATTTGGACCAAGCGGGCTCCGGAGGAGTCAAAAATTTACAATGATGAGGAGTACACGGCACCTAAGAAGGTTTGGGGTAGGGATCGGTTCATGCCGACGAACTTTGCCTTTTTGCCGACGGGCGGTTTTTTGCTTGCGGACGGTTATGGAGCGTTTCACATCCATCGGTATGACGATAACGGCAAGTGGCTAGGATCGTTCGGAGGAGCAGGGGAGGGGATGGGCAAGTTCAATACCCCGCACGGGCTATGGATCGATGATCGGGATGTTGCCAACCCCAAGATTGTTGTGACCGATCGGGCTCATAATACGCTTCAGGTCTTCGATCTCGGTGGCAAGTACCTCGAGACAATCCAAGGTTTTGGTTTACCGGCCAATATCGATTGCAACAAGGAACTGTTGCTTGTTCCCGAGCTGGGCGCAAGAGTATCGCTTTTGGATCGCGGCTATAAGGTGCTCGCGCAGCTTGGGAGCGACGTCGAGCGGGTGAGGGATACCAAGGGTGTACGAGAGGATGAAAAGATGTGGTTGGATGGAAAGTTTGTGCACCCGCATGACGCTTGTTTTGATCGTAACGGGGATATCTTGGTTGCCGAGTGGGTGCGAACCGGTCGAGTAACGAAGCTTGAGCGGATCGTGTAAACGATTGCCGTCGCGACATTTGCACGTTGGATTTTTTAGTGATTTATGAAATCAGTTGGAGGCGTTATGAGGCCCCCCGATTGGCTTCATGTCCAAATCTCCTTAGGAGAGTTAGGATAGAAACAAGGGTAAGCCTTGAACCTTCCGTCAAATAGCCCGGCGCAGGGAATCCAACTCTCAGGCCTGTGTACGCTTAATCAAAAGCGATGTACGATTTGGATGATCTTTCCCATCCATGTTCCTTATGGGTACACCAGAAATCCTCTGGAGACGTGCGACTGTGGGAAACGATACGTACGATTTGAATTCTGGCGGGCGATGCTTATTCGGTAAGAGTATTCAGAGTTTGCTTTCGATCAGTTCCAAACTAAGGTTATTTTTGATTGGTTCATTTTGATCTTGGGGGTTCTTCAATCGAACTTTTTGCAGGGGAGAGCTTTTATCCTGATGCAGGCGAATGAACTCGTTGGGCAAAGTGAAAAAGTTTGATTCTTGCCTGCCGAATGATCAGTCATTCTGTCCGCAGAAGTTACCGATCTTGGACACTCGGGACCCTCGGGGACAGTCCCCGCGTTCCTAAGCAGGTTTTGCTAGCAAAAAACCTGTTGTTTTTGCAGTCATTTTTATCGATTTAAAATTCCAAAAAATTCGCTGACCAAATCAACCCTTTTTTCCACTTTTGTGCACAATCAGATTTTGGTTGCTAGACGAAGGGCGCTCGTCTAGATAGTAACGCTGCATATCGCTTGGCTCATAAACCACTAGGCATGTCGCTAGCGTTGGAACCGTATGCAGGCACTGCCGCCATTGCATGCGGTACGGATGGACACCGGAAGATTGCTTTACCCGTGTTTGTGTGTTTCGTTCATCTGTAGGCCAGACAGGAGGGCTACTGCTATGTCACGTAAAACCCGTCGAAGTTTGATTGATCCAGATCAAGTCACCATTGCGCATGTGGTGGCAAAGACCGCCAGGAATCTGTTTCTGCTCGGAGTTGAAACTCAAGCCACCGACTACGACTCCCATCGCAAAGATTGGATCGTCGATATCCTTGAGTTCCAAAGCTCACTTATGGCTATCGATTTGTTGGACTATTGCTTGCTGAGTAACCATATCCATCAGATCCTGCGATCCAGGCCCGATGCGGTCAAGGAATGGACCGATGAGGAAGTCGCTCGGCGTTGGCTGAATCTTTGTCCAAAGTCCAAAAAGTGTCTCAAAGTAGGGGACAAAGTCCATCGAGTACCAATTCCTCCCAAGGAAACACAAATCCAAGCTTTGGCCAATAACGAGAAGAAGATCAAGGAGATCCGAGAGCGGCTAAGCAGCATCAGTTGGTGGATGCGGCTTTTGTGTCAGAAGGTTGCCCAGAGAGCAAATTTCGAAGATGGAGGATCGATGGGGCCGTTTTGGAAAGGCCGTTTTCACTCAACGATCATTGAAGATACGGATCACCTACTTGGGTGTGCATTGTATGTCGATCTTAATGCGGTGAAGGCATCGATGGCCCGGGGGATCGATGATTACAAGTACACGTCGGCCAAAGTCAGGCTCGATAGGCTAAGGTCCACGGAGGAGGCGTTACAAAAGCAAGAGGTTCTCAAGGCAGATTCAGTCTTAGTAGTCGATTCTCCGGGGGATGTTTCTAGTGCCGAGGGTTGTCAAGCCAAGGAGGAAAAAGGTGGCGATGACGAATCAGGGTTTATACCTGGTAGGTCCAAGGGTGAGTTTCTAAGCGCGATCAAGCTTGAAAGTATGGCAGATGATCCCCAGTTACACGACCGGGGCTTTCGTTGCAGTGACAAAGGATTTTTGGAGTACAGTGAAAGGGAGTACTTCGATGCGCTTGAGTGGTGCATAAGGAACAAGATCACGGAGCGAGAGAGCACTGACAAGTTACCTGGGGATATCCCAGAGTGCATTCAGAAGCATCGATTTGGGCCGAAGTTGGTGATACGGCAAGCCAAGGAATTTGACCAGATGTATCGCTATCGGACGTGCAATGAGCCGGATGCAAGTGGGTTGCTTGAGAGCGGCGAAGACTCGGTTGAGTAATCCACAGACGCATCGTACTCAGGAGTAAGCCCTAGAGAGCTAGGGTGGGCACCTTTGCGGATGGCTTAGTTGTTGATTGCCAAGAGGATGATTTATGGCCACAGCGACGATCAAATGAGAGTTAGCAAAGGGGATTGTTCCTGGGGGATTCGACCTGAGACGCGCGGGTAGGTAGTCTTGGGGGAGATCGAGTCGCGGTGTTGGAGAGTGAGCGAGGATTTTTGAAGAGTCTTAAGGGCTTCTGGGGTGCGGTCTGCGCCGAGATTGGAAAATATTGGGCTGAAGAGACGGTTAAGCCCCTCTTTTGGGTGGAATCGACGTTCGATTTTGCATCCGACGCAGAAAAAAATGCTGTTATTTCACACCCATCAACACGGGGACAGTCCCCGTTGAACCACACGGGGACAGTCCCCGTTGAACCCCGGGACTGTCCCCTGAGTGTCATAAAACCAGCTCAGGGTCTGTCCCCGACAACAAAACTGGGACTGTCCCCGTAAAGAATGCGGGGACAGTCCCCGGGCGATTTAAGAAGAAGGGCGGGGGGGGTAGGGCAAAAAGATAGGGCGGCAAAAAGATAGGAGGCGGAGGGCCGTTGGGGGATAAATGCCTGGGGATCGCGCCGCGGATCGCTAGTGTACGAGCGTTGGTTTTTTGAGTTGGGAAAACGTTGGGATTCGTTGTCTTTGAGGGTGTGTCGGCTTATTGCATAAGGAAAAGCATCGCGGCTGCTTTGGTGTTTGGTTTTTCTAATTCAGGGAAATCCTGGACGTTTTTTCTTTCGATTTCTTATCGAGAAGCAGTCTTTTGGCACGGTTTATCGGGTGCTCCGGTAGGCAATTCGACCGGTTCGTAACCTTCCGTATCAACGACACTTAGCGATCGAGCGGGTTTTGCTAGCAAAGCTTGTGTGATTCCTTGGGAAAGGTCGAATTGGACGCAATTCCTTGTTTTTTTTGGGCGATTCAAGAGCGTTGGTGGGTAGACGGAGCGGTTGTACAGTCTGGGTAGATTCCTATACTGGCCCCACTTATCGGACGCCGGTGGATTTTGCTCAGTCGGCAAACTCATCGATTTCGGCAAAGTTTCACAGTGACGATCCTCGTAGGAGAGTTGCTTGGGGCTCAGGGCCAAATCGGCGGGGTTGTTGGCAGACGACAAGCAAGACTCCTCGAAGAACCTCGAGCAGGATCCGTTGGCAATGCATGAGTCGCAAGGCCGTGCCTCCCTGAAAAAGGGGGTACTGGTGGCAAGATGGACCTTTGAAGGCTTACTCGGCTGCTTTTTAGGCGGCGTGGGTGAGCCGAGCGACTGGTGCGATTGAATTTTACTTGTCCCGAAGAAGGAAAGGGGTCCCCACTATGTTGCGTCGAGCAGCTTTGGCGATTTTGTTTGTTTCGGTTGGCTTTGGATTGGTTCGGGGTGCTGACCCAGCGGGGGTAACGCCGAGGATATCTGGGCCGGAAGTTCTTCCCTACGAAGTGGCTTATCGGAAAGCCCGCGATGAGCGAAAACCGCTTTTGATTCTTGTAGGGGCTGATTGGTGTCCCGCTTGTAAAACTCTCAAGGCGGATACAATTGTGCCGATGAGGGAGTCGGGTGCTCTGAAAGAGGTGGTCTTTACCCAGCTCGACAAGGATGCACAACCGGAACTGGCTAGTGAGGTAATGCAAGGCAAGATTTTGCCGCAACTGGTGGTGTTTTGTGAAAGCGACACTGGTTGGAAGCGTTTTTCGCTTACTGGGATGCAAACCGAGAATCGGGTCAAGGAATTGATTCGCAAGGCATCGGAGGCATTACCGACTCGCCGCTAACCTTTTTTCATTTTGGTAAGCTGTCGGTAAAGAGATTTCAATCGATGTTGTTCGGCAAATTTCAAGGTTCTGTACGAGAAGGGGTTCCTTTGGCCCCTTACACTTGGCTGCAACTCGGGGGGCCCGCAAAGTACTTTGCGGAGCCCACGGATGTCGAGCAACTTCAGCAGATCGTTCGATTAGCGACCCATGAGGGGATTCCCATCCGTGTCTTGGGTGGAGGGTCGAACATCTTGGTAAGGGACAAGGGGTACGACGGTCTGGTTCTACACCTTACCGCACCTTGTTTCGAGAAGATTTCGATCCAGGGTGCGATGGCTGAGTGTGGAGGTGCTGCGAGTCTGGCTCATTTGATCACCGCTTGTGTTGGGGCCGGGCTCGGGGGACTCGAACACTTGGTCGGGATTCCTGGAACCGTCGGTGGTGCGTTGCGTTGCAACAGCAGCACCGTTGAAGGTGACATCGGTAGTTTGATGGCCCACGCGACCTTGCTGACTCGCAAGGCCGAGATCGTCAAAGTGTCGGCCAAGGACGTGAACTTCTCCCATCGCCGCAGCAGTTTGGATGAATTGCTGATTCTCGATGCAACGTTCGAGTTGCAACCTGGAGATGTACGTCAATTGACCAAGCGCGAGCAAACCTTTTGGATTGTCAAGCGGAGCAAGCAACCGAATTACCCAACGCGTTCTGCATTGGCTTTTGTCGATCTCGATGGCGTTTCTGCTTCGGAGTTGCTTCAACGCAGCGGTGTAAGCGGGATCATCGAGGGAAACTCGCAACTCAATTCGACTTATCCAAATTACCTAACGGCAAACACGGGAGCGACGGCCGACCAAGTAATCGGTGTGCTTGAGCGGGCCAAGAAGATCGTCATGGACAAGACTGGGTTTTCCCTACAACCCCATTTGGTGGTTTGGTAAATCAAGCGATTTCCAGAGCGTCTCACTAGGGTGCTCTTTTGCGAAGTTTTCTTTGTAGCGAACGTCGGTGAATACCGAGTCGTCGGGCGGCTTCGGAAATGTTGTTGTTGCAGTCTGCAAGTACGCGATGGATATGTTCCCACTCTGCTTGAGCTAGCGTCGGGACGGGGATTTCTTCGTCTGTCTCAGGGACTTCTACTTCGGTACCACCGCGTTTAAAGGCGTTGAGAATATCGTCGACGTCGGCTGGTTTAGGAAGAAAATTAACCGCACCAAGTTTGATCGCATCAATCGCGGTGGCGATGCTTCCGAATCCAGAAAGAATCAGAATGCGAACTTCAGGCGAGATCTCTTTGAGGTCTTGGATGAGAGTCAAGCCGGGTCGTCCGGGCATCCGAAGATCGACGACCGCAAGTTCGGTTGGGGTGCGTTTGAATTTTTCGACCGCTTCATCGCAGTGGCTTGCCACAACGACGCGAAAACCGCGTTCCTCGAAGGCTTCGGCCAACCGATCTCGGAGGATTACGCTATCGTCGACGAGCATAATGCTCGATACACCAACAAGGTTGTCTGGTTCGGCAGACATAGGGTGGTTCTTAATCAATCGTTCTAAAGGGGTTGGGAGGACGCGACCTGACGGTACTTATTGTAATCCATCGATTGGGTTAAGTCGTTGGACTTCTTCTGGTTCTGGGGGAGTGTTCGCGTTGGGGTGATGGTATTGCTCGTAGAGTCCTCTTAAACCGACGAGTTCTAGCCGGATATTTCGCAAGTGAGATTGCGAAATCCATTCGCAGTATTTGTCGAGGGTTCCGGCAAGTTCGAGCAGCACGTTTTGATTCTGAACTTCGAGGACTTGGATCCCCGGAGGCAGGGTTCCAAGTTGTGTATTTGGGGGTGTTTCGGCGCGAAGCAGGTGGGTGGTTCGAATTTCATCGAGCCTTGCAGTGCGGACGATTTTCCCTTGGCGCAGCACTCCGACTTGGTCGCAAAGCGACTCGATTTCGCTCAGGATATGAGAGCAAAGCACGATCGTGGAGCCTTGTGCGTGGATCTCTTGAATCAGTTCGATGACCGTAAATCGGACCGATGGGTCAAGGTTTTCGGTTGGCTCATCGAGGATCATCAGGGGGCTTGGGCAACCTAGCACGCAGCAGATGGAGAGTTTTCTGCGCATGCCGGTGGACATAAAGGCCACGCGTCGGCTGAGGTCCAGAGCGAGTCGGTCGGCGTACTGTAGTGCGGCGGATTTGTTTCCACGTGGATGCATTGAGGTAAAGAACTCGATGCAGTCGCGACCGCGCATGAGCCGAAACAGTTTGGGCTCTGCGGGTAGGTAGCCTACTCGTTGGCGAACCAACAGGCTTTGGGTGCAGCAGTCGAACCCTTGGATTGTCGCTTTACCCGATGTCGGTTTGAGGTAGCCTAGTAAGCAACGGATGAGTGTGGTTTTACCCGAGCCGTTTGGACCGAGTAGTCCGAAGATTGAGTTTTCATTGACCGTTAGCAAACACTCGTCTAGAGCACGAAATGTCCCATACTGTTTGGTAAGTTTTTCAACCGAGAGAATCGGTTGATTGGTTTGTTGTTCAACCATGAGAGACGGGCTTCCTCAATCCGTGCGGTCCACGGAGGATGACTTCATTTATCTGTTCTCCGGATAGAGTCGGCGGATGCGATGAGACTGGCTGTCACCGATGAGTATAGAGCCATCGCGATCGGCGTAGATTCCGTGCAATCGATTAAGTTTGCATTGAAGAGGGTCGCCTGTGGGGCCATCACCTTCGAGTCCGGTGCCTGCCATGAGTTGGATTGTTCCTGTTTTTGCGTCGATCATTCGAACGCTGTGGCTTTCGGTGTCGGCGAGCCAAACATTTGCTTGTTCATCGATAGCGATTCCTTTGGGGCCTTTGAGTTTGGCCAATTTCGCCGGTCCTCCATTGCCTTCGAAACCGCTTTGGCCGGTTCCAGCGACATGAATATATTTACCGGAACGCATATCGATCCGGAAGACTTGGTTCCCTTCTCGGGTTGCCAACCAAAGATCGCCATTTCGATCGAATTCGATCGACCGAGGACCTTTTAGGGGTGTACCGACTAGGGGTGATCCATCGGGGGTTAGACCGGGTAGACCAGTACCTGCAAAGGTTGAGATGGTTTGCGATTCGCGATCGATTCGGCGGATGACGTGGTTGCCGATATCGCAGATATAGAGATCCCCGTTGGGACCGAACTGGATGCTATGTGGTTGTTTGAATTGAGCGTCTTTGGCTGGTCCGCCATCTCCTGAATAGCCTGCGGTTCCATTGCCGGCGATCGTGGTGATCGTTTTGGTTTCTCGATCCACTTTGCGGACTGCATGGTTCTGCATATCGACGATGTATAGATCTCCCTGGGAATCAAATCGGATTTCGTGGGGTAGATTCAAGGTAGCTTGCAACGCTGGTCCGTTATCGCCGGTGTATCCTTTTTGGCCGGTGCCGACGACCGTTTCGATCACACCGTCGGTTCCTATACGCCTTACGCGTTGGCCAGAGTATTCGCAGAACCAGATTGCACCATCGGGCCCGCGAATAACACCGAACGGATTATCGAGTTGGGCTTGAGTGGCCAGCCCACCATCTCCCTGCGATCCAGCTTGCCCGACCCCCGCGATGTCTTCAATTTTCCAGGCTTGTGCGGGAGTCGATTTAACACCTGGGGCTTGGCCTAAGCAGCAATTGCGCCCGAAGAGGCAAACTGCAATGCAGATAACCAGTCCAACATAGATCGTTCTCAACGAGCGCATGGATGCTTCTATTTCTTCGAGGGTTGTTGCTTTTGCTCTTTGGTCTTCTGGAGCTTACTATTCTCCTTGAACCCTTTCTCGAACTTACCGATTTTGGGACGGATGTTTGCTTCGCAGTAAGGTTTATCGGGATGCTTTTCGAAGTAATCCTGGTGGTAGGCTTCCGCCTGATAGAAGATCCGCAAGGGGGAAACCTCGGTGACGATCTTACCTCGAAAAGTCTTCTTCTTTTTAAACTCTTCGAGCACTGTATCGACTGCCGCTTGCTCCTGCTTGGTCTTGTAAAAAATCACCGATCGGTATCGTGTTCCATAATCAGGTCCTTGGTGATTGAGGCTTGTTGGATCATGGGATTTGAAAAAGATCCGCAGGAGTTCTTCGTAGGATACGATCGACGGGTCGTATTCGATCTGGATCACCTCGGCGTGCCCGGTTTGATCCGTTAGGACTTGTTCGTAGCTAGGATTAGGAACATTACCCCCGGAATAGCCAGAGACGACCGAGTGGACACCCCAGACTCTTTCAAAGACAGCTTCCAAGCACCAGAAGCAACCACCTCCGAAAACCGCAGTGGCTTTTGTGTTTTCGCTCGTCTTATTCGTGCCATCTGTAGGGGATTGAGCGTTGGTTGGTGCTAAAAAGATGAATTGCAAAACAATCGATGCCAGAAAAGCGAGTCCGGGTATTTTCGTGGTGCTTTCCATCATGGATCCTCTGTTGCTAGAACGTGTTTGATGCAAAACGACTGAGATGATTTTAATGGATACTGAAGAAAAATCGTGTGAGATGGTAGAAGATTGGTGCTGAGAAACAGAGCGAATCGATTCGGTCCAAAACACCGGCATGGCCCATGACCAGAGTCCCATAGTCACGAACACCACGGTCTCGCTTGATGGCACTCATGGTCATCCCGCCCAAGAAGCCTAGGAATGAGATGACCATCGCCATGCAGGCAGCTTGCCAGGGCGTAAAGGGTGTCACCCAGTAGAGCAAAGCCCCGAAGATTCCGGTGGAAAGGGTTCCTCCCAAAACGCCTTCCCAACTACGACTGCTACTGATCTCGGGAGCTACAACGTGATTGCGCCTTAGGTGTCCCCAGATCCATTGAAGAACGTCCGAGAGTTGTGTGATCAGAACGAAAAAGAAGAGCAGTCCAGACCGAGAGCCACTCCAATCGCTTCCATCGGACTGCACCAACTTTAGATCTAAGAGGGCCGGCGCGTGCGACAGGCAATAGACACAAATGAGCAACCCCGCTTGAATTTGTGCAGAGCGCTCAAGGAACCGCTTGTGGTCTCCGG
>JBJSXX010000137.1:0-22847 GCA_046086605.1 Pirellula sp. | reverse complement strand
CTGTGCGCCATTATCCCAACCGTTATCCCAGTGGTTGTTTGCAATACCAAAAGACTGGGTGTCGGGAGCATCGGTACCGTAGAGATAGTCGACGCGACCACCTAGGCCAAGTCCGTTGCTACCGTCAGCAACCTTTTCGGCGTAGAACCATTGTTGCCCAAGCTGTAGACGCTTGGGGTAGGTGTTGAAGCTAAAAGGATTTGCGTAGGAGTGGTATCCGACGCTGGTCCATCCACCGACGTTGAAGCCAGCGATTGGATTGCTGAAGAGTTTCCAAGGATCGTTCAGCGCGCGGCCAGTTCCGAGGATACCCATGCCGAACAGGCCGCTCGATCCGCACATCGAATCGCATCCACCTGCAGCACCGCTACCGATATCGCATCCAGCGGCACCGCCACCGGAGTTGTCACATCCGCGACCGAGACGACCGCCAAGAGCCCCGCCCAATCTTGAGCCAAGACCTCCTGCCGAATCGCAAGCTTTGCCGGAATCGCAGGCTGCGGTATTATCGCAAGCTTTAGTGTTATCGCAGTTTGTTGCCGAAGCTTGAACGACTTCGCTGTTGACTTTGGTCGATGGAGCGCTGGCAAGTTTGCCAGTGCTTGGTGAAGCTTCGTCATAGTAACTATAGTACGAAGCAGGTGAGTACTTGGGAGCGGCGTTTCGGTCGGTTTGACCGAAAGCCGATCCCGAGATGCATGCGCTGGCAATCATTGCACTGAGCGCAATTCGGTTGACCTTCATAGTTCTGGAACTCCTATCCTGAACAAAACTCGGCGACGCGAAAGCAGTTGAATCTGGGCCTTCAACACTGATGGACCAATTTGCTATTTACCGAATGCCCATGCCGCCGACTCCCCGGCTTGCTACCTCCGTGGTAGAAAGCGCTCCGGTTCATCCATGAACACTCCGCTAAAATCAATTGTTCGGAGTTTTCCTTTGGTAATATTCACCCCAAAGAGGCATTCTTGCGTTCCGTTTGCAACGAAAATTCGGGGATTTGTTAATCTGTTCCGGTTGTGCAAAAATACCCGCCTAACAATCAGACCCTGCGACCACTCCAACCCTTTCGGATCCTTCATGATCGATTACCAACTCCGCACGCGAATCGTCGCTGGGGAACACGCCATCGATGAGCTTGGAGCATTAGCAAAGCAACTCAAAGCGACCCGTGTATTGATCGTCAGCGACCCCGGAGTGGTCGCCGCAGGCCTTTACAAGCTCGGAGCCCAAGAGATTTCGGACGCGGGGCTTGAATGCTTGGGTTTTCACGAACTTGCAGAAAACCCCAACACCGAGCATATCCAAGTAGGCTTGCAAATGGCCCACGAATTCCGCCCTGATCTTCTGGTCGGACTCGGTGGCGGATCGAGCATGGATTGTGCCAAGGGGATCAACTTTCTCTACTCCTGCGGGGGCAAGATGCCGGATTATTGGGGGTTTGGAAAAGCTCCATCGCCGATGCTACCGATGATCGCCATACCGACGACGGCAGGTACCGGGAGTGAAACGCAGTCGTTTGCTCTCATCAGCGATGCTCATACCCATGTGAAAATGGCTTGTGGTGATCCCAAAGCTTCTCCTGCCGTGGCTATCTTAGATCCGCTCCTAACATGTTCGCAACCTGCGAGCGTCACTGCCTTGACTGGGATCGATGCATTGACCCATGCACTGGAGTCTTTCGTTACCACCAAACGCAACGCCATGAGTGATTGTTATGCAAGGGAAGCTTGGATGCTCCTTGCTCGAGGGTTCCCCCGTGTGGTTCAAGAGCCATCGGACACTCATGGTCGTTCTCAAATGCAACTTGGTGCTGCTTTTGCTGGGATGGCGATTGAAGCTTCGATGCTCGGGGCTGCACACGCCTTGGCAAACCCTTTGACGGCTTATCTGAACGTTCCACATGGCCAAGCCGTTGGGATGATGATGCCGCATGTGATTCGCTTCAACGCTTCTTGCGTCGAGAGCCGCTATCGGGAGTTGGTTCATCTCCTACCGGAAGTCTCTGGATCGGATCGACGCATCGCCAGCGAGATACTCGCCGATCGTTTTACGCATTGGTTACAGATTGCTTCGATGGCAACGAGTATCGAGCAACTCGACGGGTGGAAGGCTCGTTTTGACAAAGAATCGAGCTCCTGTGGCACCGAGGATCTCCTCGAAGCGATGGCTCAGATGGCGGCCAAGCAGTGGACGGGCACTTTCAATCCTAGGCCGGCCAATACCGACGATTTTTTGGCTCTTTACAGGGCTGCACGATCGCTCTAGAGCGTAGGATTTCCCCCAGCCGTTGACGAATTCTTAGGGCGAATTGGCGATTCGGAGTGTTACCGAACTTAATTCAATTACAATAAAACCCCCTCCATGACTTCCATGGAGACACCACCTTTTTGATGTTTCAAACTCCATGAGCCAAATCGATTCAAGATCCGCTTTGTCCTCCGACACCAACTCAGCCGCCCAACTCACGGATCAAGAAGTCCGAGCGATCGACCAGTTGCGATCCTCATACGATCGGTTCTGCAGCGAGCTATCCAAAGTGATTGTTGGACAGCGTGAGGTCATCGAGCAGCTTGCGATCTGCTTGTTCGCTCGTCGGCATGCCCTTTTGATGGGTGTGCCTGGCTTGGCGAAAACTCTGTTGGTCAGCAAGGTTGCCGAAACGATGTCTCTGGGGTTTAATCGAATCCAGTTCACTCCGGACTTGATGCCCATGGACATCACTGGTACGGACATCTTGCAAGAGACCGCAGAGGGTCGTCGCGAGTTTCAATTCATCTCGGGTCCGATCTTCGAAAATATCATCTTGGCCGACGAGATCAATCGTGCTCCACCGAAGACACAAGCTGCGTTGCTTGAAGCCATGCAAGAGCAGCGCGTGACGGTACTTGGCAAGACCTACGATTTGGCTTCTCCATTCATGGTCTTAGCCACGCAGAACCCGGTCGAGCAAGAAGGGACTTATCCTCTTCCAGAAGCACAACTCGACCGCTTTATGTTCTTGATCGAATTGGATTATCCTAACGAGCAAGAGGAGATTCAAATCGCCAGGACTACCACCGGAGACGACTTGGTCAAACTCGATGGTGTTCTAAGCGGAGAGGAAATCATGAACTTCCAGCGGCTCGTTCGACGTATTCCTGTGGCCGATCACATTTACGAGTATGCAGCCAAGCTTGTGCGTAAGACCCGTCCTCAGGGCGAATCGGCTCCGGAGTGGATCAAGCCGTTTGTGAGTTGGGGTGCTGGCCCTCGCGCTGTTCAGAACTTGATCCTTGGTGCCAAGAGCCGCGCGGCTTTGCAAGGCAGTTACATGGTTCGCTTGGAGGATGTTCAATATGTCGCAAGACCGGTACTCGTGCACCGTTTGATTACGACATTTGCGGCTCAAGCCGAAGGGGTGACGGCCAAACAAATCGTTGCTCGACTCATCGACGAGACCCGATAGCGTCATGCTCAACGTCACCCGATCTTTCTTGGATCCCAAAGTCATCTCGCGATTGGCTGCCGTGCCATTGAACCCGCGCTTTGCCATGCAAGGCACGGTCTCGGGGCGGCATGCGTCGCCTCACCGCGGTTCTAGTGTCGAGTTTGCCGAGTACCGCAAGTACGTACCCGGCGATGATTTGCGACGCTTGGATTGGAGGGCCTTTGGTCGAACCGATCGGTATTACGTCAAGGAGTTCGAGGCCGATACGAATCTTCGATTGTGCGTGGTCTTGGACACAAGCGGTTCGATGGGGTTTTCCTCGAAAGGGATGCCGACAAAGATCGATTATGGACGAAGGATCGCCGCTACACTTGGATACCTCGCGGCCCAGCAAGGAGACGCAGTGGGCCTGACTACCGTGGCCGAGAAGATTATTCAGAACATACCGACCAAGCGATCTGCGGCCCATTTGAAACTCATCCTCGATACACTCGAGAAGACCAAACCACAAGGCGAAACTCTTTTGCCAGCGATTCTCGACGAGCTAGCAGAGACCGTACGCCAAAGAGCTTTGGTTCTGATCGTATCGGACTTCTTTGTGGCCCCAGAGGAACTCAAGCGATGTTTTGAGCACTTGCGATTTCGCAAACACGATGTGGCTGCTTTTCACCTGCTGGATCCGCAGGAGATTGAGTTTGCTTTTGGCAGACCCGTGCGGTTTGTCGACATGGAAGGCAATACATCGATCTTCGTCGAGCCCAATGAGATCGCTGATCGCTATCAAAAGGCACTTAATAGTTATCTGGCTGCGATGCAGAAGATTGTTTTGGAAACGGGAGTCGACTATCACCGAGTTCAAACCAGTGAATCCTACGAACATCCTTTGATGAGATTTCTTGTCGGAAGAACTCGAGCGCGAGGGGTGCGATGAACTTTTTGCAACCTTGGATGCTCTTGGCTCTGCCACTGGCGGCCATTCCTATCATCATCCATTTGGTCAATCAGCGCCGCTTTCAAACAGTCCCCTGGGCTGCGATGCGTTTCTTGCTCGAAGCGACCAAGATGTCCAGTGGCTATACCAAACTCCGTCAGTGGCTGATTTTGGCCATGCGAACTTTGGCCGTCTTGGCATTGGTCCTGTTCACCGCTCGACCACTCACAAGCGGCTTGCTGGCTTTGCTCGGAGGGGATACAAACCGGGTAGCGATCGTTATTTTGGATCGATCACCAAGCATGGACGAGACGCCAGCAGGAGGCAACTCAACGAAGCTCCAGCAGGGAATCGATCAACTTGCCGAGACATTCAAGACCCTCGGTATTCAGAGGATCGTGCAGATCGATCCACTGACCGACAAACCCGAGGAATATGGCTCGATCGTCCAGTGGCTCAGGGCTACTCCTCGGCAAGCTTGGAGCGCCACGAGCGATATACCGAGTCTGATGGAAAAAGCTCTCCTATACGCCAAGAACAATCCGTCGGGGAACACCATGGTGTGGCTGTGCTCAGACATGCGGGATAGCGATTGGCGCAGTCAAGACGGGCGATGGAAGGCCATCCAAGACGGATTTCGTTCGATCGCTCAACAAGTCCGTTTTTCGATTTTAGATTTGTCTGTTTCGAGCACGTCCAATCGCGCGTTGCGGATCACCGATGTGCATCGCATCGAGTCCGATAATGGTCCGGAGCTCTCGATCAGTTTCCGAATCGACAAGCAAGTTTCTAGCGGCGGGGCAGGGGCTGCCAACGGTGAAAATGTGACAAGCTCCGAACCGATCCCCGTCGAAATCGCCGTCGGTGAGAATCGATCGATCGTCCAAGTCGAGTTTCAGGGAAACACCGCGCAGATGACCGACTATCGGATCCCTCTGGAAAAGAGTCTTGCCAGCTCTGATATCAACGAGGCTAACGCCGACGCTTCGTCGCAGGGTTGGGGTTCGATCCGACTACCAGCCGATACCAACCCCAGCGATGACGTGGAGTATTTCGTTTACGAAAGATCCCCCAAACGTCGAACGCTCATCGTGAGCCAAACGCCGGAATTGGTTCAAGCGATCGAGTTGTGTGCAAGCATCGCTCCTCAGCAAGCCATCGAGTGCGAAGCTGAGTCTGCAAGTCTTGATCAATTCGACGCGATCGACCTAAGTACCGTCGCGATGATCGTTTGGCAAGAGAACCTACCAACCGGCAAACCGCTGGAAGCTTTGACACGATTTGTTGCAACGGGTGGACAGCTATTGATTTTGCCACCGGAGAACGCCGACGGTTCCGAGGCTTTTGGGGTGCGATGGGGAGCTTGGGAGTCGCTTCAAGAGGGGCAGTCCAATAGCCCGGTGGAGAATGAAACAGCGGCCGAGGCGCAGCGGAACCGGTTGGCTCGTATCGCTCAGTGGCAAAATGATTCTCAGTTGCTTGCCAATACGCTCAGTGGAGCCCCCCTGCCGGTTGGCCAGCTCGGGATTCGCCGAATCTGTAAGCTTGATGGCAAATTTGAGGCGTTGGCGTCCTTGCCTGATGGTAAAGCGTTTCTTGCGACGGCACCCTTATCGCCGCAGGATCCAACACCGATCACTCTTTGCGCGACGACGCCGGCCGATCGGGACTCGACGCTGGCAGGGGATGGAGTGGTCTTGTATGTTACGATCCAGCGAATGCTCACTGCGGGGGCTTTGCGGGTGGGGACGACCAAGAATGCTGCCGCTGGTATTGACCATCGATCGGTCGATGCAACTTCTAAGCTTGTTCTCGGCACTGATGCAGCCGTATCGAACGAGTATGCGATGCACTCGGGGGTTTATCGAAGCGATAAGACGCTCGTAGCGCTGCATCGCGACAGCGAAGAAGATTCCCTGCGAAGTGTCGACTCTCAGAACTTAGAACGGATGTTTGGCGATCTGCCTTGGGCTAAAATTGAAGCGGGCAAGCGTGCTACGAGTTTGGTTCAAGAGATATGGCGTTGGTTCGTCATCGCGATGCTCGTAGCGCTGCTGATCGAAGCGGTTTTGTGTTTGCCCAAGGTGTCTAAACGCAAGGCACCTACGATGGTCCCTGCAGGCTGAGAGTTGTTCAAGGATCCACAGGATGATGGGTAAAGAACTAGCACAGATCTACCGATTTTGCCCCGCATGTGGACATCCGCGAGAGTCCTTTGAGCCTCTTCGACCATTTCGCTGTACAAGTTGCAATCATGCGACTTTTTTTGGTCCGGTCTCTGCTGTTGGAGCGGTGGTAACCAATGCGCAGGGGCAAGTGCTATTGCTCCGAAGGGCCAACGATCCGGGCAAAGGCATGCTCGGTATGCCAGGAGGCTTTGTCGATCATGGAGAAACGGCCGAGGTTGCACTGAAACGGGAGGTTCTCGAAGAGATTGGCCTGACAGTCAAGTCCTTTGAGTATCTGACCTCGCAGCCTAACGCATACGTCTATCGCGGGATTTCCCTGCCGGTGCTCGACCTTTTTTACACCGTCGAAGTCGAAGAAGGGCCGATCGAACTGGTCGATGGCGAGATCACCTCATGGATTTGGACCGAGCTGAGCGACCATGTGCTCGATCAAATGGCCTTTGTCTCCAACCGAGCCGCATTAAAATTCTATCGCGATCTACGCAAAGACATTCACTAACCACTAATCACTAACGACTAGCCACTAACGACTGTATGACTTCATCGATCAATAAATATTCGTCGCGTATCACCCAGCCCAAGAGCCAAGGGGCATCGCAAGCGATGCTCTATGCGACGGGGCTTAAGCCTGAAGACATGAACAAGGCCCAGGTTGGGATTGCAAGCGTGTGGTTCGAGGGAAACCCTTGCAATATGCACCTGTTGGACTTGGGGTTGCTCGCAAAGAATTCGGTGCAAGCGCAGGGGCTCGTAGGGATGCGGTTCAATACTGTCGGTGTCAGCGACGGTATCAGCATGGGTACCGATGGGATGTCGTTCTCTTTGCAGTCGCGAGATCTGATTGCCGACTCGATCGAGACGATCATGGGGGGGCAGTGGTATGACGGTTTGATTGCGATCCCTGGTTGCGACAAGGATATGCCCGGTTGTTTGATCGCCATGGGAAGGCTCAATCGACCGGCGCTGATGATCTACGGCGGGACGATTCGAGCCGGTAAGTGGAATGGTCATTCGTTGGATATCGTGTCGGCATTCCAATGCTATGGTCAGTACATCGCGGGTCAAATCGATGATCAAACCCGAGAGGGCATCGTGCGACATTCCTGTCCAGGGGCTGGGGCATGTGGTGGCATGTACACTGCCAATACGATGGCCTCGGCGATCGAAGCTCTTGGAATGTCGTTGCCCTACTCGGCCTCGATTCCAGCGGAGGATCCTGCCAAGAAAGACGAGTGCGATCGGGCTGCAGTGGCGATCCGAAACCTCCTTGAAATGGATCTCAAGCCCCGCGACATCATGACTCGCGAGGCTTTTGAGAACGCCATGACGATCGTTGTCGCTTTGGGAGGCTCGACCAATGCTGTGCTGCATTTGTTGGCTATGGCACGGAGTGTGAACGTGCCGCTGAGTTTGCAAGATTTCCAAAACACGAGCAACCGTGTCCCTTATTTGGCGGATTTGAAACCCTCTGGGAAATTCGTGCAGGAAGATTTGCATTCGATTGGTGGAACTCCGGCGGTCATGAAGTACCTGCTTGCCGAAGGATTGCTCACGGGCGATTGTTTGACCGTAACGGGTAAGACTCTGGCGGAGAACCTCGCGTCCTTACCAGGACTCAAAGAGGGTCAATCGATTGTTCGCAGCGTCAAAGATCCCATCAAGCCGACGGGCCATATTCAGATCCTCTTTGGGAATCTTGCGCCTGAGGGGGCTGTGGCCAAGATCACGGGCAAAGAAGGCTTGGTCTTCTCGGGACCAGCTCGTTGTTTTGATTCTGAGGAGCAGATGCTTGGCGCTCTTGAGCAGAAAAAGATTCGCAAGGGGGATGTGATCATCATCCGATACGAAGGGCCTAAGGGTGGGCCCGGGATGCCCGAGATGCTCACTCCAACATCAGCGATCATGGGGGCCGGTTTGGGCTCCGATGTTGCATTGCTCACCGATGGACGATTTTCAGGGGGGTCGCACGGTTTTATCGTTGGGCACATCACCCCTGAAGCGCAAGTCGGTGGTCCGTTGGGACTGGTGCAGGATGACGATCACATCACGATCGATGCTCAGAACAACCGTCTCGATGTGGCGCTGAGCGAGGAAGAGATTTCCAAGCGGCGTCAGAAGTGGGCCGCACCGGCGCTGAAGGCCACGCGCGGGACCCTGTATAAGTACATTAAGAACGTCAAGAGTGCCAGCGAAGGCTGCGTGACGGACGAGTAACTCAGCTTAGGAGTCAGTCGAAACGTGGCCGGACTTGAATGGATCGTCGTTGGCTTGATGGTGCTGGTCAACGCTCTATTCGCGGCCTATGAAATCGCATTGGCAAGCGTTACGAAAGCCCGATTGCAGGCCCTGAAGGAACAGGGCCGCTTGGGTGCAAATTCGGCGATCATCATGAAAGATCGCATCGAAAAAAGTCTGGCTGTTGTTCAATTAGGGATCACCATCGTCGGGCTTACCGCAGGCGCTACTAGCGGTGCGAAGGCATCCGAATCGCTATCTCCGATCCTACAAGAATTCGGATGGAGCGAACGGCTTTCTGATGTGATGGCAATCGCTCTGTTTGTAGCCCCGCTTACGATCGCAACGATCGTTGTAGGAGAGTTAGTCCCAAAACTCTTTGCGCTTCGAAACAAGGAGTGGGTGTGCTTGACCCTCTCTCCCTGGGTGCGAGTATTTGCAATCTTGGCTTGGCCACTGGTTTGGCTATTGGAAGCCAGTGCGACAGGTCTGATGAACTTTACCGAACGAATCTGGAGTCCTTGGGCTTCTCAAGAGTCAAAGACCGAGGCGATTGAACTGCAGGAACTCAGAGCCATCGCAAGTTTAGCACGCACATCGAGTCTGATCGGTTCGCGTGAAGAGAATATCATTCTCGGTGCAGCTAGGCTGGCGAGTCGAACACTTCAAGAGATCTCACTTCCAGCCTCACAAATCCACGTGCTGCCTTTGGATAGTACCCTTAGCGAATGTCTGATCGCAGCCCACATGGATATGCATACGCGATTTCCGGTGGCTAAGCTCAAGAGTGATCCACAGACGATCGTCGGCTATGTGACCTTCAAAGACATTGTCTCGGTCATGAGGATCAATCCCAGCGAACCTACAATCGCCGGGATCTTGCGTTCCATTCCGAAGCTCGATCAATCGCTTCAAATATCCGCCGCACTCGAGCGACTGCTCAGAGAACACACACACATTGCATTGGTTTGTGATTCGACTGGAACGGTTACGGGAATGATTACTCTCGAAGATATTGTCGAGGAACTTTTAGGCGATATCCAGGACGAATACGACATGCTACCGATCCATGCAGTCAAGTCGGGGCAGGGGTGGCTCGTCGGAGGCGGGATCTCGCCCGGAAGGCTTAGAGAGATCACGGGCATCGAATTTGAACAAGCCGATGCGTTTCCTAATTTGAATGCTTGGGTGTCGGATCGCCTGGGGCATCTACCCATCGGTGGCGATGTCGTTGAACAACTGGGAGTGCGGATCCTAGTTCGCAAGGTTCGTCGACAAAGGGTGCTCGAGGCCTTATTGTCGCGTTAGCGGTTCGATCCAAGAAGATTCCTGATCTTCATCCGATTTCGGTACGGTGGGGGCTTGTGGTAAGATGAATTCAGCCACACCCCGCGCGTTGTTGGGTAGCTTGGCAAAAACAGTCACTTCTTTCACGTTGCGGTTGCCCGCAGGGAACGTCACGCTACCGTTTCTAGCGACAAAAGCGAAGAGAGGAATTGAAACGGTTTTTCCTGCGGGTATGCCAGTCGGTTCGGATGCATAGAATTGGTTATTTCGGCCCGATTTATTGAGCCCGACGGTTAGCTGTCCCCAGGATTCCGACGTAGGATTGCGTACGCTGATGGCGGGAACGAGTTTTTTCTGGCCTGGATTTTTCCTGTCTTCGACCCACATTCCATCGAGCCGTACACGGGCCATCAACTGTGGTTCTGGGATGGGTTTGGAAAGGAAAAACAGGCCCAGAGCCGATCCGACAGGAATGAGAATCGCCCCGAGAATCAGGAGCGTCAGTGTGAGTCGATTGAGACGAATCCCCGGATGCTTCGACAACCCTATGCTCCTATGAAAAAATACTGTCTGACGAACAACATTCGAACGACTTTCGAAACCATGGAGTACTATGGTCATCGGTCCGAAGATGTCAACGCTCACAAGATGAACAAACCGCTAAATCGACTTAGCAAGTAACCATTGTGACCCAAACCTTACGCGAACAACTCCTGAAAATTGAATCGGATTTTCTCGTCCAAGCCTTAAGCGATGGATCGAGCCTAAAATCCCTGCTCTTCGAGAGAGACAAGGTTTCTGGCGTTTCCTCTGCCGACTCGCTCGCAGCGTCGATTGCCCAAGGGATATCCCAAGCCCGGATGATGATTGAGTCGCCCGTGTGCCCGATCGTTGCGGTTCTAGGGATGCTCAATGCGGGTAAAAGCTCCTTGGTAGCGACGTTTCTATCCCCACCGAAGGATTCCGAAACCCGACGCGTCTTGATCGGTTCTGCCAACACCGAAGGGACGCATCGCTTTGTGCTTTGGTTGCCTGAATCTTGGAAAAGCAATACGGTCATCTGGGGATATCTTTCGACCCGATTGGCTCAAGTGTTTGGAACTGTGCCTGAAGAACTCTCCAGCGATCCGCAGCAGGCTGCGATGCAATACAACGATCTTTCTATGCGGGATCTGGTCGATGCCGATGGCAACGCCCAGCGTCTAAGCGCCTTGGAGATCCCCTTGATTGCAACCGATCCTCAGCTTGATCAACTCGGCGTTGCTTTGATGGATTGTCCAGACGTGCAGACAGGTTTGATGTCTGTCGCACAAGGCTCTTTGACATCTGTACGGCTGACGCGATTAGACGAGTTGTCGATGGCTGCTGCTGAGGCTCGATTTTCGGTGCTCGAACGATCCTCGACCATTTGTAGCGCTTACATCGTCGTTCTGCCTGCAAATGCTATGCACGACCAGACCGTCAGTCGTTTGATCAAGATGCTCGAATCCAAAATGCCGCACGTACAAAGGATCCTTGCGGTCAATCGTGTTCCGCGAAAATACGACTCAACGCAAATCGCTCAAGAGATGAGCACTCTGTATGGTTTTGCAACCCCGAGTCGGATTTATATGGCTTATCATTTCGAAGGCCCCGAGCGTCGCGAGAAACTCAAGTGCGTGCCTGTGGAACTGCAAAATCGAAAAGATACGCTATTGCCCTCGTTCTATCGGATCGATCGCTCGCCGATTCCTCAGCCTCCAGAGCCGATCGACGATGCGGCTTGGATGCTGCGGCTAGGTGATCAGATCCAGGGAAATGCCCTTTTGGCCGATGCGATCGATTCGAGTTTAACGACCCTCAAGATCTCCGTGAGTCGAGGTCTTGTGTCGGCTCGCGCATGGATCGTCGAGAGCAATCGCCGATTGTCCCTAGCGCATCAGGTGATTGCCCAAGCTTGCTTGGACTTTTCGCTGGATCCAACATCGAGTGCATCGAACCCGAAGATTCGATTGCAGGCATCTCGGCAGGTCGTTCAGCAGATTGCTGAATCCCTTGAACGCACGGCACCCTGGTGGGCCAAACCTGGTCGCTGGATGCAAAGGCTCGCACAGGCTAGCAAAGACTCCGTCGGATATGCGACTTCATGGATGAAGATGCCTTCGTGGATGCTCGACCGAGGCAACGCTGTTGGGCAATGGGCTCGATCTCGATTGCAGCGGGGAGAAAGCGGCAAAGTAGTCACCGCCGACGTGCTGGTGGATGCTTTGGCTAGCCGTGACCGAGAGGGGATCTTCGATTTGGATCGGCGGGGTGAGGATCGCCAAAAGATTCGTGATGCTTGCCAAAGAGCCATCGAGCGGTTTCAAGCCGAGAGTTCGACTCAGTTGGATCCTAAGCAAGTCGATGAGTTGACCAAGCGTCTTTGGGAGCAGATGCCAATGGGAAAGCGAATCCTTAGCGGAGTAGCCCCTGCAGGGATCCTCTTTGCTCCATTGCTAGCTGTGATCATGATCCCTTTGGACTTCGGTGGTTCATCGGTATTGGTGTTTGCATCGCTCAAGGAATTGCTCTTTGCGGGTGCTGCGGGATTTGGATTGATGCTTGCAAGCGGTGATGGGATGCCCCAATTGGCAGAGAGCGAATCGGCTTGGCAACAGTTATCGGATTTGGTGGCTGTGCTCACGGATGAACTTGGCCTGCAACGTAAAGCACAAGAGGATCCAACCCAAGTGTTGCTCGGTACGAACTCTCGCAAGCTTGTCTCAAGTTCGATAGCGGCTAACATGCACACTTCGAGATGTGTGCAAGGAATTCCGGTCGGTCCACGCCAGACGCAAATACCGAGTTGGGATTCGCTGGAGCAATCGCTAGATCGTTTGCAACAAATCGAATCGCAAATGAACCATCAACTCAATCAAGGGGATAAACACTAGCCATGGAAGACCATTTGCAGATGGTTCAGCGGATCGAGGTCGCTTCTGAGCAACTCTTGGGTTCCCATCCAATTCGATTGCAAATCACGCGATGGTGCGAAGAATTTCGCCAAGCGGCCAACGACATCATGCATGATCGTGGTGTTTCGCTTCCTTGTTTTGGAATCATAGGTGCTAAGGGGCAGGGCAAGACATGGGTAGCCAGGCAGTTGGTTCTCGATCCGGCGATCTCGCAGTTATTGCCAAGTGGTGTGCTGGCCAAAGAGGCGACGACCAAACTGCATTGGATCGGGCCTGCAGCTCCTGACGCATTGGATTCGGCGCGAGAAGTCTATCTAGCTTGCCCCTCCAAGAGCATGCTCGACTTTAATCGTCCCTACATGGTTCTAGACACACCTGGATACACCGACGAAGATCCGAGTGCTGCAGCGATCGCCAAGGAGGCGATGAGCTTGGCTCCTATAAAACTGCTCGTTGCCCGTCGAGATCAATTGCGTAGTGCGATCCATGTGCAATTGGCTGCATTGACCGAAGGCTCGGTTTGTTTACCGATCATCACGTGTGTTGCACAAGCGGAATTGACTGGTGCCCACGGGCATGCAAGCAGCTTGCAACGGGACATCGAGTGGTATACAGCAGCCCTTAGCACCAGTGCTCCAGGAACCCGGTTCCTGGAACCGATTCTCGTGGGAGACTTTGAGGCCATCGGAGATGAGCGAGGTATTGCTGGTAAGTTGCAAAGCGACTTAGCGTCTAGACTCGCGCATGAGGACCTAAAGGTAGCATCGGCGACCAAGTCGCTTCGTCTGAGAACCGCTAGTGACCGATTGCGTTCGAAGGTCTCCGAGGCCATTCAGAGCCAAGTTCCCCAGCTTGCTGCTGCGATCACGCAGCTTGCTTCGACTGCCGATGCGTTGCCTAGCCAAGCCATCGAGATGGTGCTCGGTTCGAAGCACGTGCTTCGCAATGCCATCCGCGATCGCATCCGCGGTGAACTCCTATCGGGCACCGGACTTTTTTGGTTCCCATACAGAACGCTTCTAGGGATCTTAGGGTTTACCCATGGAGCTTGGGACCGATTGATTCTGTCGATGACCGGCAGCTTGCCATCGATCTTCGGTACTTTTTTGACTTGGGCAAAGAACTTGAGCACTTCGCGTCAAGCGCATCAAGAGTTGCAAGAGGGGATCAAGGAGTATTTGACCAAGCAGATACAAGATCGTCTTTTGCCGGCGCAACAGGAGTTTTATCGTGCGATCGATCGTATCGGTGGAACGAATCGGGATGTGCATCGAATCGATTCAGGGCTGAGGATTCGCATGAGTGGAATCGATGCTCTGCAGGTTCATGCGCGCGGAGTGTTTGATGAAACGTTGAGCAAGTACCGGATTCCTCGATGGTTGCTGCAGTTGCTCGGGCTATTGGCATCGCTGGTCTTTTGGGCATTGATGGCCGGACCAATCATCGCGATTTATCGGCAGTATTTTTTAGCGACCATGCATGCATGGAGCCAGGGGACGAAGGATCTTTCCGAGTTTCCTAGTCCCAAAGCGACGATGGTGCTCACGGCCTTTGGTATATCGACTTTGCCAGTGCTACTGATCGCGATGCTCGTGATGGGTTGGTTTCAAAGAGCCAAGCGACTCGATGCGATCGCCGAAGAGATCTACTCGGCGGAGCTTCAGAAGGTCGAGTCGCTCAAGCGGGATGGGACGATCAAGCTTTACTATGAGGATCCGATGCTTCAGAGCGCTGAGTATTTGACATCGCTCTAGTGAGTTGGGGATGCGCGATTAGGGAACGCGGAACTCTTGGAGTTTGCCAGCGATTTCGAAGGCGATTTCGAGGGCCTGCTCGTAGTTCAGACGCGGGTCGACTTGGGTTTCGTAAGCGACATTGAGGTCCGATTCGGTCAGCTTGCGAGATCCGCCGGTGCATTCGGTGACGTTGTCTCCGGTGAGTTCAAGGTGGGCTCCACCCAAGCTCGATCCACAGGCATGATGGATTCCAAAAGAGAGTCGCAGTTCATCGACGATGTCGTCAAAGCGTCGCGTCTTGCGACCATGCTGAGTGGGGATGGTGTTTCCATGCATCGGGTCGCAAACCCAGAGCACCCCTCGCTGCGATTTACGAACCGCTTCGATGATCGGTGGCAATTTCGATTCGATTTGATTTCTGCCCATGCGATGGATGAGGGTCAATCGACCGGGTTCATTCTCAGGGTTTAGATGCTTTGCCAAGTCGACGACTTCGTCTGAATGGGCGCTTGGACCGATCTTGACGCCGATTGGATTACGGATACCTCGGAAATACTCGACGTGAGCTCCTTGAAGTGATCGGGTTCGTTCGCCGATCCAAGGCATATGGGTTCCCATGTTGTAGTGACCCACACCCCGTATGCTTGCTCGTGTCAGCGCTGATTCGTAGGGTAAGAGCAGAGCCTCATGCGATGTGAAGAAATCAACTCGCTTGAGTTCGTTGACGGTCGCACCGCCTAGAATGGTTTCCATGAAGCGAAGAGCAGAGCCTAGGGAGTTGACCAGCTCGCGGTACCTCTTGGCCACCTCCCCTTTGACTTCATTCACAAAGAGCAAATTCCAGTTTTCGGGATGATGCAGATCCGCAAAGCCACCTTCGCTCAAGGCGCGGATAAAGTTCAACGTGGCCGCCGAGCGTTCATAGCCTCGTACCAGCCGCAATGGATCCGGTCTACGGGACTCAGGGTTGAAGTCAAAACCGTTGACGATGTCACCCCGATAGCACGGTAGTTGAACACCTCCAATGGTTTCCGTATCGCTCGATCGTGGCTTGGCATATTGTCCTGCGATTCTTCCGACTCGCACGATCTCTTTGCGAGACGCAAAAACGATGACCAAGCTCATTTGCAATAGGAGCTTAAGTTTGCTTGCGATCTGCTCGGTTTGGCATTGTTGAAAAGATTCCGCACAGTCACCACCTTGGAGCATCCAGGCTTGACCCAGTTGGGCAGCGGCGAGTCGACCCTTGAGGTGATCGATTTCCCAGCTGGTTACCAGGGGTGGGAGTTTCTCGAGTTGTTCGACGGCTCGTTGCAGTTCCGCTTCGTCGGAGTAGTTGGGTTGCTGGGCGGCGGGAAATTGCTTCCAAGAAGCGGGAGTCCAGGTGTCGTTCATTGAGTGGTTCAAGAAAGTAAATGGCTGGCTTTAGTAGCCGCCGGGAGTCGAGAAATCGTTGGTTCCGGGAGCAAAGTCGTTGTGGTACTCAGCCGCCTTATTGAGAAACCGAGTAAAGTTTTTCTCCCAAACAAGATCTACATCGCCGATCGGGCCGTTTCTCTGTTTGGCGATAATGACCTGGGCTTGTCCGGCAAACTCTACGGCTTTGTCTGGTTTATGATAGTACTCTTCGCGGTGAATGAACATGACCACGTCAGCATCCTGCTCGATGGCACCGGATTCTCGCAGGTGGCTTAGTCGTGGTCGATGGTCTTTGGAGTCTTCGGCTTGACGGTTTAGCTGGGAGAGGCAAAGCACAGGGACATTCTGTTCGCGGGCGAGCATCTTGAGTTTTCTGGCGATTTTCGCGACCTGTTCTTGCCGCTGGTCTTTGGAGTTATCTGGTTCGATCAATTGTAGATAATCGATAACGATCAACCCGAGTTTCTTTCCGGTCTTCTGGTTTTCCATCTTGGATATGCGCCTTGCCACTGCACCGATTTCGCTGACGGTTCGGCTTGCGGAATCATCAATGTAGAGAGGAGCTACAGAGATTTCTGCGGCATTCTTGATGAGCCGTTGCTGTTCTTCATGAGTGATGGTTCCGACGCGCATGCGTGAACCATTGACTCGGGCGATGGAACACAGGAGTCGGTCGACAAGTTCGATCGAGTTCATTTCCAAGCTGACAAATAGGGTAGGGGCCTGTTCCTTCATCGCGACTTGTTCTGCGATGTTCATGGCAAAGGCTGTCTTACCCATACTTGGTCGAGCCGCTAGGATCACCAGTTCACCGTTGTGAAGCCCGCCGGTCATGGTGTCGAAATCCCGGAAGTGGGTCATGACCCCCGAGGCTAGTTGCTGACCCTGCATGCGAGAGTCGATCCGCTCGAGGGACTCTTTGAGGATCGCCGAGACGCTTTGGGCTTGGTTCGAACTGCGGTCGTCTTGAATCTGAAAGATTTCCTGCTCGGCGTTGGCCAGCAATTCTTTCGAATCGATCGTCGTGTCGTAAGCATTCTGAAGGATCTTCGTCGATGCCTCGATGAGTCTTCGAACGACGGCTTTGGACTGAACGATTTCAGCGTAGTAGACCGAGTGCGCTGCGTTGGGAATGCTGTGGGCCAAATCGGCGAGGTAAGGGGCTCCACCGATCAGATCGAATTGGTCTGTTGATTTGAGTTGATTGACAAGCAGAGCGATGTCAACACGTTTCCCTGAGTCGTACAAACCTGACATGGCTTGGTACAAAATCCGATGAGCGTCGTCGTAGAAATCATCGGGCCTGAGGATCAGTGTCAGCTCGTTAAGACAATCGGAATTCAAAAGCACGCATCCGAGCACTGCTTTTTCGGCTGTCAGATCATAGGGAGGCGAGCGCCCGATCAAAGAAGCTCCATCGGTGCTCGGAGCCTTGCGTCGTTTCTGGCCCTGTTCGCCTCGGTCGCGTCGATTCTCAATGCTCACGATCCATCGCTCCGTCTGGGGCTGGTACTCCTGGTTAAATGCACTGGCCAGATTCTATCCGACTTGCACACAAGGGAAACGCAAACCCTAGATTTTGTGGCTGTGGTTGGTGTTTAGACTAAGGAGCGCCGAAGGGATCGTCATTACTCGCACCGACGGGAGCCGAAGAGGGAGCCCCGAAAATGTCGTCGTTGTTGGTTTTGGGTGTAGCCGCAGGCTTTGTCGCTTGGCCTCCTGCGCCGGATTTAGAGGCTTCGGCGGATTTCTTGCTCGGGTTGAAAATCGTTGGTTGCAACGCTCCTTGTTCCCGCAAACAACTGATATGTCCATCCTTGGTTGCGATGAACAACCGATCCGTGACGCTATTGGGAATCACTAGGTCGACCAGTGCAGAGGATGTTCCATCGACTTGACCATCGGAAATCCGCAGACGGCTGAGTGATCCACGATCATTTTGCACAAACAGGTGCTCTTTCCCCACACCTAGGATTTGATCGACGTGACCGATGTAGCTACCCCAGACTTGGGTTCCGGTCTTGAGATCCAAGGCCACGGCGCGACCGTCATCCGACAGGATAAAAGCATGCTTGCCATCGCAAACCGGTGTTCGATTCGTGGGCATGGCAAGATTCACTCGCCATAGGTAAGAACCCGTGCGCGATGTCGAAGCATGAATGACTGTCCCGTACATGCTTGTAAACAAAAAGCCTTGCGGTGTGGCAACCGGCTTGCTGTCCAAGGGTTCGTCGACATTGACCTTGGCCCAAAGCTTTGGCACGTTTTCATTGTGGACCAAATACATCGCATTCTTGGATGTCCAAGCCATGAACTGGCGATCTGCTGAGATCGCTAGGCCTCGACGGTTTTCTACACCGGCCCGAAGGATTGCCGGAGCAATCACAGGGTTGTCGACGTTGTAACCGACCAATCTCCCTTCGGTCGATGGAACAATGATTCGCTTCTCGAGGGATGCTGCCGAACCTGATGGAGTAAAGGCGAGTCGTCCGGTGTTGATCATGTTCCCGGTCTTGAGATCCATCGCATAGAACGCATTCCCATTGACAACCGTGACGAAATCATCGGAGACACCTGGGCCGTAAATGTTCAAGTCGGCTCGGGGAACTGAGCTTTGCCAAAGCAGTTCTCCGGTTTCGCCATCGATCGCAGTGACTACGCCGTTGCTGGCAAGCCCCACAACATAGGTCACTGGTTGACTGACGACTTTGGTGGTGGCTTTCTTACCGAGCACAGCATAGGTTTTGATGAGCTTTTCGGCTTGGGCTTTGGCCCCTTCAAGCCCCAGGACAGGCACGGGCCCCGAAGACTTGCCTTCAAGAATCTTCTTATCGAGAGCCTCGCGGTCGACTCGTCTGGCGTCAATTCTTTCTATCAGTCTATTGCCGACAAACACATCCACGTATTCGCGACGGTCTGATGAGTGAGGCCAAACGACCAAGCTATCGGCGCCTTGGGCAAGTCCCGCACCACCGATACTGTTTTCCCACATGAGTTCCAAGCCAAGGGGAGCGACCGATCGCTCATTGATCTGAGCTTGTGCCGACCCGATGAACAAGCAGACCAGGAGCGTCGAGAGCACCTGCACACAACGGCCAGCACGGATCGGTTGTTGGTTGGTCATACTAGATTTCGACCTCAGACGGGAAAAGAAGGAAAGCTTCGAGTCGTATCATCGTACTCAGTTGCTTGGGAAATGCGAGTTTTTTCGTTTCGGTAGGAACATACCGGTCGCCTCCAGTCAATTATTCGGGAAATTCATGCAGTGATAGCTGGAACCGCATAAGAAACGCAAAAAACGTGGGGACAGACCCCGAGTTTTTGGACGAAAATTGGACAGGCAAACTCAAGGCAATAGACTGGTATTTAGCTTGCTAATACTTGCAAGGAGATTCTTGCACAAGCAAAGAACAGAGGCGTTTCGCGGATCAGTTTGAGCAAGTTGGTTGATTATCTCGCTTACCGGGAGGAATAACTTAGAACACCCGAGCTCTTTCCTAGAGGTGCATTCGACAAGTTTTCAAGGTTTGGAGACCTCGTCGTCAAATCCAGGACATTAGGAAAGGCTTACCAGGAGAAAACCGCCAAGCCTGATTAATTGGCAATAAAGCTAGAAAAATCCAAACTTAACGCCGGAAAATTTGACGCTTGGGACGCGCCTGTTTACGATCTACAGATGGAATTTAGAGACTCACACCAGGAGCTCGGTAATCGAGGTTGTTCATGGCACGCGATCGCAATTTGTATGTTTGGCAGGCTTACGTCGTTGTCATGTCGTTTGTCAGCCTGCTGTGTATTGGGGCACTGTGCTACGTAATCTTCCAATCGGGCACGAATTCCAAGACGGTTGAAGCGGCCCAGGCCCAGGCGAGGGCTTCGGACGATAAGTTGCGGGAGGAAGTCAAAAAGTCCCAATTGCTTGAGATGGTATTGGGTGCCAAGCAATCGAGCCAAGCAGAGTTTGACCAGTTGTCTCAATCGTTCTCAGGCAACGCTGAGATTACCAACATCCAAAAGAAGTATCTTGCGGACATGGGTCTTCTCGGGCCAAACGTGACAGACAAGAACTATCTCAAGCTTGTTGAAACCCTGATGCAAACAGTTCGCGAGCGGAACCTGCAGGTCGATGCTCAAGCCAAGCGTGAAGAGGACTTGAAGGCCAAATACGACGCGACGATCAAACAAGAGACCGAAGCCCGTGAGGCGGAGCGTAAGCGAGCCAATGAGCTTGCTCAACAACTCGAACAGACGCAAGTTGCTTATGCTCAAAAAGAGAAAGAGCGCCAAGACGAGATCACCAAGATCCAGCAAGATCGTCAGAAGCTAGCACAGCAAGCCGAATCCGAAAAGAGAACTTATCTTGCCGAAATTGATAAGCTAACCAAGAAGCGTGATGAACTTGCGAAGCAAAACGAGCAACTTGGGAAGCAACTCGAAGAGATCAAAGGTGAGGACTTCCAATACGTACAAGGGAAGATTACCGAAGTTGTCGACGGAGGACAAACGGTGTATCTGAACCTTGGTCGAGCCGACGGATTGCGACCAGGCGTTCGATTTGCCGTCCTTGATGACGACACATCGAAGGTGGCTGATGTTGCACCCAAGGCCAGGATTGAGGTGGTCGAGGTCAATCAGCAGACCGATCATCTTTCGAGGGCTCGAGTTCTTCCCGATCGATTTCCTACAACCATTCTCCGAGGCGATCGCATTTACTCTCCGGCTTGGCAACCAGGCCGTAAAGTTTCCTTTGGATTGGTTGGAAAACTCGACATCAACGGCGACGGCAGGGATGATCGCGACACGGTGAAAGCTCTGATCGCGCAGAATGGCGGCGACGTGTCGGTCGATCTGCGGCCTGATGGAAGGATGGAAGGGAACCTCAACGTGAACACCAGGTGGTTGGTTGTCGGTGACGAATTTAAGGTTCTCGGGGGACAACTTGATGCAGCAAGCGAAGTCATGGCCAAGCGTCGATTGGAAATCGAGCAGCAAGCCAAATCGATGGGTGTTAGCCGTATCAATTTGGATAAACTCATGGGATATCTGCGTGGTTCCAATGACGAGGACATCGTACCGCTGGGCAGTGCAACGCGGGCCGACGACTTCAAACGACGTGACCCGCCCCCACCACCGAGCCGTGGTAGGGTTTCAGGCTTGTTCCAATCTCCCGACGGGCAAGCTTCTCCGAAGTGATCGCTCTGGAGTGAATCGAATTTATTGAACCCATCGCTGATGCTTGGTCGTTTGGTTGATGTTCAGACTCAAGACGGGATCAAGTTGCATGGGTTTTTGACCAGTGCCAATGCTCTTGCCGATCGAAGTTGGATTTGGCTTGTGGTTCATGGTGTCAACGGTAACTTTTATGGTAGTACGCTCCTGAGTGAACTCGGGCAATGCGTGCAAATGCTCGGGCATGATGCTCTGTTAGTGAATACCCGAGGTCATGATCTGGCGACCTTTGGCTCTGCCGATTATCCGGCTCGGATGGGCTCGATGTTCGAGACGATTTCTGACGGCCAGATCGATTTAGTCACTTGGATCCAATTCTGCAAACAATTAGGTTATGAGAACATCGGCTGCATCGCCCATTCGCTCGGAGCAGTCAAGGTGTCTTACGCGCTAGCACACACTTCGGAGGGGCCCGAGATTGAGTTGGCTCGATTTGTAGCAGTATCCCCTCCGAGGCTCAACACGGAGTTACTTTTGAACGACTCAGCCAAGCGTGAGGTTTTCGATCAGCAGTTGCAGGAGGCCAGAGTTTGGTGCGACAAGGGGTTCCCTCACCACATCATGAGGGTACGTTTCCCGCTGGCTAATTGGGTGTCGGCGGAAACTTTTTTGGATAAGTACGGTAGCGGTACAAAATACGATTACTTTGATTACTGGTCCGAGATCAAGATCCCGACGTTTTGGGTTTTTGGGCAACAGGAGGTCCGTCGAGGATCGGTTAACTTTCGGGACATGGATCAGCAATTGCTGACGGCTTTTGGATCGGCAAATCCTGGGGTTCATCGCCTGAGTGTGATACCGGATGCGGATCATTCTTATCGGGGGAAGAGAGATCTGCTCGGTGATGCTATTGGAGCTTGGATCCAATCGGATTCCTAAGAAGAAACATTCATAGTGTCGGTTTGCGTAAGGTTGCTAGCCTAGAAACCGCCACCCTGTCAGTGGGCACCCCTTGAAAACAGGCTACAATTCGCAGTCAACAAACACGCATCGTCTGTAATTATTTTCGTCCCAAACCCATTTATAACCCACCATGACCTCCGCCTCCCCCGCTTGGCTTGCTAGCCCTAACGACATCACCGAAGCCAAGAAAAGACTCGATCAGCACACTTTTGAAACCGTCCAATGGCACTTCCATGAATCGACGGGTTCTCCGTTTTGGCTTGGTAAGAAAGCCGAGCTGAAGTTTGATCCGCTCAAGGAGGTAAAAGGCTTTGACGATTTGAAAAAGTTTCCGATGTTTGAAGATGAGTGGCTCCGGGGTGGGCCTGTTGAGCGTTGGATTCCGAAAGGTCTTGCGGGAAAGCCCACTTATGTTTTTGAAACAGGTGGTACAACTGGCATTCCTAAGAGCCGCGTGGTGATCGATGACTTCCGGATCGATTACGAACTCTTTAGCCATACGTTACCTGACGAGTATTTTCCCAAAGGAGCCAATTGGCTCATGCTCGGTCC
>JBJSXX010000136.1:0-2606 GCA_046086605.1 Pirellula sp. | reverse complement strand
GTTCTTCCAACCCATCTCTGTGTTGGCTGAAACCCTGTAACGTGGATTTGGTAGAATCAGGTTGTGACGTTCTGGGCCAGCCATCCTGAAACCAGTTGCTGTTTTTGGGTCCGACAGATTTGTAAATGAGACATGACGACTATGCCAAAACCAACCGTGTACTTTGAAACTACCGTGGTCGGACATATCGCAGCCCGACAGCAGTCCGACATCATCGTTGCGGCTCGGCAACTTTCATCCAATCGGTGGTGGAAGGGTCGAGAAAAATACCGAATTTTTATCTCGCAAGTCGTGATAGACGAGTGTTCCGCAGGAGATTCGACGGCCGCCGCGGAAAGGCTCGATTTATTAACGGATATCGAAGTCCTCGCGATTACTGCTGAAGCCAAGAGCCTAGCTGCCGAACTTATGCTCCGATATGGCATCCCCCAATCCGAGCCACGAGATGCACTTCACATTTCCCTTGCCGCAGTCCATGGTATAGAATTTCTTCTGACGTGGAATTTCCGACATATCGCAAACGCCGAGACACGCGCGACTATCGAGCAGATATGTAGGGATTGTGGTTACAAACCGCCCTCAATTTGCTCGCCGGATGAATTAATGGGAGACTGAGAAAATGATGAATGATCCTATCAATGAGGAGATACTGCGAATCAAGCGGGAGTTGGCAAGTCAATTCGGTAATGATCTCGACCGGATCGTCGCAGACATAAAATCAAGGGAATGCAACACGGTTACCCTAGAGCCACGGGTATTCCCTTCACAAACCAGCGGAAGTCCACACTTGCAAAACAAGTCCGTTCCCAAAGACCTATCTACTCCCGTGTCGGGTTGATTGAATAGTCATAGCGATTTCTCGGAGTGGTTGTAAGAGTTCTCGATTCCTCCAGGTTGCCTTTCGAACGTCCCAAAAAAATCCGGGAACCATGAAAAGTTCGGTTCCTGTCCTCTCCGCTGCAAAACCCTGGTTTTCCCAGGGTTTTTCGCATTTCTGGCCAATTGCTTTGGCTTTCCTGCACGTCCATGCACGTCTCATCGTACCACACATCTTAGGGGGAGTTTCCACGTGCGATTTGCGAATCGGGGCCAAACGCGTCCCAAGCTGTTGCGAAGTCGTGCACACGTTGGAGTCCGAGCCATAGCGTTTGAGTCCCTGGCTTGGTGTTGGAGCGAATTACGTATCCGCCCAAGGACGCAACCATCTTGATCATTGCACTCAGGCTTGGGGGTTCACTCGGCTCGATCCGTTGAACCACCTTTACGATTGGCTTCCACTCGCTTGGGCTAAAGGCAACCTCACAACTTACGTCGGGACATTCCTCGCCCAAACGGCACAGATACAATATCCTCCATGCAATGATCGCATAAATCGCCATGCAGTTTTCAAGTCTCGTGAATCGCTCGAAGTAACGTTCTTCGATCTTACAGCCCGATTTGAGTGTTCTAAAGTAAATCTCGATTTGCCAACGGTTGCAGTAATACTCGATGACGGTACTTACTGCTTCGAGGGTATCGATGGGTAACGTCGTCAGAAGATACCATCGGATCGGATTCTCGCCTTCCGGAGCACATGTCTCTTCAACAAGCACGAGATTGATCTTTAACTCTGATACCTTCGAATCGTTTTGATCAGGCCTAGCAATCATCACCGAAGCCGCTTGAACCGAAACCGATGCAGTTCTCGCGTCACGCGACAGCGTCCTCTTGTTCTTGCATATGCCTATTCCTTGAGTTCGCTTACTGACATCGATTTGCCGCACTTGAATAACAGGTTGTGATCTTACAACTTCAAGCATCTTATGAAACTGCGGGTCGTTTACAACACGATCCTTGCATCCACGAACGAGCAGGTGAAGTTGACCGTTTTGGGTATCGAGCGGTTCGGCAAGAAGCTCATAAATATCTGCCTCACTATCCCCTATGCAAACACAAAGAGTATCTGGGCATGCCTTCGCAATTTCTCTTGCCGCTCGAACGCCTTCAATCCAACGGAAACTCTCTTTATCCGCGATAGGGCGACGCTTTCTTGCTTTGAGTTTCTCTTGAGGGGTAAGTTCCTTGTGAATCGAATCCCGAACCCAACGTTTAGACCAAACTGTCCCCATTGGTAGACCCGATGGTTCGAATGCCATCATCGGATGATAGAACGCTCCTAATTGCTTATCAGAGCTAAGTGGGCCAGCACCGCTGACAATCGAGTCAGGCCGAGTCAGGTCAATTTCTGTGGTGTCTTGAACCAACAAAGCAATCTTAGACTTTTTCACCCTTGCAAGCGAAGCGGATGCGTGCGAATTTAGAATCTCATCTGGCGTGACGTTCGGGTTGCCGAAAAAACGGTAAGCCGCTTCCATTTCGGCACGGCCATTACAGGCCGAAGGAATACTCATGTTAGGTTTTTCCAAGAGTCGTTGCGCAATAAGTTGAAGCCTTGTCTTGAGTCGCGAATCACCAAAATCGCAGGCATCAATTTCTTCCGTAATCGAACCGACCGACATGTGTAGATCCTCCTTGAAAACTACAAAGTATCATTCCCCTAAGCGAGTTCACTCAGTGGATTATCGATACGCGTGCCGGTATCCAATCAAAGAAAGTAGCACGTGCTT
>JBJSXX010000135.1:0-4085 GCA_046086605.1 Pirellula sp. | reverse complement strand
CTTATACTTATACTTGTCAACGATGCCAAGATCCTCGGCACCGATGTCGATGCAAGCAATGGCGTAATTCACATCATCGACAAGGTGATCATGCCACCAGCCAAGTAACTCCGCCGATCTCCGATTGGTTAGATTACAAGAACTCGAAAAGCCAAGGTCTGTCTCGAAAGAGAGCCTTGGCTTTTTTCGTTTTTCAAGAAAACATCGAGTTTCATGCTGAATCGACTCTTGCCCTGGCCTTACCAACTCTACCAATCTCCGGGATTTCGTTAAAATCTAGTCGGTTAGCCTTGTGACGAATTCCACGGAATCAGGTAGACAGTTCGATGAAATCACAGTTTGAGCCTTTCGCCCGACCTATGAGAGCCCTTTTTCTGGCTTTCTGTGGATTGCTACTTGCCGAACAAACTGCCTTATCGCAGTTCCAGAATCGTTTCTCGATGCCAGAGGGGGTCATGATGACTGCCCCTCGCGAAGTCGAGGCACTTCTTAGCGATGCCCAAGAAGCGATCGAGTCCAAACAATGGGTTGAAGCAAGTGTTGCCTTAGGACAACTGCTAGGGATCGAGGAAAACGCATCCGAAGGAAATACCGGCGATGATTATTTTTTGTCGCCAGCCGAACGCACCAAAGACGGCCCAGCGACAGTTCTAGGCAAAGTTAAAAAGATCTTTGAAAACCTTCCACAGGAGGCCAAACAAGCGTTTGAACTTCGCTACGGTGCACGTGCTAAACAACTCTTGGATCAAGCCATCGAGTCCGATGACCGGTCGATTCTCTATCAACTCTCTAGCCGATTCGGATCAACCAATGCAGGCCGCGATGCGTCGTTGCTCCTTGCGCAGCAACTCCTGGCTGACGGAAACATGGCCGAAGCAACAAGTCTTCTCGAAAACTTACTGCAGGATGCTGACTCTCGAACACGATTCGGTAGCAACCTTGGAGTCCTGGCCGTCGCAACCAAACTGGTTTCGGGTTCATCTGCACAAGCCAACAAGTTATTGCAACAGGTTCGAGAGTATTATGCGAATGTTTCAATCGACTGGAATGGAACAAAAATCGGATGGAATGACAAGACAACCAACGAATCGATCTTACAGAGTCTGAAAACCGAGAACTTTCAGAAAATCGCACGCAGGATTGACCAACCTCGATTCGAAGGTGGCACCCTTGATCGAAATGCGAATACTTTCGGCGGCAAACCTATCCCGATCCTGCGATGGAGTGTAGATCTTCACGAATCGGTTCAGCACAAAGAAAACCTCGAAAGAACCTTCCGAAAACAACTCTCCGAGCGTCGATCGCACCTCATACCAACCCGCAGCCCAATCGCCGCAGATGGCTTGGTCTTTGTTCCGACATACGATCAACGCATCCTCGCGATCGATGCCAAGTCTGGAAAAATCCGCTGGCCGATTGTCTTTAGTGGCTCGCCCTTGGGATTCTCGCTCGACCGTGGATCAAACCGTGACAGCTATGCGCTCGGATTGCCCGCTCCGGATTATTTGGTTCGGCGTGTTTGGGGCGATTTCTGCACGAGCCAAATTTCCACGGATGGAACAAGAATCTTCGGGATAAGCAGTTCATCGGCCGTCGAGGTCAGCGAGAGCTTTGCTGCCGGGCCCAATGCGCGATTGAACCGTAACCCAATGATTCGAACTTACAATGTCCTCCAAGCATGGAGCATTCCTGAGGAAGGCAAATTGCTATGGGAGTGCGGAGGTGTTAACCAATCGAGCTCCGAAGAGCTCAAAGGTGCATTGTTTCTAGGTGCTCCTATCCCGTTTCGATCCGAGTTGATCGTGCTTGCGGAACTCAACGGCGAAGTCTATTTGGTTTCGTTGGCTCCCTCCACTGGTCAACTCAATTGGAAACAGCCCTTGGTGGCCAATCAAGGTACGACCATAGCACTTGACTCTCAGCGGAGAGGGTTTGGACTTAGCCCCAGCGTCGATGGCTCGCTTGCGATCTGTCCAACCCTCTCAGGTTATCTCGTTGCGTACGATTTAAATCGAAGGCAACTGGCTTGGAGTAAATCCTATCAGTTGAATCCGTCTCTCATGCCAGGGGCCGCATTCAACATCGTCGGTGGGATGGATCTGCGCGAAACCGATCCGATGATCTCCCGCCCCTTAGATACCGCTGCGTTGGTTCACGATGGAGTGACTGTATTTGCTCCCTCCAACGGTGTCGGAGTCTTTGGAATCTCCAACGCCGATGGATCGGAGCTTTGGCAAGTACCCCACGAAGAAGGCCCGATGTTTCGCTACATCGCCGGGATCTGGAACCAACTGGTCGTATTGGTTTACGCTCAGGAAATCGTCGGTCTGGACTTACGAACGGGACAGCCCGCATGGAGTGCGATCCCGATACCAAGCGGTGCGCACGTCGTCGGCAAATGCGTCCGCTCCGATTCGAAATTACTGGTTCCTTTGTCGAATCAAAGTCTTTTGGAAATCGATCTATTACAAGGTGCTATCAGTTCGGAGACTCGTTGCGAAAAACCATTGGGTAACCTGACCGTCGTCGGCAATCAACTCCTTAGCTCGAGCCCGTTTGACCTGACAAGTTATTCGATTCGAGATCGCTTTCAATTGGAGCTGATCGAAGAGCTCAAGAATGCGCCTGGCACGGCCGGCGTTTTGCGAAAAGAGGGTGAATTGGCTCTTTCAAGTGGCGATATCGAAACTGCGTTGGACAAGCTCCTAGCAGCTAGGCAACTTGCGCCTGAAGATCTCGAGATCCGTCGCTCACTTGTGAAAGCCTCGATGATTGCGATCCAAACCGATTTCGAGCGATACTTCGACAAGGTGCAAGGCTTTGAGTCCATCACCAAGGATTTGGATCAGTCCACCTATCTGCGAGTCATGATTTATGGGCTCGAAAAAAAGCAGCGATGGGTGGAGGCTCTCGAAAAGATGCTTGAACTCAGCGACAATCGGGTTTCCAGACGCATCAATCAAATCATGGAAGGCGCTAGCATCGATGCAGGTGCACGATGGTCGATCCACGAGGATACCTGGATTGCAACGCAGTTCTCCCGGATTGCCAAGCAGGTTTCCCAAGAAGACTGGGAAAGGCTGAAACCAAAAATCATCGATCGATTAAAGCTGGATAGCAAACAAGACCCATCGATGATGAGATTGCGATTGCAACACTTCGAGGGATTGCCGTTCACACACCAAGCCCGCTTCGATTATGCAAAGACCTTGGGCAATAGCAGCATGATCGATGCAGAGTATTTGCTAAGTTCTCCGAGCAGTACCGATGCAACCCCTAGCCAAGCCGATGAGGTTCAAAGAGCCAAGGCTGCGTTGTATCTCAAGGGTGATCGACCGATGAAGTCATGGCTCGAACTCCAACGAAATGACGCTAAATTCTTAGAAATCGCCAAAGAGCTCAGCGGTAAAAATGCAACTGGTATTCTCAGGTACGACGACCCGAATGCCATGCTCATCCGATTCAAGGAACGGGAGAAATCCGATAGCAAAGAGCATGCCTGGCCTCAAGGGGCTCTGCAAGTCACAACGAATGTAGATCTCAATGCCAATGGACAATTCCAACCAGGCTTCGAGGGCTCAAACGCCTGTCTAATCGGAAAGATTGACGGGGATTCCTTCGAAGGCTGGCAAGCTTCGTTCACCAGCGGTTTGCTGTATCTGGTCCAGCCAAGGACCGGTGAAGAAGTTCAGTACCTTTTAGATCAAGCAAGACAAGACCGATCGACTCCACCGAGCATCCATGCCGTCAATAGCATTCTGATTATCGAACTCAAAGACCAACTCGTCGCATTAGATCTATTCCATGCAAATGTGAGCCAGCAAGATGGGCAACTCTGGAGCACCGGTTTTGCGAAAGATTCGATCGAGCCTCAAGTTCCTGGTCGAGGTCGATCCAACCTCATTGAACGCAACAACTGGGGCTTGGCCGTACAAAAGAAACCTTTTCGGGTCGTCGACGTATCTCGCTGGGGCATCGTCGTCCACGCCGAGGATGAACTCTTGAGCATCCATCCACTGCTCGGAACCCGTCAATGGACACTGCAAGGCTTCCGAAATGCATCGATCATCAGCAAAGAAGGTGCT
>JBJSXX010000134.1:0-8163 GCA_046086605.1 Pirellula sp. | reverse complement strand
ATATTCTCAAGGGGCGATTGCAACTTATGGCTCAGCAACGTAGTCCTAAGGATCTGATTCAGACCGCCACAAAGCTCAAGGAACTTGCCGATATGGCTGAATCTTTGGAGCAGAAGTCCGATACGTTGTATAACTCTCTTTGTGGGTACGCATTAGCGATCAAATTCATGGCTGGTTGGAAGGGGCAATCAGGGTTTAAACTACCGGAAGGTTTACAAGAGCCCAAAGGACGAGATGCAGACCTGCAAACTTGCGTCGAGTCGGCTATTGCCGTGTTGCGAGCAACTCTCGCTATCGGAATTGAGGGCAACGAGCGTTTGCAAGACGATGAGGATCTTTCGGTGCTTCGACAATTACCAGAATACCAAGATGTTCTCTCTAACATGAACAAGCAGTAAAAACACTCGAAACAGACCTCTGGTGATGATTGCCCAAGAGACCAACAGTGCGGTAAACATCAATGGCGGGATTACTCAGTGGGATTCTTCATAATCCACCTTTGCAATTCTGATTCTCACGGTAAACACTATTTCAACGCGAAATGATCCTGGTACACTAGGGACGAGTTTCAACGCGTCAAGGAGTGATCTCGACAAGCCTTTGAGTTCGTGGGGCTGTATATGAATCCGATTTGCCCAAGACCGGTCGGTGTCTGGTGCTGTGGCGTTGCACTCTTGGGTTGTCTTGCCACAACCTCGCGCGCAGAGGATCCAAAGCCCACAGGGACGATGAGCTGGTCGTTGCAAGGGGAGTTGTCAACCGGAGCCGCAAGGCAAAATCCAAACACCGATCCCGACGGACAACCGGTTTGGTACTTCTTGCGGACGACTCGATCCGAAGGCCCCGTCGAATCGCGGCAATGGCTACGTGATGGTCGCTATACGGCACTGCTCGATGCTGATGAAAAATTATTCTCTTCGCCGCTCGATGGCTGGGCCTATCGCTCCAAAGATCCGCTTGCTCCCGCGATCGGCAAACTCTCTGCCCAGTACGATATCGGGCTGAAGTTCGCTCCAGGGGATATCCTTATCGCACCGGGGCCAGATCATGCGGTGGTGGTAGGATGGCGAAGTCCCGTCGGCGGACGATTGGAAATCGACGGAGCTTTCGAGCACGGTCAGAACTGCTGCGGCGATAACTCGCGCGTACGCTGGTTTGTGGATCGTGGTCCCTCGCCGGATGAGATGCGTGGGTTCACACCAACTGTGTTGGCTTCTGGCGACGCGGATTTCGGAACTCCGACACAGCGAGGTGAGTTCCATATTCGGGATCAGTTGGTGCGGCCCGATGACTTCTTCTACTTCATCGTCGATGCGTTTGCAGACGGCACGGCAACTCCGCATCATGGAGACGGCACCAGGCTGGAGGTGGCCATCACGGTTCGCGATGTCGTCATGCCTCCCCCTCCGTCGTTTGAAAAAGATGTCCTGCCGATCCTTACGGCCAAGTGCCATGACTGCCACGCAGGGGACGTGCAGGAAGGGCGACTTGATCTGCGGTCGTTCTCGGAGCTCTTGCGAGGTGGCGAGAACGGACCGGCAATCGTTCGGGGCGAGCCTCATAGCAGTTTGCTTATCGACTTGGTGTCCAGCGGACAGATGCCTCCCGACGAGAACGGCAAACTCAGTGCCCAGGAGGTCTCATTGCTCCGCCGCTGGATCAAAACCGGTGCGACAGCTGATGAAAAAGTCGTCTTTTTACCGCCACACGCTCAGGTCTCTGAAGAAGACCGCAATTACTGGGCTTTTTTGCCTCCACGAAAAATCGCAGAACCGGTGTTCGAAGAGGAGTCCCGCTTGCGGACTCCGATCGACCGATTTCTGCTGTCCGAACTCAAACAAAAAGGTTTGGATTTTTCACCTGAAGCGGACAAGGCCGTGCTGCTGCGGCGGGCTTATCTGGATTTGATCGGTTTGCCGCCGGAACCGACAGAGGTTGAAGCGTTTCTCAAGGACGATCGACCGGATGCTTATGAGCTCGTGATCGATGAATTGCTAAAGTCTCCGCATTACGGTGAGCGTTGGGGAAGGCATTGGCTTGACGCAGCCGGATATGTCGATGGCAAGCTCGACAACGATCTTGGGACAATGTATCCAAGCAACGGCATCTGGCATTATCGAGACTATGTCATTAAGGCTTTTAACGACGACATGCCGTTTGATCAGTTTCTCATCGAGCAAATTGCAGGCGATGAATTGGTCGATTGGCGAGGGGCCGAGACATTCGATGCTCGCACCAAGTCGCTACTGACGGCGACCGGATTTCTGCGAAACGTTGATGATCATACCGACTTCGATCAGTACGGCATCGAAAAGCGGTACGAAGTGGTCAATGAAACGCTTGACATGTTTTCGACGGCGGTTCTCGGATTGACCTTTGAATGCTGCCGTTGCCATAACCATAAATACGATCCGCTTCCACAGCGTGATTACTACCGGCTGATGGCCTGCTTTGAACCAGCCTTCAATCCCCACGCATGGAAGAAGCCGAAAGACCGTTACCTTGCGGATGTTTCGCCTAAGGAGCGGGTTTCCATCGACGAGCGTAACACGCAGATCGATCAGCAGGTCGCGGAGTTATCGAAGGCTGATTCTACGCTACGACAGCAGGTGCGACAGCGTTTGCTAGATACCCGATTCAATTCGATTCCCGAAGCGATCCGTAGCGATGTCAAGTTGTCTGCAGAGACGAAACCGGAGCAACGCAGTGAGGTTCAAAAGTACCTCGCTGAAAAATTTGCAGCGACACTGTCTATCGCCGATGCGGACATCGATATGGCCTTGAGCGATACCGAGAAAGTTTCGATCAAGGTCAATGCGGAACAGCGATCGGCTTTGTCGGCCCAAAAAAAGAGTTACGGAGTGATTCAAGCCCTGTGGGATGTCGGGCCACCCCCAGTGTCGCACGTACATCGGCGCGGCAACGTCAAGGCCCATGGTGTGCTCGTACAACCCGGGTTTCCAGAGATCCTTCAACCGGTTGCGACCTCGGTGACGGCCACGGTCGAAGGCGTTCAGGGCGAGACAAGCGGGCGGCGTCTTGCGCTTGCGAAGTGGTTGACTCAGCCCAATCATCCACTGACGGCAAGGGTCTTGGTCAACCGCATCTGGCATCATCATTTCGGACGCGGGATCGTCGAGACACTGGGCAACTTCGGTCGCTCGGGAAGTCCGCCTTCGCACCCCGAACTCCTCGACTGGCTTGCCGTGGACTTCATCGAGCATGGCTGGAGCATCAAGCGGTTGCATCGGCAGATCATGCGATCGACCGCTTACCGTCAATCGTCACGTCGTCGCTCTCAGAGTGTATTTGACTCTGCAGTCATCGTTTCCGGCGAGCAGATCGACCCAGAAAATCGCTTGCTGTGGCGGATGAATTTGCGTCGCATGGAGGCGGAGATTGTAAGAGATTCAGTCATCGCTGTTTCAGATTCGCTGGATCGTACAGCAGGTGGGCCTCCGGTCGAGATCACCAACCCCGCTGATGGTTTATCGCAAGCCAAGCCCTCCCCGACGCCGACGAGTCCGAACCGACGGAGCGTGTACCTGTTTGCTAGGCGTGTTTATCCGCTGAAATTTCTTGAGATCTTTGATGCGCCGATCATGCCGGTCAACTGCACGCAGAGGACGAATTCGTCGACCGTGTTGCAATCGCTGGCGGTGCTCAATAGCGAGTTCTTGCTTTCGCAAGCGGACAGACTGGCAACACGAATCACAGAGTCTGTCGGATCAGAGATCGAACCGTGTGTGAAGCACGGATTCCAGATCGTGTTCTCTCGGCCACCGAGCGAAAGCGAATTGGCCAAGAGCATCCTATTTCTCAACCAGCAGGAGCAGGGCTACCTTTCGGTTGAAAGTCAGTTGGAAAAATCGCGGCAGATGGCGCTTTCCGACTTTTGTCATATGCTCTTATCGTCCAACGAGTTTCTTTATGTGGAGTGAGATGGAGATGAAAGCAACTCGACGGGAACTCTTGCGATCGCTCGGCAGCGGTTTTGGCACACTGGCACTTGCAGGAATACTCGATCAGGCCGGTATGTTGACGCCTGCGTATGGTGAAGAGGTTTTCATTGGCGAAAATTCGCTATATCCGCGCAAGGGGCATTTTGCGGGCAAAGCCAAGGCGATTATTCAGCTTTGTCAAAACGGTGGTCCGTCGCAGATGGATCTGTTCGATCACAAGCCTGAGCTTTCGAAACGCAGTGGGCAACCTCATCCAGAGCAGGTCGAGGTCTTTCAATTGGGCAACAAGAACGTGTTGCTGGGAACACCGTTTCAATTTGGAAAACATGGTCAATGTGGAATGGAGCTTTCCGAGTTGATTCCGAATCTTGCCGGTGTTGCGGATAATCTTTGTCTGATTCGTTCGATGTACACGGAGAACAACAACCATCCGTTTGCATTGAATATGCTGCAAACGGGTAAGACATTCAATGGTCGCCCCGCGATGGGATCATGGATCGGATATGCCCTTGGGACTGAGAATCAGGATCTGCCTTGCTACATCGTATTGCGAGATCCTGCGGGTTATAACACTTCGGGCAAGATGGTTTGGTCCAGCGGCTGGTTGCCTGCTGTTTATCAAGGGACCGAGTTCAATTCGTCCGGTTCGCCAGTGCTCCATTTGAATCCTGCACGCGCGGTTTCTTCTGAGTCTCAAGCACGCTCACGCGGATTTCTGCAGGAACTCAATGCCGCGCATCTGGCGAATCATCAAGGTGAGTCGGAGCTTGAAGCACGGATTGAGAATTTCGAGTTGGCTGCCCGAATGCAACTGACAGCGACACAGGTGCTCGATTTGTCTCAAGAGACCGAGGCCACGCGCAAACTGTATGGACTTGATAATCCAACGACAGCGGCGTACGGAACACGATGCTTAATGGCAAGGAGATTGGTCGAATCGGGTGTCCGGTTCGTTCAGGTCTTTCCGCCGCTGGATCCATCGTTTCAACCTTGGGACAATCACTCGAACTTAAAGAATGACTTGCGCAAGATCTGCGGTTATGTCGACCAACCGAGCGCGGCACTGATTATGGATTTGAAGCAGAGGGGGCTTTTCGATGATGTCATCGTGATGTGGACTGGTGAGTTTGGTCGATTGCCGATCACCGAAGGAACCGACGGTCGCGATCACAACCGCCATGCCTTTAGCACGATCATGGCCGGAGGTGGCTTCAAACCGGGCCACATTCATGGAGCCACCGACGAATTCGGATACAAGTCGGTCGAGGACCGGGTGAGCGTTCCCGACCTGCATGCGACGATTCTCAACCAGTTGGGAATTGACCACACGAAGCTGACCTTCGTACATAGCGGCCGTCCGGAGCGACTGACTGACCCGGATGTCACTGGGGCACGGGTTGTCAAGGAGATACTAGTGTGAGTCAGACGACAATTGGGTTTAGAGCAAAGACCAAATCGACTCTGCATCAGTTGCAATCTGAATGCTGGCAAATTCCCTGCCGTATATGGCGACGACGCTGTGCAAGAATGTCGACGGTCCTGATGCTTCTTGCTTTCGCGGCGACGTGTCTCGCACAGGATTCAAAGCCGGGCGCAGTGGATCTCCCACGGCGGATAAAGGTACCGGTGCGAGCTTGGTTCCAGCCTCCGTACATCGATACCAAGCCGGATCTCTACCCGAACATGACGATGGTCACTTCGTTGACCGACCCAGCATTGGCGGAGCGGTTAACGCAGCGCGGAGTGACTGCGCTAAGATGGTGTTACGGACCGAATTCCCCTTGGTCGGAGGCCAAAGCGAGCTACTACGCGCAGCAGGCTGCCCCTTTCGTTCAAGAAAGCGAATTCCGATTCGCAGGTGTCGGCATCGATGAGTGGGACACGGGCAACGGCCACTATCCAAAAGATAGGGAACTTGCCGCTGCTGGTTTTCGGACAGCGAGGCGTCAGTGGCCCGACTCGGTCATGGTCGCGTATGTGACCAAGCCGGACGAGACTTTCATCGAGTTGCTGAAAGACCATACGCTGGATCTGGCGATCATCGAGGGCTACAGCTTTATCCCGGATGTCGGTGGCCTAACGATGGATGGGATCTTCCAGCGTTGTGATGTTATGAAAATGGCTGGTCTGCTCGACCGCACCATCGTCTGCTTGGGCTACGTCTCAGCAGCACCCGACAAGCAAGGACGACGCATGACCATCGAAATCCTGGAACAGCAGATGCGCGAGATCAAAATGAGGTATCCCGAAATGCCGGGAATCGCCTTGTACGGTTTCAAAGATGATACAACGGAAACTCTAGAGCTGATCCGCCAGGTAGATGCCCTTGCAGCGGAGCTATATCCGACTTCCACAAACAAGAACTGGCCATGGATCGGCTACTCCGAGGGACGAAATGACCTTCCCGAAGGACAGTTCGCCAATTGGTCGACCAAGCGGGCTTGCATCGTGAAAGCCGATGGTACAGGGCGGCGAGAAATTGCATCGGAACTCGCTCAGCGCCAGAATAGTTGGACTCAGTTCGGCGGATGGTCTCCAGATGGACATCAGGCCGTCGTCTTGAGCTTATGGGAAAATCCCCAGAACGCAGCCTGGGAGCGTGAGCATAAAACCTTTCGCATGACCGAAGGCTGGTTGGTCGATACCTGTCTTGTTGATCATCAGACCGGGGCCATCACCAACTTAACATCGATTGATCGTGTTAGCATTTACAACACGGGATTGTTCTTCCTGCCTGATGGGAGCGGCTACGGATTCACTCCTTTGATCGATGGCATCTCGAAACCATTTCTTATGGACCGCGACGGCCGCAACAAGCGGGATGTCTCCGGGCAAGGAGGAGGTTTTGCTTATGGTTACTCTGCTTCTCCCGATGGCTTGCGTATAAGCTATCACGAGAACTACCAAATTTTTGTGTCGAACATAGATGGTACTGACAAACGCCGGATCGAGACCGGCAATCCATTTAATTTTGCACCGCAGTGGTCCCCTGATGGACAATGGCTGATGTTTGTTTCGGGCGAGCACTACAACTGCCATCCGCATATTGTCAAGAAGGACGGATCGGGGCTCAGGAAGCTTGCAGATCGTGGTGGCTATCGAGGTGTCGTCGAGGTGTTAAAACACCCTGACTTTCACAGCGAAAGCAGCGATATTCCAGTATGGTCAGCAGATGGCCGGCATGTTTTCTACACTGCGAAGGTCGAGGATAGAATCGAATTGATGCGAGTGGATCTCGAAGGGGGGCGGACGCAGTTGACACAGTCGCAATCCGGGGCGCGGCACTATCATCCTGCGGTATCGCCCGATGGAAAGTGGATTCTTTTCGGTTCAGATCGCAGCGGGACGATGCAACTTTATGTTGCCACGACTGACGGTAAGGAGTCGTGGCCCATCACCAACGTCCCGGAGGGGCACTGCGCGATGCATGGACATTGGCAACCCTGGCCCAAACAACCTTAAGAAAGTGTCGAGGAGACTCTTTTGCTCCCTGCATAAAGTTTGTATCCAATATACAATCAGCCCCTTCGTATCATTCTCTCAGCCAATACTTCCTCTTGACGAGACGATCCGCCATGTTGTCTGGAAAGCTCGGCAGTTGCAGTAAGCCTGGACCAGATGAAGTACATTTGTCGGTACGACCTTTCCCACGACGCATGCTCAGTGAATGGGAAGGCGGTAGCAGGGGTTGGCTGGCTGGTTCTTTGAGTATCTTACTTAGCGCGATTCTTGGTATCTGCTCCGCAGACGAACTAGACCGTGAAACCGTAAAGCAACGAACGGATATCTCGCGCAGCGATCTGGTCTATGACAGACCAGCGGCCATGCCCGATGAAGGACAACCGATTGGAAATGGCCGCATGGGAACGATGGTCTGGACATCGCCCAACGCGATTCACATGCAGATCCATCGTGTGGATGTCTTCGCGGTCGATGCCTACCATCAAGGACGACCTGGCCAGATCGGAAGCACCACCGATTACTGCGGTGGGATTGCCAGCGTGGTGATCCAAGTAGGTGGCGATCCATTCGACACAGGCAAAGGGAACTTCCGACATCAACTCTCGCTGGAGAATGCGGAGTGCACGATTGAAACCGCAGACATCGTCGCGCGGATGTTTGTCTCAGCCAGCACCGATGTACTCGTATTGGAAATTGATGATCGGCGCGGTTCACCGCAGCCTCTGCAAATCGCCGTTTC
>JBJSXX010000133.1:0-18599 GCA_046086605.1 Pirellula sp. | reverse complement strand
TCCTGATGATCGTTACGTATTCTTTCATCGAATGATCAGACAGGTAGTCAATTTTTCCTTTCCCTAAGCCTTGCATGAATCCGCGAAGGCGATCTTGGAATCGTAGCCAGTTGTGGATACTGCTGATTCTGCCTTTTCGGTTGACATAGATTTCGCGGCCCATATGGTGGTACCCCAGGAGTCGTGGAGGGATTCGCGGGACAACATCGTTATTGTTGACCCATCGATAGTGGCGAATCTTGAGAAAGGATGCATAGGCTCGATTACCGACGCGTGGAGCACCGAAGGAAAGCGAGCCTGGAGAGTTCTGCCATCACGAGCGACTTTTCTAACCAAGAGAATTGGCTCAGTTGTCGATCGAGTTTGATCGTCAGAGGTTCAGCGGGAAATACAGCGGCTTGCTTGGGGTCTTTGGACATACTCAAAGCGTCTTTAGCCGGCAGATTGCTGATCGGGGTACTTGATCCGTCCATGATGGATAGCGTTTAGATTTTTGATCAAGGATTGTTTGATGGCATCGAGTTCTACGAGGGTCAGTTCACATTCATCGAATTGGCCGTCGAGAAGTTTTTTCATTGCGATTTGGTCGACGAGGGTTTGGATTCGGGAGGATGTCGGTTCGCGAAGGGCTCGCGTGGCGCTTTCGACTGCATCAGCGATCATCAAGATTGCAGACTCTTTCGTCTGCGGCTTAGGCCCCGGATATCGAAACTGAGTCTCAGAGACTTCCTCGATGTCTTTATTCCCCTCATTCTCTTTGATCGCTTGGTGATAGAAGTACTCGACCAACGTGGTTCCATGGTGTTGTTCTATAAAATCGATTATTCGCTGGGGAATATTGTGCTGTTTAGCTAAGTCAGCACCATCTTTCACATGCGCGATGATCACCAGGGTGCTAAGTTCGGGTTGGAGGGCATCGTGGCGGTTGGCACCTGGCATTTGGTTTTCGACGAAGTAGTTCGGCTTGAACATTTTTCCGATATCATGGAAGCAGGCACCGACGCGTACTAGCAAACCATTGGCTCCTATACTTTCGGCTGCGGACTCTGCCAGGGAAGCGACCGAGATACTATGGTTGTAAGTACCCGGAGCGCGTTGGGCTAATTGTTTAAGAAGTGTGTGGCTCATGTCACCGAGCTCCAGGAGGCTAAGATCGGTTTCAATGTCGAAGAGTCGCTCGACGAAAGGAAGCAATCCGACCATCAAAGGGCCACAGATGGCAACAAATGCAGCTTGTTTGAGCGCTTCAAAAATCAATTGGCTTGAGTAAAGCGGAACGGATTTTCCTGTGCCGTTTCCGTAAGGGTCACTGGAAAACTCGAGGGATTGACCTGTAAGGATTCCGAGCCCTAGGCATGTTGCAAATACGATCACAGAGACTCCCAAGCCGACATAGACCAATCTGGTCCGGTTGCGAATTCTTCCCGAGAGGAGACTCGCACCTGCAGCGGCGCTGAACGTCAGGATGTACTCGGCAAGATCTCCACCGGTGCTAAATGCGATTACCAAGCAGACTGCTGCCGATAGCATCAAGGCCGTCGGCCTACCGTAGACCAATGCAGCGGAGATTGCAAAGAGAGTTACCGGAACAATTTCGATATGAAAAGGATCTCTTGAAGCAACGACTGCAGCGATGATCGTCAAAGCCGAAAGTCCGACCAAGCGTAGGAGTTTATAAGCCTCCATAATCGGCGAACTGTCGCGAGACTGGTAGATGAAAAACCCGCACAGGAGCGATACTGCCGCCAGGAGTCCCCAAGTTGCCGCGAGGCGTTGGCATTTCTGTCCCAGAGTCATCTGCTGAGTGTAGGCTTGGTGCTCGGTTCTGAGCAATCGAATTTCTTTCGATCCAAGCAATTTGCCCATAGGAACCAGTGCGCCATAGGTTGTCTCATAGGAGACCATGGCAGGTTTGACGGCGCTTACTGCATTGATTCTAGCGACGTTGCTCAAATCCTCTCGGAAGGTAAGAGTTGTCGGCAATTTAGCGGCGAGAAACCGATGCACAATTTGAGCGAGTAAATCAGCAGATCCTTCCCCGAACTGTTGTTTAAATTCTCTTTCGAGCGATCCTTTGAGCGTGATGATCAGTTCTGCCCTGCGAACCCTCGATACATCGACTTCGATTCGTTGGTCATCCTTGCTCTGCTGGATAACCTTGATAAATCTTTGATTTCCTTTTTGTGGGTCATGTCGAAGCGATTGAATAATTCCAAATTCTTCTAGGGGGCTAAAAACCTTTTGGATTGCCGCGTCGAATTTGGTGATATCTGCATCCGTTGCGAGCGTTTTCTTGATGCAATCGATAATCTCTTGGCGATCGAGGCTCGTCAAGTTTGCGCCTTCGGATTGAGATCCGAAGAATTCCAAGTCGGAATTTAGTGATTCATCGAGTGGCTGATTTTTTTGATGATCACGGATCGCAAAGAGAGCATCTTGGAGTTCTCCTTTGAGTTCGATGACCGGCTCTTTACGATTCTCATACACGCAAAGAACATCTCGGGCAGCTTGTACCTTGAGTCCATCGGTCTGAGCCTCGTCTTCGATCTGAAATGGGATCCGAGCGGGAATCGCTCGCTGGGGAACATAGCCGATTCGGTACGGGAATGGAGGCTCCCAGCTTTTCAGCGCAACGGACAGAATCAGTCCGGCAAGAACAACGATGAATGCTCTTTGAATCAAGTCCAGATTCTTGAGGCGATCGATCCAATCACGCCAATCGAATCGCCGGGTTCTGAGCGATGCGGCCCGTTCGCTACGACTTTTCTTTGATGAGTTTTGCATGGCGATAATTCAGAAGTCGACTTAGCTTCGATCGGGCTTTCTGATAGTGTGGCTCGGGGATCCTTGGGTTTGTTCGTAGGCAGTGACGATGCGTTGAACGAGGGGGTGTCGGACGATGTCACTTTCGTGAAGTTTGATCACAGCGATGCCTTCGATTCCTCCAAGTCGCTGGATTGCGTCTCGAAGTCCACTGGTGACTCCAGGGGGCAAATCGACTTGGGATGTGTCGCCAGAGACGACGACTTTCGAACCTCTACCCATTCGAGTTAGGAACATCTTCATCTGCGCTACGGTCGCATTTTGAGCTTCGTCCAAAATGATGAAGGCTTGATTGAGTGTTCGACCTCTCATGTAAGCAAGCGGAATCACTTCGATGACCTCTTGCTCCATTAAAAACTTAACCTGATCAAAATCAACCATCTCGTTGATCGCATCGAGTAACGGACGGAGGTAGGGGTTGAGCTTTTCTTTGAGATCCCCTGGCAGGTATCCAAGGCTTTCTCCTGCTTCGACGGCGGGTCGTACCAAAACAATTTTACGAATGAGTTTGGCTCGATAAGCTTCTACAGCGGTAGCTACGGCGAGGTAGGTTTTTCCACAACCCGCCGGGCCCGAACAGAGGGTCAAGTCATGGGTTCGAATCGCGTCGACATAAGTGCTCTGGCCGGGTGTTCGAGGTTTGACCCGGCGACCTGCAGATCCGATGGCGACATCCTTGCTTTCGGATCTCGGGTCGATTAAGGGCTCAAGGCTATTGGACGTGGCTTGATCGAGCAATCCGTCGATCTCATCGGGTTGGATAATCCCGCCTCGGACGATTTTCTCTTTGAGCTTTTCAAGGATGCCCGTGGCGATATCGACCGAATGGCTCGGACCGGCGACGCGAATCGTCCCATTTCGATGCGTGATGGCAACTCCAAGTTGATTTCTCACTTTTCGCAAGTGCGTGTCTTGGGGGCCGAATAATTGGATGGCTAACTGAGGGTCTCCCAACGTTAGCGTCGATTCTGACATTGTTGAACTTTCCTTGAATAAATCCGGACCGGTTAGATTGTCGCATGAACCACGGAGGCTTTCAAACCCCAGGCTAGTGCTTAGAGTCAGATCCAACCCAAAAGGATCGCGATTAACCCCACCATTCCGGCAGGAATCAGCGAATCGGTCACATCCCATACCCCACCGAGTCCAGCGAAACTACCTCCGCTGTCCTTGATATCCCCTGAGCGTTTCATCATCGATTCGATCAAATCGCCAAGGAGCCCCAACCAAGTTAGCGCAGTGCCCAAGAGCAGCGCACCGGCTAGCTGCCACACAAAGTTTTGGGTTTGTGATCCGCCGATCCAACAAAAGTAGATCAAGGCGCTCAGGCACGCACAGGTCCAGCCGCCGACTAGGCCTTCCCATGTTTTCTTGGGGCTGAGCGTGGGAGCCAATAGTTTTCTCCCAAAGTTTTTCCCGGCAAAATAAGCTCCCGTGTCCGCCATTTTCGTTACCAGTGCGATGCCGACAATATTGAACATCGCATGCTTTTGGTCTCCGATGTGCCGCAGGATCCACCAAAAACTCGTTGCAAACGAGACATACTGCAAGAGTCCTAGGCTAACGAGCCACCCTATGGCCTGCTGGCGGTTTTCGTAAGCCGCAATGGCACGTAAACCAAGTAGGATTGCTAGGATCCAGTTCCCCAGGCAGACCATCGCAAGCCTGCCAGGGACGCTCTTCCAATCCGCATCGACCCAGGAGTCTAAGCTCAGGGCAGAAGCGATTTCGGGAATCATAGGCAATGCTGCTGAGATCGAGACAATCATGGGTGACCAAAAGACAGGAATCTGCCAAGCTTCCCGGACGATCAAACTTGCCTCACGCGATGTACCCAGGCAAAGCACCGCATAGATCGGCAACATCCAAAGACCTGGGGTTCCCCCTAGCGGCATGTTGACATCAAGATAGATGAATCCAAAGACGATTGCCAAAAGGACTGCGGCAGTTCGCAAACGGCTGACTAACACGCTAGCTCCCCAAAAAAACGTCTGAGCATCATTATTTTCCTGCCGGGGGTGTTGATCCAGAAGACTTGGTCTGGGTTTGGTTCAAGTAGTCTACGGTCTCCCATTCGGCGCGGACTTTCGGAGGCAGTGCATCGCGGATTGTCCTTTGTTTCTCAGGGATCAAAATCGACATCTCTCTTACCGCCCGATTGTAGCTTTCGTTATTGATCTCTTCGCCAATGTTTTGGCGACGAAGTCGTTGTTGTATCCACCCTAGTTCGATATGTGCTATAGTTCGCATGATCTCATCTGCGTAAGGCGAGTCGACGACCACGCGCAGGTTCGATTCTGCAGCGGCAAGGTCATCTCCTTCGAGCCTCAATCGCGCTATTTGCAATTGCGATTTGAGAAAATAGCTTCGGCTTACTGCATCGGTTGGTGGAAAGTACTCCGAGACAGCCGTCCAATTTTTTAGATTGTTCTCGGACAAAGCCAGAGCGTATTGTCGTTCAATCGAAGATTCTCGCAGGACACCAGCGGTTGTCGTTGTTTGATGAGAAAAAGGATCGACTCTTGCAAGCGTGTAACTCAAAGCCGAACCAAGAGCCAAAGGAACGAGTAACCAAATCCAAGCAAGCCCCATCATTCGGCGCTGCTTGCCCGGATCCGAAACACTCGGAACCCGGTTGGATCCGCGACCGGTGAGCAAGACCTGTAATTCTCCGGTCGCTGCGCTCGAGGTGATCGCTTGATGATCGATCACCAGACCGGAGAAAGGCACCATCTTGTCGCCTCGACCCTCGAGGTGAGTATCGATAAAGTCTCTTAGCACTCGGGCCAGTTCCATGGCCGATGCGAATCGATCCTCAGGACTTTTCTTGAGCAATCGATGCACGATATCGATCAAGTCCTTAGGAAGATCCGGACGCAATTGCCCGAGTGGGACCGGTTCGGCCTGGATATGCTGCATTGCCAAAGCCAACGCGGTATCACCCGAGAAAGGTGGCCGACCAGAGAGCATGTGATAAGCTGTTGCTCCAAGGGAGTATAGATCGCTGCGGGAATCGACGTTCAAGCCTTGAACTTGCTCGGGACTCATATACAGCGGAGTTCCAAGTGCCACGCCAACGGCGGTGAGATTCTGATTCTTACCTCTGGCTCTTGCTAGGCCAAAGTCCGCAACTTTCACTTCTCCATCGGGTGTCAAAAGTAGGTTGTCTGGTTTGATATCGCGATGGACCAATCCAATCGATGCGGCTTTCTGTAGTGCCGACGTGGCCTGCCACAAAATGGAGACAGCTTCATCGACCGGCAAAGCACCTCGCCTTTGGATGAACGAACTGAGATTGCTGCCTGGAACATACTCCTGGGCGATGTAGAGTGTCGTGTCGAACTTGCCGACATCATAGACTTGGACAATGTTCGGGTGGATCAACGAAGCCACCGATCTGGCTTCCTGAAGAAATCGCTGTTCGTGTTCCTCGGAGCCGACGAAATCGGCTCGAAGGACTTTCAATGCCACGTGGCGATGCAGGGAATTTTGGAATGCCAGATAGACTTCGGACATTCCACCTACCCCTACTCGGTGCAGGATGCTATATCCCCCGATAACCTGGTTTGTTAGATCCTTGCCTTCGCTGGCCCGATTCATGTGCTGTGCCAATGATTCGAAAAGATGACTCGCCGGGAGACTGCCGTCAGGTTTCAAAGACCACTGCGATCACGGATTTTTCCCATGCTGCATAGGGAACCAAAAGGTCTGACCCATGCACCTGCATTTTATCCAATAGTTGCCCGGATAAGTCAGCTTTCCAGGCAGATCGGAGCGATTTCGGTAAGCTTATTTTGGCTGTCGAGGATTTGCCGGCACCCTCGCATAGGTAAATCAGCCAGTCGGGCTGCACGGTTTGCTGTCCGTCTTGGTAGTGCTGGTTTTCGCAAGGCAACAAGGAAAAACGGATGTTGGCATGGTTGCACTGAGCTAGCCATCCGCTCGAAGGAAGCTTGCTCGATGCCAGCGAGCTCGAACCAGAAGGCTGTCCCTGCGGAGGCAAAACCCAAGGTGACTCGAACAGATCGATGGCTGTTTCCCAAGGTCTTTGCCAATTGACTCCGATGAAAAACTTTGCATCGATCGAACCATCGGCAGCAACCGGCAGGAGGGTTTGGAGTTGATTGGCCCCTTGCTTGATGTGGTAACTGAGTCCACCGGTTGCAAAGTAAATTTTGTACTGAGCGTCATCGATCTCAATGAGTTCGATGTTTGCCTGAAGGGGCCCAAGCCACTTGCATTTGTTCCCATGCGACCAGAGCTCTAAAGTCGCAGCCTCGCTTGGCCATATCATTCGCCAAACAGGTGTGCACATAGCCCTGTCGAATCCGCCACCAGTTAGTTGCACCTCGACCCATTTGCTGCCTTTTTGAAGCGTTAGGCTTTGCTCAATCCAAGGAAGATTTCCTTGCGGATCAGGCTTGTGATTAAAAACACCACGCGTAACAACAGTCCCGAAGGAATCGCTCGGGTCGCGTGTCTCGACACGAGTTTCGCTCAGGGGAATCCAATCGTTGTCGCTCAAGCGATGATGATCACCTGCTGGTTTTCCAGCCAAGGAGACCATGGCGCTTAGACGATTACCTCGTTGGTCTCGAATATAAAAGGATCGCAAGTGCCCTTTCTTTGGATCGATTTGCAACTCGATGAACTCATTGGCCAAGGAACCATCCTTTTGGGAAACCTTGGAAGACTGCCCCAATAACGACTTCAGTAAACCGCCCGATTTGGCTGAAGTCGCTTGCCTGGGGATCCCGGCTTTGATGCGAGCAAACCCCATCGGAGGCAAGTCGATAATCGCATGAGATTGGGAGATTTGGGTACGAAGCGGGCTAAGCGATACGATTCGATCGGACTGTTGGGGGTCGACTGCAAATTCTGAGTTACCCAAGACTAAGCCAAGGCGTCGCGGGTGACTTGCGTCGTTTAGCACGAGCCAATCTTGACTTGATCCGAGAAATCCTCGGAGGATCCGCTCTGCTTGCACTCTCAAATCCAAGATTCTCGGGGCCAGATCCTTTGCCCATGAAGTATCGTTCTGAAGCTTCGATTCGCCATGGGCCGCTTGCGAGTCAAGTTGTTCGAGAAGTTTATCAATTTCGGCTAGCACAGAATTTTCAGGCCCTTGAACATCCGCATCTCCATGGGTTTTCTTTGCACATATCCAGCACTTGAGCATATCTGCGAGTCGCTCAAGCCCATGGAGATTGCGTTGCAAGGAGATAAGGCTCCTTTGAAGTTCATGGATCTTCTCGGGTTGCTTTGGGACTGCGAATGGAAAGTGCTGCGATCCGAACTGATCCGTCCAGTAGGGCTGTGAAGTGGAGTGAAAGTATTCATCGGACAGAATCCATTTTCCTATCGATGGCGTTCGCCGATTGATACGGAGAAGATCCTCAAAAATCTCACAAGTACGATCGGGCCAATGAGCTAAAACCAACGTTGGAACCTGGTGATAGTCGAGTTGCTTTGCCATCGCGGCCCCAAGGCCCAGCAGCGATTCAGGATCGATGGCATCGACCAAGTGCCCTAAGACGACATCGATCGAGGGGCTTTCGGAGGAGGATTGCCACTTGAGTTTCGCATGTTCCTTTTCCGGGATCATGCCATCGAGGTATTTTTCAAGCAAAGCTCCCTGAAAACCATACAGCTTGGCAATGCTCGGCAAGTGCGCTGGGACGCTTGGAAAAAACGGAGCCAGGATCTTCGTCGGGGGCAATCCTAGCTCAGCCCAGTGAGCGTTGGCCCTTTGAAAACTCCTCATGAGAGCTTTTTCACTAAGGTAGGTGTGAGTTACTTCACGACGAAAACCACCGACGAGGCACAAGGATTTTTGATTGATTCGATCGGCGAGTTTATCGAATGAATCAGGGCTCGATGCTCGAAGCTTTTGGATCGTCTCGGTAGTTGCCAAGAGGCTCAGAGGCGATGGGCATTGGAGTTGGGATGCGAAGCGATTACCGAGGGTACTCGGAGCTGTAAGCACCAGATGCAACAGGTAGCCTTGTTGCGAGCAGTATCGATCTCTTTCCTGGGATAGCGAATCGAAGGCAGCCGTCAGCCATCGATCCGCTTCATCGTAATTGCCTTGGTTGAAATTGCATGCACCTTGAATGATCTGATCCGATACGATCATCCAGTCGAGATTGAATGAGTAGCGCAGCTTTCTTGCCATTTGCTGGATCTGCAGGACCGCATAGCCGAAAGCCAAAAAGTCATTTTCCAAGTCTTTTCGAATCTCAGATGGAGTGTTGGGGGCCGATCCTCCTTGAACACTTTCAACCCCTACCAGCCGAGAGATTTCTTCGATGATCAAGTCTCTGGCTCGTGAATCACTAAAGAGCACTTTATTGCCGGAGATCTCAAGCTGTTCTTGGAGCGGTTGATCCAAGAGTTCCTCGGAGAATTTGGGAACTATCACCAGAGCGTTTTCGACATCCAAACCTGCTCGGTCGCACCGTCGAGATTCAGGAAGAAACCCCAGACGACCAAGGATCCTTGGAGACCACAAAGAGGTCCAGGCTTGATGGTAGTCAAGAAAAAGCCGTTGGTTTCCCTGCCCATCGAGTGGGCCCCCTTGGGCGCGGCCCGAGGGTAGCTCCTCAAGCGAGTTGGTAGGAAGTGCAAAGATTAGCCGTTTGAAAATCGAATCGGATTCCATAATCCAAGAGTATGAGCCATAATAACGGGCTTGGAAGACGAAAACTTCGAGGAATTAACTTTATGAATACTGCTCGGTTTGCCGTGCGAGCCTCCAGCGAGAGAATTCGAAATCTTCCCCTGGTCGGGATTTTCGTCTCTTTTTTGCTTGTGGCAGGTGTTTGCATTCTGGGACTATGGAATGATCTAAGCAATCGCCGTTCATTGATCATGAGCTCCGAAATTTCCAACCTTGAGTCTCATATCGGACGAACAATCATTCGTATCCAAAGTGACTTACGAGAAGGCAAGACACTCGATGATTTTTCGGAACCCACCGTCGCTCCTTGGTTGGTTGAACATTGGTTTCGTATGATCGAGTTGCCTGAGAACCGGATCTATGCTTACATCGAAGACGCAGCGGGATCGATAAGGTCTTCTGGAGGCAAGATTGATTCGTTGAAGGATAGGGTACTTGAGCGACAACAAGTCCCTGGTTTTCCAAAGGTTGTTCAGTACGTGCGCGATGTTACACGCCAAGTCGAATCGAGGGAAGCCTTTGCAATTGAAATAGGTTTACCGATCGAGTTCCGGAATCAACGGATTGGAGTTTATCGAACAGCGATCCCGATGCAGTGGCTAGACGGTCAAGTAGCGTCGGCCGAACGATCTCGCTGGTTTGTTTGGTTTTCAGTACTCCTTGCCATGACAATGATCGTCGCGACGACTGCCGTTTTCGTTTTCCGCTTAGGTTCCCATTCACGAGACCTCGAGGTGGCTTTGAAAAATTCCGAGACAAGGCGTCTAGCGGACTTAAGTAAACTCGTCGTGAGCATGGCCCACGAGTTGCGCAATCCGCTAAACTCTATTCGTCTAAACCTGTTTTCCTCAGAGAAGTTGATTCGAGGTGAATCTCCCATGGATCAACGAGAAGCCCTGGTCATGATCCACGAATCGGTCGGGGAGATCGAGCGTGTCAATGAGCTGATCGGCCAATTGCTTGGATTTGTAAAAACCGACGAAAGCCAGGAAACTTGGCTTAATTTCGATAGCGAAATTCAGTCCGTACTTCAGTTTCTCAAAACCACCCATACGCACCATGGAATACAAATAGATTATCGGTTCGACGATGAGATTGCTATCGGCAAGGTGTCGAAGAAATACCTCCGGCAAATCTTGATTAATCTTCTACAAAACGCGCAGCAAGCGATGATCAGTGGGGGGCAAATCCGAATCTCTTTGCGCTGTGACTCACAAACCGTGATTGTATCCATAGAAGACTCTGGTCCAGGTGTTCCATCGCAACTGCTGGAAAAGATTTTTGAGCCTTTCTACAGCACACGGCCCGATGGTGCAGGATTGGGACTGGCTGTTGTAAGAAACTTGATTGAAGCTTCCGGAGGAAGCGTTTCAAGCCAACGGAGCGAAGAGCTCGGCGGTTTAAAATTGACTCTGCGATTTCAAGCAAAACCAGCGTGGGTCGATGCATTAAAAACCGAAAGCTAAAATGCTACTCGTACTCGAAGCCCCTGCGTCCTAACACTTCTAATATTCGCATCCCAAAAAACACCTGACGAACCTTAACCTCTAACCGAAGTACCAAAATTTCATGAACACGGCAATGACCATTCTCGTGGTCGAAGATCAAGTGCGCGAACGCGAAGCGCTTTCGCGAATGCTGCGGTCTGAAGGTTACAACACGATCGGAGCGGGAAACCGACCCGAGGCGATTCGGGCTTTCGAGGACCCTGTCGATATTGTTGTATGTGACCTGCGGCTAGGTACCGACGACGGCCTGGATGTGCTTAGGCAATGGCGAGAGACCAAACCCTCGGTGCCAGTGCTCATGGTTACGGCTTATGGTGATATCCACTCGGCGGTTGAAGCCATGAAACTTGGTGCTTCGGATTACCTCACCAAGCCGCTTAAACCAGATGAACTATTGATGCTTTTGAATCGCTATCTTCCCATGCGTGTCCGTGAGAAAAATAGCTCCCAGATCGATGCTGGTGGAATTGGACGAATGATCGGACAATCTCGCCAGATGCGAGAGGTTTTCGAACAGATCGTAAAAGTCTCCAGTTCAGACTCCACGGTGCTGATTGTCGGTGAGTCCGGTACCGGAAAGGAACTCGTAGCCTCAGCGATCCACGAAAATAGCCGTCGACGAGTCGAACCGTTTGTTGCAGTGAATGTCACGGCGTTGCCCGATGCGCTGATTGAATCGGAACTCTTCGGGTACGTTCGGGGTGCGTTCACCGGTGCGGCAGAATCTAGAGAGGGAAGGTTTCGTACCGCCAATCGAGGCACGCTTTTCATGGACGAGATCGGTGACCTTCCGCAAATGCTCCAACCCAAACTGCTCCGCGTCCTAGAGACCTACAAATTTGCGCCAGTGGGCTCGAATGTCGAGTCCCAGGTGGATATTCGATTAATCGCAGCGACCAGCAGGAATCTGCCAGAGATGGTCGAAGACGGCCAGTTTCGAGTCGATCTGTACCACAGGCTCAATGTTTTGACGATCGAACTGCCATCCCTGCGAGAACGCCCTGAAGATATCCCAATCCTGGTTGACCACTTTTTGCGAGACTGCGCCAAAAGGCATCTTCGAAGCGTGCCACAAGTCGCTCCGGAGCTGATGGAGTATCTACAAGGTTACGAATGGCCAGGAAACGTTCGGCAACTTCGAAACGTCATCGAAAACATGATGGTCATGGGAGAAGATGGAGTTCTAACTGTCCGGAACCTTCCGAAATACCTAAGCGGCAATCCTCTGAGCGAACAACACCACGAATTTAAGGGTTCCTACAATCTTCATGATCTGGAAAAAGAAGCGATTCTATCTGCCCTTAGGAAATCCTATGGGAATCGAACACACGCTGCTCACACCCTTGGGATTTCAGTTCGAACCCTCCAGCGGAAGCTCAAACTTTGGGGGATCGAATAAAAAAACTCCAGACTAACGCTCAATTCGATTCTCGCCATCATAACCGGTTGGGAGGTTGATGATGCCCGGAGCAAGTACCGACATACGCTAGACTGGAGTTGACTCCCCAGGGAGCAAGCCCTGTGCCAGTTGTCCAGAAAATTAAAAAAGCGTGAATCCACAACAATTTGATACAAAAACCAACGCCGCAGGATGGTTGCACTTTTTTGAGTGCGACAAATCGTCGTGTTTGGTGTCGATATGTCGCACTTGGGATGGTTTGATTGGGGGTTGGTTCACGAAACGAGCATTCGACCTTTTTTCAATCTAGTGGTATAGTTTCTGCCTCGAAGGAATGCTCTCGAAGATACTGGTAACGCGAATTCAAAACGGAGATCGAAATGACGATTCCACTGACGACCGAACGAAAAACTTCTGTGATGACCGGTGCGGATATTCTGGTCAAATCATTGGTGGATCACGGCGTGGAAATCGTATTTGCCTACCCCGGTGGCTGCTCGATGCCCATGCACCAGTCACTCACGAAATACGAAGGTCGACTACGAACGATTTTGCCAAGGCACGAACAAGGGGGGGCTTTCGCGGCCCAAGGGATCGCTCGGTCGACCGGAAAGATTGGCGTGGTCATGGCCACCAGTGGGCCCGGAGCGACGAACCTGGTAACGGCCATCGCTGACGCGAAACTCGATAGCATCCCTCTGATTGCAATCACAGGCCAAGTCCCCACTGGGGTTATCGGTACCGATGCCTTCCAGGAAACCCCCATCGTCGAAATTTGTCGCGGGATCACCAAGCATCATTATCTAGTGACCAAAGTCGACGATGTCGCAAGGGTGATGAAAGAGGCGTTTTACATTGCCACCACCGGCAGGCCTGGTCCTGTTCTGATCGACATGCCCAAGGATGTTCAGTTGGACTCTTGTGAAGTCGATTGGGATGTCCCGATGAACCTGCCTGGGTATTCACCCACAAAGCATCCCAACGCAGCCCCTGAGCAAATTCGTCAAATTGCCGCAGCCGTTCGGCACTCAAAACGTCCCATCATCTATTGTGGCGGAGGGATTGTCACGGCAGAAGCTTCCGAGGAACTTCGCAAATTTGCCGAAAAGACTGGTATTCCCGTGACAATGACGGTGATGGGGCTTGGAGTCTATCCAGCCGATGGCCCGTTATCATTGGATATGCTTGGAATGCATGGTGCTGCGTATGCAAACTATGCCGTCCGAGACTGCGACCTTTTGTTGGCCCTCGGGGTTCGATTTGATGACCGAGTGACAGGGCATTTGGCTTCGTTTGCCAAGAACGCCAAGATCGTGCACGTCGATGTCGATGCGTCGGAACTCAACAAGAATAAAGTGGCTCATATCGCAGTCAGGAGCGACATTCGATACGCACTTAGCGAACTAAATAAAATCGTCGAGCCACCTGAGAATATTCAGGCTTGGGTGGATCATTGCCGCGATCTAAAAGCTAAACATCCTTTCGGTTACGATCAAAATTTTGACGGTATTTTGCAGCAGCACGCCATCCGAACCCTCTCGAATCTTACGGCTGATCGCAAGACCTTTGTCACCGTCGGGGTGGGCCAGCATCAGATGTGGGCCGCTCAGTTTTTCCAATTCCGACGACCTCGGACTTGGCTCAGCAGTAGCGGACTCGGAACCATGGGCTTCGGATTGCCCGCTGCCATGGGTGTCCAGGCCGCTCACAAAGATGCACTAGTCATCGATATCGATGGCGATGGATCCTTCCAAATGAACATCCAAGAACTAGCGACCCTCCATTGCGAAAAGCTTCCTGTGAAAGTTCTATTGCTAAACAATCAGCACTTAGGCATGGTCGTCCAATGGGAGGATCGTTTCATGGGATCCAACCGCGCCCACACCTACCTAGGCCCCATCGATCACGAAGAAGCCAGAGGGCCAGGCTCTACCGTCGCGCACACGTACGCAGAAAATCGTTACCCCGATTTTGTCAGCATCGCCAAAGGCTTTGGTTGCGGTGCAGCGACTATTCGCAACAAGGCGGATCTAGAACCGGCTTTGTTGGAGATGATCGACTATCCAGGACCTTATGTTCTCGATGTACAAGTCCCCTACCAAGAGCACGTTCTACCGATGATTCCATCGGGTAGAACCGTCGATGAGATGATCCTTAGGTAGTTCCTGCGAAGATTTCGAAGTTAGGTTTCAAGATGCTTGATCTTTACGACAAAACACAAGACGCTTGCGCCGTGATCCAAAAGAAATGGGGCAAAAAACCCCACGCGGGTATCATCCTCGGCACAGGCCTTGGACCACTGGTAAGTAAGATCCATGTGCAAGCCGAATTCGATTATTCGGAAATTCCACACTTCCTGAAGTCCACGGCAACAAGCCATCGCGGGCGACTGCTGTGCGGCGAACTCTCCGGCGTCCCCGTCGTGACGATGGAAGGTCGGTTCCACATGTACGAAGGCTATCCGCTTGATCTGATCACCCTGCCCGTGAGAGTGATGAAGTTCTTGGGTGCCAAACTGTTGATGGTCTCGAATGCTTGCGGAGGTATGAACCCGAATTATCAAGCAGGAGATATCATGCTTATCGATGACCATATCAATCTAATGGGCGGAAATCCTCTGATCGGTATCAATGACGATCGACTCGGCCCTCGCTTTCCAGATATGAGCCAACCCTACGACCGCCGATTGATCCGTGAAGCCTTGCGAATCGCTCGCAAATCGGACATCGTCGCCCATCAAGGAGTTTTTGTTGCAGTCGCAGGTCCGAATCTTGAGACTCGAGCCGAGTATCGATTCCTAAGACAGATTGGGGCAGATGTCGTAGGGATGTCGACGGTTCCCGAGGTGATCGTCGCCGTTCACAGTTCCATGCGAACAGTAGGATTCTCAGTCATTACCGATATGTGCCTGCCTGATGCCCTTGAACCTGCCGATGTCTCTAAGATCATCGCCATCGCCAACGATGCCGAACCTAGGCTGACAACACTTCTGACCGGAGTGCTCGAGTACGACGCAGCAAGCCACTCCTAGGGCACACTAGCCACGGGGCTTTTTCTAGGAGTCAGTTCCATTCCAATTCTACCCACGAGCAACGGTTTCAATTCAACGCCAATAGCCTGGCTTCGAGAGCACTATCCAGCGTGTAAGCCACGGATTGGAATGGTCCTTGGAAGCGGTTTAGGGGGACTTGCAGATTCCATCGAGCAACCGACAAGGATCCCATTCGAAGCGATCCCACATTTTCCCTTGCCAAGAGTCCAAGGCCATCAGGGGTACTTGATTTTCGGCACTCTCGGGGGAATCCAAATCGCCATGCTTCAAGGCCGTTGCCACCTTTATGAAGGTTGGTCACCCGAGGAGGCACTCGTACCCCTAAGTACGCTCATCGATCTAGGCATAGAACTTGTGATCCTTTCGAACGCATCGGGGGGGATCAACCCAAGGTTTCGAAGTGGCCAAGTCGTTGCGATCGATTCTCATATCGATTGGTTGTTCCAAGGCCCAAAAATCCCGAACCCAAATCCGGCCATTGCGTCTATGCTTGGACGTTCATATCGATCCTATGACCCATTGTGGCTAGCCCGGGCCCAAGAAACTGCCCTCGAACTCGGGTTTCAGTTAAGCACAGGAACCTACTTGGCAACTCGAGGACCTAATTATGAAACGCGCGCAGAGTATCGGGCTTTTGCCCATATGGGAGCCGAGATGGTAGGAATGAGTACCGTTCCAGAATCACTTTTGGCCATGCGTTCTGGTGTCCCGGTATTGGCCTTCTCCGTGGTTACCAACGTTGCCAATCCAGATCAACCCAGCGCAACAGAACACTCGGATGTCTTAGAATGGTCCAAGGTCGCTCGATCCAAGCTTGAGCCACTGGTGAAAACCATCGCGTCAAAGTACTTCTGATAGACTAAAACAACTCGCGAGGTAATTTCCAATGGATCATGAAGTTAATGAGGATTCTTATAGCGTAGTCGAAGATGGAATCGGTTCGGTGGATAATGCGCCGACCCTATCGATGCATTATGCTGGATTGACCATCGACGGATATTCCCGCGCAGCGGTACAAAGCTATTGGCGAATCGCTGAACTAAAGCTGGGTTTTGACCTTGGGGCTCAACCTTGGGATTTTATGTCTTTGCCCCGGACCTTTATCAGCCATCCGCACCTAGATCACATTGCTGCGATCCCCGCGTATGTGGCCAGACGACGGATGATGAAAATGGAACGCCCAACGCTCTATTTGCCCGACTATGCACTGTCGACGGTCGATCAGATGCTCAAGGTCTTTACGAGGTTGGATCGAGGTCGCATGCCCTGCGAACTCGTTCCGCTTCGCGAGAACCAAGAAATTGACCTAACCCGAGAGCTTCTCGTGACGACTCATGCGATGAAGCATTCGATTCCCGCGTTGGGCTTTATCGTTTGGGAAAAACGACGAAAACTCAAAGCCGAATTCGCCGATTGGACCGGTGACCAAATCCGTGACGCTAGGCTTTCGGGTGTCGAAGTCACTTCGGAAACTCGAACCCCTCTAGTTGCATACACCGGAGATACCGCCCCGGCTGGACTCGATCGCAACCCCGATATGTTTCGCGCCAAAATCCTCATCACCGAGATGACATTCCTGGCCCCCGATCACCGCAAAGATCTCATCCACAAAGATGGACACATGCACCTGGACGATTTCGTCGAACGCAAGGATCTCTTCCAAAACGAAAGAATCATCTGCGGCCACTTCAGCGTTCGATACAACAAGCCCCAAATCAATCGTTGGGTCGATAAAGCCCTGCCCGGTCGACTCGATGGACGGCTAAAGTTATGGGTGTAGCAAGACTTGCATGGACTCAAACAACCTGAGCTGACCAAACCCAGGCGACAAAACAGACTCCTAGGATCACTCCACCTGCAATCCCAACCGCAGATGCAATCTCTGTTTTTGTGCTCACTTCGAACTTCACCCTCATGCCAGATGAAAGATGAATGTAGATGAGCCACCCTAGGGCCAAGCACATTGCCAATCCGATTGCAACGTGAAACGCACTTACTGAAGCAGATTGACTAAAGTACACCGCAATCAACCCGTCTCCGAGTCCCTGCACAATTCCCCAGGTCAAACCGATCAAAGCCAACCACCAACCCCATGACTCCTTGCTAGCAAGTCCGACAGCAGTAATCAAGTTGAATGCTGCAAACAAAACGCAAATCAACGCCCCTAAGGATCCACAGCGGATCTCCACTGGCATGAGCGACTCAGCCGTCTGGCTCACACTGTAGTAATGCTTACCTGCAATCGTCGCGACTCGGACCATCGTCCAAAAAGCAAAGACCCCTAAAACTAAATAATGGTAGCCTCGTAAACTTAGGTACACATTCTCGGGCGTATCGCGGGGAATGTAATTTCGAAGAACCACTTCCATGGTTCTTTCTACCTCAACCAATGAAGATTGATTCTCTCGTTCCATCGTCTTTTTCCAAAAACTGAATCAGATTCAAATACCTGCAGGATTAGCCCAGCGAATCTAACCCAGCACAACAAATTGTCGTGCTTCGATTCGAGAATGCAAGTAGGGTTACTCCGGTTTCATGTTAATTTGGAAAAACAACTATCCCTTTAGAATTTTATCCTCTTCGGACGTTTACAAGCGTGATTATCTCGACGAGGTGGCACGCTAGCTTTTGACGACGATGTTGATCATCTTGCCCGGGATAACCACGACCTTGAGCAATTCCTTGCCGTCGATCAACTCGATAACCCGCTGGCTCGACATCGCTAAACGCTGCGCGTGCTGACTGTCAATTCCCACAGGCATCTGAATCTTGGTTCTCACCTTTCCGTTTACTTGAACCGGAATTTCGACCGAGTCGACTTTCATCTTTTCCGGGTCGGCCTTGGGCCAAGCCACATAGGCCAACGATTGATCATGACCTAGTACGCGCCAGAGTTCCTCAGACAAGTGAGGAGCAAAGGGCGCTAAAAGCAAAGTCAAGCACTCCATAGCAGATTTCGGGCGAGCTTCTTCCTTGGTGAAGTGATTGACGAATTCCATCATTCTTGCGATCGCAGTATTAAACGACAGACTCTCGATGTCTTGGGTTACCGCTGCAATCGTCGAATGCACCACTCTATCCTGCTCCTGGGTCGTTGGAATGTCTTGAACTGATTCGTTGCAGCAGAGTTCCTCGGAT